>CALCRR010000337.1 GCA_937894495.1 uncultured Ruminococcus sp. | reverse complement strand
ATGTCATTCATAAAGTTTTTCGCAGGCAGCCTTTCACAGAATAAAGAGGTGGTAAACGCTACCACAGGCAGCACCGAAAAGGTGGGCAAGCTGGTAACTCTGCAGGGCAAAAAGCAGATAGATGTGGCTGAGGCAGGCGCAGGCGATATAGTTGTTGCCATGAAGATGAATGTCAACACCAACGATACCATCTGCGACAGCGCAAGGATAGTTAAATTCCCTGCTATTGAGTTCCCCAAGCCGACCTACAGAATGGCTGTCAAGGCTAAGAAACAGGGCGATGAGAGCAAGATCTCGGCAGCTATCGGCAGACTTCTCGAAGAAGATCTCACCCTTACGTATGAGCTTGACAGCGCCACCAATGAGATGATACTCAGCACCCTGGGCGGACTTCACCTTGACTCTGTTGCAGGCAGGCTTAAAAATGATTTCGGCGTTGATATCGACGTTGCACTGCCTAAGATATCCTACCGTGAGACTATTCGCAAGAAGGTCAAGGTACAGGGCAGACACAAGAAGCAGTCGGGCGGTCACGGTCAGTACGGCGATGTTTGGATAGAGTTTGAGCCTTGCGTTTCGGACGAGCTGGTATTCGAGGAGAAGGTATTCGGCGGCGCTGTTCCAAAGAACTTCTTCCCTGCTGTTGAAAAGGGACTGCAGGAAAGCGTAAAGAAGGGCGTTCTGGCAGGCTTCCCTGTTGTGGGACTTAAAGCTATACTGGTTGACGGTTCATACCACCCTGTTGACTCCTCAGAAATGGCATTCAAGATGGCAGCGTCTATCGCTTATAAGGAAGGTCTGAGACAGGCAGAGCCTATTCTTCTTGAACCTATCGGCTCGCTGAACGTTATCGTTCCCGATGACAACACAGGCGATATGATGGGCGAGCTCAACAAGAGAAGAGGCAGAGTGCTCGGCATGAACCCCACCGATAAGGCTGGTCTTACCGAGATAGTTGCCGAGGTGCCGATGGCTGAGATGTCAGACTTCACCCTGACCCTCAGACAGATGACACAGGGCAGAGGTTCATTCACCTTTGAAAAGGCAAGGTACGAGCCCCTCCCCGCAAACCTTGTGGCAGATGTTATAGCTAAGAACGCAGTTACTGATTAAAAAAATACAAGCGCCGATGTCGTTGCGATATCGGCGCTTTACAATGCAAAAAGCTCATCTGTACAAATAAACGTACAGATGAGCTTTGGTTTTTCCCTTTTATCCTCTTGGTATGTAGGAAGATACCACAGCTGCAAGGTTGCTTGCAGGCATGGTCTGCAGCCATACATGACCGGGACCTGTAACTCTTGTGTTGAACAGACCCTCGCCGCCAAACATAACGTTCTTTAAGCCCTGCACTCTTTCGATCTCGATAGAGCAGGAAGCCTCCATAGCCGCAAGGCAGCCTGTGTCAACAAGAATTGACTGACCGGGGTTGAGCTGGTAGTCGATGATAGCACCGTCAAACTCCAGGAAAACTACGCCCTGACCCGAAAATCTCTGCATAATAAAGCCCTCGCCGCCGAAGAAGCCTGCGCCAAGCTTTTTCTGGAAGAATATCTCCATATTGACGCCAGCCTCAGAGCCTAAAAATGCCGACTTCTGGGCTACTATAGGCATCTGTGCCACGTCGATAGCCTTGATCTCACCCGGGAAGCTTGAAGCCATAGCTATCATACCGTCGCCGCCCATAGCGGTGTAAACGTTCTGGAACATCGACTCGCCCGACAGCGCACGGGAGAGCATCTTGCCAACTCCGCCGCCTGCGTTGGTGGTCATGTTAAGGTTGGGGGTCATCCAACTCATTGCGCCCTTTTCGCATTTGAGCGACTCGTTGGCTGCAAGGTAGCAGATGACCACGGGTAATGGGGTTCCTTTGATCTCGTAACGCATATTCTTTTCCTCCTGTTTGCGCTGAGTCACAGCTTATGCCGAAAATTTTTCTATGCTGCCGTGACGCAGACTGTATTTTTCACAGGCATCACTTGCCTGCATTGACCAGTTTTTCAAGCAGCTCGTCAAGAGAGCTGAGTTTAAGGTCTGCCTTTTCCAGCATCTCCTCATCGGGCTTGATAAGGTCGGGCACAAGCACGGTTTTCATACCTGCCGCATGGGCTGAGATAATGCCGTTTTTCGAGTCCTCAACAGCCATTGCCCTTTTGGGGTCTACCCCCAGCTTTTCACAGGCTGTCAGGTAAATATCAGGTAGCGGTTTTGAATTTTTTACCATATCTCCGCCCACTATCACCTCAAAGCAGTCTATCAGCCCTGCATCGGTCAGCTGCCTTACAATGGTGGCATATCTTGTCGATGATGCAAGCCCCACCCTGTGGCCATTGTCCCTAAGCCACATAAGCAGCTCCTTAGCGCCCGATTTAAGGGGTATGCCGCCGTTTTCCTCAAAAAGCTTCATCAAAAGCTCCTTGCTCTCCTTATACAGCCCCTCAATATCAAGGTCCTCGCCGTAGGTATCCAGCAGCATCTGTGTGGTGGCAGCAGTGTTTCTGCCTACACATTTCAGAGCTACCTCTTCAATGCCCTCCAAGCCGTATTTGTCAGCCAGCAGCACCCAGCTTTTAAGTGCCATTCTCTCGGTGTCAAGAATAACACCGTCCATATCAAAAACTATCGCATCAAAATCAAACATATATCCTCCATGTCAGAGCAGTATGCCGCTTACATCGCTAAGGGTTATCTTCACCAGCTGTTCATCGGTTATCTCTTCCATTTCAGACAGCCTGTCAGCCTGATTTGAAAGCACCCTTTCAAAGAAATTTCTCACATCTCTGCCGTTGGCGAAGTGCTCCAGCTGCTCGCTTTTTCTGAGCTCAAAAAAGCTTTTTACGTGACTGAGCGCGTCAAAGTCAACCTCAAGCTTATAGCCCTTGCACAGCGACACAAAAATAGCCGTCAGCTCCTCGGCAGAATAATCATCAAAGTGAATGAACCTGTTGAACCTTGACTTAAGCCCCGGGTTGCTGGTCAAAAACTCCTCCATAAGCTCAGTATAGCCTGCGCAGATAAGCACCAGCTCGCTGCGGTGGTCCTCCATAAATTTCAGCAGGGTGTTCACCGCTTCGCTGCCGAAATCGTTTTTGCTCTCGGTATTGGTCAGTGCGTAGGCTTCGTCAATAAACAGCACTCCCCCAAGGGCGCTTTCGCAGACCTCCTTGGTTTTCAGGGCGGTCTTGCCCACATATCCGCTCACCAGTCCCGAGCGGTCCACCTCCACCAGCTTATCGGTGGGCAGCACCCCAAGGCGGTTGTATATCTTTGATATCAGCCTTGCCACGGTGGTCTTGCCCGTGCCGGGATTGCCCGTGAAAACCAGGTGCAGCGACATATCAGGCTGCTTAAAGCCCCTTTCCTCACGCAGCTTTCTCACCTTTATAAGGTTTGAAAGGCTGTGTATCTCGCTCTTGACGTTTTCAAGTCCTATCAGCGAGTTGAGCTTATCCATAAGCTCCTCCAGCGTTTCGTCTGAGCTTTTTTCCTCTGTCTTTTTAACATCTGCGGCAGCCTTTGGCACACTGCCCCCTTTAGCCTTTTTCTCCTTTAACGACTTAACATATGAGTCGCAGAATATCCTCAGCCTGAAAGTCAGGGAGCTTAAAATAGCCGTCTGCCTTTCATCAGCGTTGCCGTCAGCCGCTATCAGCGAGATACCGATGGTGTTTATAAAGCTCACTATCCTTGTGCAGTCATAGTCAAGCCTGCCGTCCACCTGAGCCTTGGCAAAGGGCACGCATAGCTTTTGCAGACCGTCAGTCACCTCATTGGCGGTTATGGTCTTATCCCCTGCGAATTTTGCCACATCACTCTCTGTGATATTAAGCCCCAGAGCTTCATTTATAAACTCAGCCTCCGCAGGGTGCGCCTCCTTATCGCTCATGCTTATGTAAATGAGCATTTTAGTCAGGGTAAATTTCATAAAATCGGCAGGGTCGCTGTTTTTATCCTCCACCGTATAGCCCAGCGAGGAAAGCTGCCTGCATTTTGATATAAGCTCGTCTATCTGCCCTCTTACTCTTTCGTCCAACCTTGTCCTCCTATTTAAAATACATATACAAATTGCATTTTATCATGCCGTTATAGAGCTTTCTCTTTTTATCAGCCTTTTTGCCGAAGAATTTCTCAAACTCCTCATGGGGCGATATTATATAGCAGGGTCTTTCTTTAGATGGCGAGAGCCTTTCCCCCAGCTTTTTATAAAGCTCCTCCGCTTCCTTTATCTCCAGCATACGCTCGCCGTATGGGGGATTGCAGAAGATAATGCCCTTTTCGGGCTGGGTAAATTTTAAAATATCCTGCTGCTTCACCGTCAGCTTTGAGCCCACCCCTGCCTTTTTGGCATTATCTCTTGTGAGCTCCACCGCCATATCGTCTATATCGAAGCCGAAGGCTGCAAAGCTGCCCTGCCTGTCTATCATATCCATAGCTTCTGCCCTGGCATTCTGCCAGACCTTCTGGGGTATCTGCTCCCACCTCTGGGCGGCAAAGCTTCTTCTGAGCCCCGGCGCCACCTTCAGCGCCTTATACGCCGCCTCGATAAGAAAAGTACCCGAGCCGCACATGGGGTCATACACCTGCGAGTCTGCTCTGACTCTGCCCAGGTCGATGATACCTGCCGCCAGCGTCTCCTTGATAGGCGCAGCGTTTGAATTACGCCTGTAGCCCCTTTTATGCAGCCCAACGCCGCTGGTATCCAGATAAACGCTGACCTTATCCTTTAGTATTGAAAACTGTATCTGCCGCTTCTCGCCTGTTTCCTCAAAATAGGATATGCCGTATACCCTCTCCAGCCTTTTTACGAATGCCTTTTTAATTATCCTCTGGCAGTCGGGTACCGAGTGCAGCTGTGAGTTCAGCGAATAGCCCTTGACGGGGAAAGCATCCGTCTTTCCCATATAGTCCTCCAGCGGCAGCTTTATCACCTCGTCAAACAGCTGCTCAAAGCTTTTTGCAGTAAAGCTGCCCAGTTCGATAAGCACCCTCTCGCCTGTGGATATCCACAGATTAGCCTTTGCCAGCGTATCAAAGCTGCCCTCAAAGGTTATTTTGCCGTCGGTAGTGACTAAATTTTCGCCGCCGACCTTTTTTATCTCATAAGCCAGCACGCTTTCCAGCCCAAAATGGCATGGAACGCACATTTTTATCAAGCTCATATTTCTTCCTCTCAAAAAAGGACCTCCGTTTCTGCGAAGGTCCTTTTGTCGGTGATCTAATGTCCGCCGTAGCAGTAATCGGGTGTATTGGTTGTCTTGAAATAGCCTGTACCCTGGCTGGAGCAGCCGCCGCTTGCCAGCAGACCTGTTCTGTTGCAGAAGTTGAGCTTCTGCACCGATGCAGGCATGGGGAAGGTATCCTCAAACGAGTGGTGCTTCTCCTTTTCTGCCACCTCGCCGAAGAGATTCTTCCAGATAGCGCCGATGTTCTGATAATCGTTGGTGGGTATGGTTGACGGTGTCTCATATCCTATCCACACGCCCGAAACATAGTCGGGGGTGCAGCCAACAAAGGTCAGGTCGAACCAGTCTGACGAAGTACCTGTCTTGCCCACAAGGTCAGTTTTGCTAAGCTTTGCATAGCGTCCTGTACCCTGCTCGTCATTGATTACATACTGCATCATTCTGTTCATGATATAGGCGGTATCATCGGATATAGCCTGCTTATAGCCGTCGTTCTTCTCATAGATAACTGTTCCGTTGGCGTCCTCTATTTTTGAAAGATAGGTGACCTCATACTTTCTTCCGCCGTTGCCGAAGATCATATAAGCTCCCACCAGCTCTTCAAGAGTGATACCGTAGGTAAGACCGCCGACGGTCATACCTGAATAGTCCGAGTCGGTCTCAGCCAGTGTTGTGATATCAAGCTTTTCTTTAAGGAAATTATAGGAATATGCAGGGGTCATTTTATCAATGAGCTGTGCAGGCAGGGTATTCAGCGAGCGCATGAGCATCTGCCATGTGAACAGATCGCTGTACGACCAGTTTGCGCTGTCGCCGGTTTCCGAATAGTTTACAGGCCACTGCTCCTTTTCGCCGTCCTTATTGATTATCTCGATAGGCTGGTCCTTTGAGAAAGTGGACCATGTCAGCAGGTCCTGGTCAAGGGCAGGCGCATATGAAGCGATAGGCTTTATGCACGAACCGGGCGATCTTGGTGACTGAGAAGCGTTATTAAGAGTTCTCGACTCAGTCTTTTCGGTCCTGTTGCCCACAACAGCCTTTACGTTGCCGTTATAATCCATAGCGATAAAGTCCGACCAGAGGGTATCGTCCTCCTCGGGCATAGAATATGTGGTGAAGTTTGACTGCACCTTCATCTGCTGCTCCATTTTCTTCTGCAGGTCGATATCTACAGTACAGTAAACGTTATAGCCGCCGTTATACAGCTCCAGCTGGGCGTCTGCATATGACAGTCCCGAGTCCTCGGATATCCTTGTGATAGCCTCCTCGATAGCAGCGTCCATAAAGTATGAGGTAGTGCCCTGGTCCTGCATCTCCTCCTCATAAACTGTGGAGCTTGAATAGTTGAAGTTACCTGCCAGCTCCAGCTCCTCGTTCATGGCGGTGGTATATTCCTGCTCGGATATCGCGCCGTTTTCAAGCATATGGTCAAGGCAGTATTTACGTCTGATATTATTGTTTTTAAGGCTGTCTATAGGGTTGTTTGCGGCAGGGGCATTGGTCATACCCGCAAGGCAGGCAGCCTCAGCCAGGTCAAGCTCCGAGATATCCTTGCCGAAGTAGAAGTTAGCCGCCGCCTGAACGCCGATTATCTCATACTCACTGGTACCCATCGGCACGATATTCAGGTAGCTTTGCAGGATATCCTCCTTGGTATAGGTCTTTTCCACGTTGATAGAACGGAAAACCTCACGTATCTTACGCTCTGCACCTGCTACGCCCTCAGCCTCGTCATCACCTGTCAGGTTTTTGATAGTCTGCTGAGTAAGGGTCGAACCGCCGAATTTTCTGGTATTAGGCAGAAAGGCATTTACGAACGCATAGAAGGTACGCCTGAAGTCAACACCGTCATGGCTGTAAAATCTCTCGTCCTCGGTGTACACGAAGGCGTCCTGCACGCACTGGGGTATCTCCTCGATATCAGCCCAGATAAAATGCCTCTGCTCGTTCTTTATGGCATAGTAGAGCTCATACTGCTCGATCTCCTCGTCGGTCTCCTCGTCATAGTCGGGGTTCTCGTACAGAAATCTGGTAATATTGCTCTCGGTTATCTTCTCAAGGCTCACGGTAGTGGTGGTATCTGCGAAGTTAAGGACATATATCGTCAGCACCGTTGCAAATATCGAGCCTGTGATAACAACAACAAGGAAAACAGACAGCAGCAGCGTGCCTATCACCTTTAGTATATGCACTAAGGGATTGACCCCTCGTTTTTTCTTTTTTGATGTTCTCTTTTTGGTTTGTTCCATATAATTGACCTTCCGTATAATTATTCAGTCTAAGGCAAAAGCCTGTTATTGTCTTTTTGGGGAGCACAATGCCCCACATATAGTATACCACATAATTATAAAAAAGTTAAGTATTTTTCTTTAAGTGAAAAAATTTTCTGATAATTTAAGCAATAAGCACAATATCAAAAACCATTTTTCAGCATTTTAAACAAATAATTTTATCGTCACTTACACAAAAAAGGGGACGAATAACCGTCCCCCTGTAGTTTTACCGATAATTAAGCTTCGGTCTCTTCTTCCTCATATTCCTCAGTCTCTTCGTCCTCGGCAGGAAGAAGTGCTCTGATAGAAAGGCTGATCCTCTTCTTATCAGTGTCGATCTCAGTGATAAGGCAGTTCACCTCATCGCCTACAGTGAGTATATCAGCAACATTGTTTACTCTCTGGTTAGCGATCTGAGAGATGTGGATAAGTCCGTCGATACCTTCGATTATCTGAGCGAAAGCACCGAAGGAAGTGATAGACACGATAGTAGCCTTAACAGTCTGTCCCACCTCATAGTTAGCCTTGAATATCTCCCAGGGATTTTCCGAATCCTTCTTATAGATGAGAGATACCTTCTTGTTCTCTGTGTCGATATCCTTGATCTTTACGACCACCTTATCGCCTACAGAAACAACATCTGAGGGGTGCTTGATCCTGTTCCATGAAAGGTCAGCTCTTCTTACCAGACCGTCAACTCCGCCCAGATCAACGAATACGCCGTAGTCGGTGATAGACTTAACAACGCCCTCGATTTCCTGACCAGCCTCGGCTGTCTCGAAGAACTTAGCCTGTGCAGCAGCCTTTTCTTCCCTTGCAACGGCTCTTACAGAACCAACAGCTCTCTGCTTCGCCTCATTAACTTCAAGTATCTTGAATCTTACTGTCTGCTTGAGCAGCTCATTAAGATCATAATCTCTTCTGGGTGCAGCCTGTGATGCAGGGATAAACACCTTAACACCGTTAGCGGATACCAGCACGCCGCCCTTGACAACGTTTGTAACAACGCCCTCCAGCACAGCGTCAGCCTCCTTAGCCTCCAGTATCTTCTGGAAGCCCAGTACAGCGTCTACCTTTCTCTTTGAAAGTGTAACTATACCGTCGTTATCGCTTGTTTTAAGAACGATAAGGTCGATAGTATCGCCGACACTTACCACGTCGGAAGGCTTCTTTGAAGGATCATCGGTCAGCTCAGCCAGCGACACATAGCCGGTGTGCTTTGTGCCGATATCAACAGTGATCTCGGTATCGCCCACAGTGGTGACAACACCTTCCACCTTCATCCCCGTATGTATTTTTTTGAGGCTCTTTTCAAGCTCCTCCTCAAAGTTAAATTCTTCGTCAACATTGTTCAACAGTTCACTCATAGTGCGTTGTACCTCCTTGATTATATAAGCCGGCGTCGATGCCCCGGCAGAGATCCCGATAAAATTTGCCCCGCTTAAGTCAATATCGCATTTCCTTAATTCTTCGGCATTCTCCACGAGTATACATTTGCAGTATCCCTCGCATACAGCTTTCAGCTTATGTGTGTTTGAGCTGTGCCTGCCGCCAACTATTATCATAAGATCGGCTTTTTTTGCAAGCTCCTGCGCCTCGCTTTGTCTTTCAAAGGTGGCGCCGCAGATAGTCTCGCTGATCTCGGCATCGGGCAGATACTTTTCAAACAGCGTTTTCAGCTCGTTCCACATATTCTTATTATACGTTGTCTGCGCCAAAATTGCAACCTTTTTTGTCGAAAAATCATGGCTTTTCACCAAATTTTCAAACTCGTCACAAGAATCGAACACAAAACCCCCGCCCCCGCAGTGGCTTACTATCCCCCTGACCTCAGGGTGATCCTTATCCCCTGCTATGAGCACACTATACCCCTCTTCTGACTTTTCGTTAGCGATCCTGTGTATTCGTGAAACAAAGGGACAGGTGGCGTCTATTACCTCACAGCCTGTCTCTTCAAGCTTCTCATACACCTCTCTGCCAACGCCGTGAGAGCGTATAATTACAGTCTGCCCCGCCCTGACGTCCTCAAGCTCCACCGGATACACACCTTTTTGCTTCAGGTCGTCAACGACGTTCGGATTATGAATAATCGGACCTAACGTAACAACATTATTTCGGTTATCTAATTTATTATACACTATTTTTACAGCTCTGTCTACACCAAAACAAAATCCTGCGGTTTTTGCAACAAAAATTTTACAATCTCTTAACATTATTTATACACCAGATCAGTAATACTCTCCATTATCCTATTCTTTATCAGCTTCAGCGACTTAGCGTCAGCCGAGTTTACACCTATCTCGCCCGGGACGATAGGCTTGCCGAAGCGGACTACTACCTTTTTTCTGAATTTCAGCTTATCATCAATATTTATTCCCACGGGGATAACTGTGGTCTGGGCAACGGCAGCGATAAGTGCCACACCTGTTTTGCCCTTGCCCACCTTGCCGTCCTTTGAGCGTGTGCCCTCGGGGAAGATAGCAAGATTTCTGCCCATCTCCAGCTTATCTATAGATGTATCTATCACCGCAGTATCTCCCTTGCCCCTTGAAACGGGGAAAGCGCCGAAAGCCTTTATCAGCAGGGCAAAGGCCTTATTGCCCTGAAACAGCTCCTCCTTAGCCATGTATGACAGCGGCACCCTTGTGTGCAGCGCTATGAACACAGGGTCCTGATAGCTCCTGTGGTTTGAGGCGAAGATGTTTCCGCCGTCTGAGGGGATATTTTCAACTCCCTCAAAGCTGATGTTATAGTAGATATGATAAAGCCCCAGCACGATATATCTCAGTATAGTATACCAGAACATTCTGAAAGCGCTGAGCTTTTTGTTCTTGGTTATGGGTCTTACAGGCATAAGCTCCTTAGTTCTGTGACCCAGCTTTCTTTCGGTCTTTACCTTTTTAGCCAGAAGCTTTTCATTGATGACCCTGCAGATCTCGTCTATAGACTGCTGTAGGTCGAGACTGGTGGTATCCACCTCTACGGCGTCCTCTGCCTTTTTAAGGGGTGCGGTCTCTCTGTGGGTATCATTATAGTCACGCTGCTGGATATCCTTGAGCACCTCCTCATAGGTAGAGGGGTCGCCCTTTTCCTGCAGCTCCTTAAAACGGCGCTTTGCTCTTTCCTCGGCGGCGGCTGTGAGAAATATTTTGACATCGGCATTGGGCAGCACCACCGTGCCTATATCCCTGCCGTCCATGATGATGTCGTGCTCCTTAGCCATATTCTGCTGCAGGTCGAACAGAAAGCTCCTGACCTCGGGGTAAGCCGAGGTGGTTGAAGCCGCCATTGATATCTCGGGGGTTCTTATCCTGTCGGAAACGTTCTCGCCGTTTAAAATGACCTGCTGTGCGCCCTCCTTGTATTCAAGCCTGATATCTATCTCGGGCAGCGCAGCGATGACTGCGTCCTTGTCCTCGGGCGAAATGCCCTTTGTGACCATATAGCAAGCCACCGAGCGGTACATAGCCCCCGTATCCACATAGATATATTCAAGCTTAGCCGCCACAGCCTTTGCTATCGTTGACTTTCCTGCTCCCGAAGGACCGTCCAGCGCAATGTTTATTCCCATAACGATTACTCCTTAACAACTTAAAATATAGTTTTATTACTTACCTTTGGCTGCCGGCAGCGCAGGCATACGCCGTAGAAAACGCTATTTGCAGATTAAAGCCGCCCGTATAGGCGTCTATATCCAGCACCTCGCCGATAAAGTACAATTTTTTACACAGTTTAGACTCCATAGTCTTAGGGTCTATCTCACTGAGCTCGACTCCCCCTCTGGTGATTATGGCTTCCTCAACGGGTCTCATGCCCTTTACCGTGTAGGTGAGCTTTTTTATCACCTGACAGAGCCGTCTGCGCTCTTCCTTAGTTATCTGGTTGACCCTTTTGTCGGGCTCTATGCCGCTGCGCCCGATTATTACAGGTATGAGCTTTGCAGGCAGCAGCCTCCCCAGAGAATTTGAGAATACCCTGTTTGGGAACTCGCCCAGGTCACGCTGTATCCTGCGGTCCAGCTGTTCCTCGTCAAGGGCAGGTTTCAGGTCGATGTCTATCTGATATTTCTTTTTATCAAGCTCAAAAAGGTGGGCACTGGCACTGAGCACCAGCGGACCAGACAGCCCGAAGTGGGTGAACAGCAGCTCCCCCAGCTCATGATAGACCGCCTTTTTTGCGCCCGTTTCACGAAGCGTAAGGGTGCAGTTTTTAAGGCTGAGCCCCATGGCAGCGGCGCATTCCTCCCTCTCGGCGGTGACTATGGGACAAAGTGAGGGCTTTATGTCAGTGACCCTGTGCCCTGCCGACCTTGCCAGCCTGTAGCCGTCCCCTGTTGAGCCTGTTTTGGGGTAGGACCTGCCCCCTGCGGCTACTATTATCATTTCGCCGTAATACTCGCCGCCGTCGCATTTAACGCCCTTAGCCTCGCCGTTTTCGATCATGAGCGAGCGCACATTGTCCGTTACCAGCTCAGCGCCCCAGTCGGTGCAGGCTTTTATAAGCGCTTCGGCTATATCGTTGGCATTGTCGCTCACGGGGAAAACTCTGTTGCCCCTTTCGGTTTTAAGCGGCACGCCCAGCATCTCAAAAAACGCCATAGTGTCCTCAGGGGCAAAGCGGCTGAGAGCCGAGTACATAAATCGGCTGTTTCTCGGAATATTCTTCATGACCGTTTCGGCATCGCAGTTGTTGGTGACATTGCACCTGCCCTTGCCTGTTATCCTGAGCTTTCTCGCAAACTTATCCGAATGCTCGATAACAACAGGCTGCCTGCCCTGCATACACAGCTGTGCTGCGCAAAATAGCCCCGAAGCTCCGCCGCCGATGATCACAGCATCATACTTTTTATCAGACATTCTCGCTGCCCTCTGTTTTGGCATAAACGTCAAAATCCTCCCACACCTTGTCGAGCTTTTCAAAGGTCTGGGTCACAAGGTCTATGTTTTTAATTGATATAGCCACTATCAGCGCATTCACAAGGCTCAGGGGGGCTACCAGCGAGTCTACAAATGAAGCCATATCGCTCCTTGCCAGCAGCAGCGCATCTGAATAATTAGCCAGCGGCGAGGTCTCCGAATCGGTTATAGATATGACCTTTGCGCCGTTTGACTTTGCGTATTTAAGCGCCTTGACCGTCTGGTTTGAATATCGGGGGAAGGATATGCCTATCATAACGTCCTTTGAATCTATTCGCATTATCTTCTCAAAAAGCTCAGATGTGGTGATGCTCGGCACAAGCTTCACATGGGGAAAGATAAGGCTGAGATAATAGCTTAAAAACGAAGCTATCGAAGCCGAGCTCCTGGTGCCCATTATGTAAATGGTATTGCTGGCTGTTATCATATCCACAGCCCTGTTGAAATCCTCATTGGAGTTCTCGTTGAGCGTCGCCCTGATACGCTCGATATCCTGCCCCATTACCCTGCCCAGCACATCGTCGCTGTTCATCATCTGCTCATTGGTGACCTCTATCCTCTGCACTGCGGTGAGCTTGTTCCTCATAAGCTCCTGCAGCTTTTTCTGCAGGCTGGGGTAGCCGTCAAAACCCAGCTCTGAGGCGAACCTCACCACTGTTGACTCACTGACCCCCACCGTCTTACCGAGCTTCTGGGCGGTCATAAAGGCAGCCTTGTCATACTGCGAAAGTATATAGCCTGCTATCAGCTTATGACCCTTTGAAAGCTCGGGCAGCTTTTCTTCAATAATCAAAAACAGGTCCTTTTCCAATTTATATCTCTCCGTTTCATCACTGCCACAGGCTTTCCTGCATGGCAATTATCCTCTTACGCCTTTGTTCGGTAAGAGCTTTATCGGCAGCATATCTGCCCATAAATTCCGTCAGCACATCTCCCAGTGCGATATCGCCGTCGATAAGGTCGAGCCCAAGGCTTATGCGCCTTCCCTCTTCATCGCTGCAAACCGCCTTTTTGGGAGTTATCTCTTCAACTATATAGACCATTCTCACTCCTGCTGTCTCTCATACTTAACGCTGATACCCTCACCGTCAGACTCAAACACCACCGTGCCCACCTCTGCGGTGACGTATATCTCGTCGGCATACTTAGCCAACCTGTCCACAGTCTCCTCATTGGGGTGACCGTAGTCGTTCACTCTGCCGCAGGATATTACAACATATCTTGGCAGCACCTTATCAAGGAACTCTGCCGATGATGAGGTATAACTGCCGTGATGACCTGCCTTTAATACCTTAGCCCTGATATCGCAGCCCCTTGAAAGTATATCCTGCTCCTCCTCCCTTTCACAGTCCCCTGTTATAAGAAAGCTGTTTGAGCCGTGGACCACCTTCACCAGCACCGAATAGTTATTAAGGTTGCTGTCATTTTCGATGTTTGATTTATAAAGCTTCAGCTTACATTCTCCCAGCGTCAGCTCACAGTCCTCTGCCTTAGTGGCTTTTATGCCCTTTGCTTTCAGCGCAGCCAGCATATCCTCATAGGTCTTGGTGGCAGGCACAAATTCATCGGGTATCTTCGGCATTATAAAGTTTTCCACATCAAAGCTGCCAATTATCTCGGGCATCTCGCCGATATGGTCGGCGTGGGGGTGGGTGGCTATAAGATACTTTATCTTCTTAACTCCCTGCTCTTTAAGATACTTTACCACGCTGTCGCTGTCATCTCTGTCGCCGCTGTCTATCACCATGACCTCGCCTTTTGAGATGACCAGAGTGCAGTCGCCCTGACCCACGTCTATAAAATGCACCTGGGTATCGGGGCTGACCGCAGGCTTGTCCTTGAAGCCTGCTTTATAAAGCATCTCATTTACGGTCATTATGCCCGTGAAATGCAAAAGGCTTATCACCCCTGCGGCAAAGGCTGCTATCACCAGCAGTATCAGCCACATTCTGGCTTTAAAGCTCAGTCCGCTCTTTTTTCTCCTGCTTTTTGCCATGTCTACCGCCTTGCCTGCATTTCAAGCCATTCCTCCTGGGTTATGTTTATCTTTCTGGGCTTAGCCCCCTCCTGGGGACCTATTACTCCTCTTTCCTCTATCTCGTCCATTATCCTTGCGGCTCTTGCAAAGCCCAGCTTCAGCTTTCTCTGCAAAAACGAGGTGGACGCGTTGCCCGTCTGTACTATTATTGATATAGCCTGGTCTATCAGCGCATCATCAGGGTTTATTATGATATCCTCTATCTCGCTGTCAGACTTCTTGTCCTCCTTGGGCTTTGGCATATTCTCCTCTACCTCATGCATTATCTCCTCGCTGTATTCCGAGGTATGCTCGCTCTTCAGGAACTCGACTACCTCCTTTATCTCCTTGGTAGAGGCATAGCCGCTTTGTATTCTTATGGGAGTTTTTATGCCCACAGGCTTATACAGCAGGTCGCCGTTGCCCAGCAGCTTTTCGGCTCCCACCTGGTCCAGTATTACTCTTGAGTCAACGTTGCCCGAAACGCTCAGTGCGACTCTCGAAGGGATATTTGATTTGATAAGACCCGTGATAACGTCACGTCTCGGTGACTGGGTAGCTATGACCATGTGTATGCCTGCGGCTCTTGCCAGCTGACCCAGCCTTATGACCGAGTCCTCCACCTCGCTGCCTGCCGCCATCATCAGGTCGGCAAACTCGTCTATAACTATAAGTATCTGGGGCATGGGGTCTATCTTGGCGAGCATGGGGTCCTGCATATCAACAGGCTTTGCGTGCTCGTCATTTATCATATCGTTGAACTCGTCAAGGTTCTTGACGTTGTTTGCTTCAAACTGCAAATAGCGCTTGTTCATCTCATTAACAGCCCAGCCCAGCGCACCCGCAGCCTTCAAAGGTTCGGTAACTACGGGGATAAGCAGATGTGGTATCCTGTTGTAGATATTGAACTCCACCTTTTTGGGGTCGATAAGTATCAGCTTGACCTCGCTTGGAGAAGCATGGTAAAGCACGCTGAGTATTATTGAGTTTGTAAACACCGATTTACCCGAGCCTGTAGTACCTGCCACCAGCAGGTGGGGCATTTTTGCTATGTTGCCCACAACTATCTTGCCCTCGATATCCTTGCCCACCGCAAAGCTCAGCTTGCCGCCTGCGTCCCTGTACTCCTCGCTGTCGATAAGCTCTCTCAGGGACACGGTATCTCTGTGATCGTTAGGCACCTCGATACCGACGCAGGGCTTGCCCGGCACGGGGGCTTCTATTCTTATGCTCAGCGCCGCCAGATTAAGGGCAATATCGTCTGAAAGCCCCAGTATCTTCGATACCTTTACGCCTGCCGCAGGCTGCAGCTCATACCTTGTGACCGATGGACCCCTGAAAATGCCTGTTATCTTGGTCTTTACACCATAGGTCTCCAGCGTTTCAACAAGGCGCTGTGATTTTTCCTGTATCTCAGCTTCTATCATGGATTTATCCACGGCTTTTCTGGGATATTTCAGTATATCCACAGGGGGATATACATAAGCCGATATCTTGTTATCCTGCTCAAAAAATGTGGTCTGTCCCGTGCTGTCAACATTCACTGTCACAGGCTTTATCTCATTTTCGGCAGCTGGCTTTACAGTGCTGCTGTCACCGGGTATCTCGCTGCCCAGTGCCTGCTCGATAATACGTTTGAGCTCCTTGTTATCGGTGGTCTTAGCCTCCTCCGCAAGCCGTTCGTTGGTTATCTTGGGAGACTTCACGGGGTGCTTGGGCATATCCTCCAGCTCCTCAAAGCTGTCGCTGTGCACAGGCTGGTCCTCGTCTATCTTTTTATATACCTCAGCCGCCGTATCGGGGTCATCGTCGGGGAAATATCTGGCGATATCCACCCTCTCAACTCCCGATGGTTTTTTCTCCACACGGGGCTGCTTTTTCTCAGTTATCTGTATGCGTCTTTCCTGCTGCTGTGCAGCTCTCTCTATCCTGTCCTCGGTAACGGCGGTGTAGCCCGTAACAAAGGGCTTAGAAAGCGCCTTTAACAGCTGGGGCAGAGTAACGTCTGTAAGCAGCATTATAAATGTGAATGCCACCAGTATTATGATTATGCTTGCTCCCACCTTTTTGAAAGCCGCAAGCAGCGGCCAGCCCAGCACAGCGCTGGCAATACCGCCGCCCCTGAGCTTAACGCCGTCATTATAAAGCCCTGCCAGCTTTTTCAGAAAAGCAGAGCCGTCCACCGAGCCCACCATAAGTATCTGTGATATGCCGCTTGCCAGCAGCATGAGCACTGTGCCCTCGACCACCTTTGCCAGCACCGTATTCTGGGTGGTGTTTGAGGCTATCATCAGCGATACATAGATTATCATGGGTGCAAACAGGAACACCGACACGCCGAAAAGCCCTCTGTTGAAGCAGTACAGCGAGTTCCACAGCCCGTCGCCGGGGATAAAGGTGAGCATAAGCTCCAAAATGCCGAAGAAAAACAGTATGTAAGACCAGAAGCGCCTCGACTCTCTCTCCTTGGCAGCTTTAAGCGAATTTGACTGGGGCGGTGCTTTTTTAGCAGCGGTGCCGCCTTTGGGCTTGCTGCCGCCTTTAGCTGCCGGAGCTCTGCCTGCGGCTGTCTGCTTTTTAGCAGCCCCCGAGCTTTTTGTGCCTGTTGATTTTTTTGCAGCGTTAGCCGCCATAGATACACTTTCCTTTCCTTTACCAAACGTCAGAGGTCACAGACCGTCCGCTTTGAAGATGATCCGTAAACCGTCAAAAAAGCCTGAATGACTTCAAGCTTTTTCGATATTATATCATATATGATGCTATTATTTTTGCACATTCATCACGCAAATGTTATGGGATGACCCATGCAGAACTCGATGAAAGAGATGAGTATTACCAGAACGCCAAGAACAAAGGTGTAGTATGCAAACACCTTGAACTTATCCGTTTTTACCAGCCAGCTCACCATTTTTATAGCTCCTATGCCCACTATGGCAGCCACCACAAAGCCCACAAAGCAGTTGCCGATGCCCACGCTGACGTTTGACACCAGTGCGTCTTTAAGCTCCAGCAGGCAGCTCAAAAGTATAACGGGTATGCCCAGTATGAAGGAGTATTTTACTGCTGTCTCCCTCGAAAAGCCCGAGAAAAGTCCCGAGGTTATGGTAGAGCCCGATCTTGAAACGCCGGGCAGCAGTGCCACTCCCTGGAAAAGTCCCACCGTAACGGCGTCCTTGGCGGTAATATCGCCTGCCTCTTTACTGCCCTTTTTGCACTTATCAGACATATAAAGTATAGCCGCAGTGTAAAGAAAGCACAGACCCTCGGCAAAGATAGATGTGTCCTGCGCCACCGACTCGAACCAGCTTTTGAAAAGCGCAAAGGGCGCTAAGCACAGGCATGATACTATTATCATGATTATCATGCGCCGCTCGGGGTTCATGGTCTTAAAGCTGAATTTGCCCTTGAAGATATCCTTGAACATCTGTCCAAGCTCTTTTATCAGGGCGATGATATCTTTGCTGAATGCCACAAAGACCGCCACCAGCGTGCCCAGGTGAAGTATCGCCGAAAACATCAGCGCACCCTCACCGCTGTTGCCTGTAAAGTGTTGATAAAGCGATAGATGTCCCGAGCTGGAAACGGGCAGAAACTCCGTCAAGCCCTGAACTATCGCCTGAATTATTGCGTCGATCAAGCTCATGCTGTCCTCCAAGATCTATATATAAAATCCGTCCTTGCTGATATATGCGGCAGGGTCTGTGGTGAACCTGGTTATCCTTTCATCACCCAGCCCGTCGCCGAAAAGGTCTGTCCTTAAAACATCATACAGGCTTATCACCGTCAGCAGCATTACCGAGCACCTCCTTTTCGGAATGGTTCTCTATCATGTCATAAAGGCTTTCGATTGCGTCCGAAAGCCCGCCAAGCTGATCTATAAGCCCCTCTCTCACCGCAGCCTCGCCGTCTATCACCGAGCCCACATCTGTCATCAGCTGCCCCGTTGCCATTGTCAGCTCACGAAAACGCTTTGGAGAGATATTTGAATTTTCGCATACAAAGCGCACTATCCGCTCCTGCATTTTGTCAAAATAAGACATGGTCTGGGGCACTCCCAGCACCAGCCCGTTCATTCTCACAGGGTGTATGGTCATGGTGGCGCTGGGTACTATGAACGAGCGCTTTGCGCTGACCGCCAGCGGCACGCCTATAGAGTGTCCTCCTCCCACCACCAGTGAAACTGTGGGAGTTTTCATGCCTGCTATCAGCTCTGATATGGCAAGACCAGCCTCCACATCTCCGCCGACGGTGTTTAATATTATCACCAGTCCCTCGATAGTCAGGTCCTGCTCGATAGCCACCAATGCAGGTATTATATGCTCATACTTAGTGGTCTTGTTCTGGGGCGGCAGTATATAATGCCCCTCCACCTGACCTATGATGTTAAGACAGTGTATAACGTGTCTGGCATTGCCAAGGGGGATACAGCCGATATCCTGCTGCTCACCCACCTCCCCGCACTGCTCATCATTTTCAATGATCTCCTCATTTTCTTTCTGACTATCCTTCATTGCCTGCCCTCCAAAACTTATTATAGTAAAAGTTTTTGCAGATAAGCCCGAATTATGCAGGAAGTCCTTCGCAAAAGAAAAGTGCGGCTGGAAAAGGACACAGTTATACATATAATAACTATATCACAAAAAATCAATATTGTCAATGAAAAACCATGTCATATCGAAAAAAATTTGCAGGAAAGCCGCCGCCTTCCTGCAAAAGCATTATTATTGCTACACCAATTAAACGTTGTCGGAAAGGCGCAGGCAAAAATAAAAAATATCAAGGCGCAAAAGCGCAGACGGGCTGGTCTGTCGGTCAGCCCCTCTGTCACTGCGTGACACCTCCCCGGCTCGGG
>CALCRR010000336.1 GCA_937894495.1 uncultured Ruminococcus sp. | reverse complement strand
ATTTCGTTCCTACTTCTTTTGAGCCAGATATCGCACGCTCTTTTGTGCCTTGAAAGACATACTTTTATTAGCTATCATAGTTTGATAGCCAATTTCTAGCCACTAGCTCTCTAACCACTAGCGACTAGAGGCAAGATGTCAGAGGCAAGAGGCAAGAAATTTCTCAATCAAACAAAGTATAAAAAGGGGACTCTTGCTTCTTGCTTCTATTCTAAAGGGTACAAGCATATAATGGTACAAACCCGACAGGGACAAGGAGGAGGACATTATGTTTATAAGAACAGTAAAGGTAAAAAGGTCAGGGGTGATAGGTATAGTGCTGGCGGCTGTGGCAGCGGTCACAGCGGTGGTGCTGGCGCTGGTTTCCTTCGGCTACGGCAAAAAAAGCGCTGTGGAGCTTGACAGCGAGGCGAAGCGTCAGGCTTTTCTGGCTCAGATGGGCTGGCAGGTGAACGACGCCTTTGACGAGCAGAAAACTGTGACTATACCCGAGGAATGGAACGAGGTGTACATAAACTACAACAAGCTGCAAAAGCAGCAGGGCTTCGACCTGACAAAGTATAAGGGCAGGGAAGCCGACATCTACACCTACACCGTCAAGAACTACCCCGGGCATGAAAATGAGCCGGGGATAGTATGCCACCTTATGGTATACGGCGGTCAGCTCATAGGCGGCGACGTATGCTCAACCGCCCTTGACGGCTTTATGCAGGGGCTGAGGGCAGGCAGCACGGGCAAGGATAAGTGAAACGACTTAAAAAGTCACTTACGAACCGCATTCGTAAGTGACTTTGCCTTATATCTTCACTTTTAGCGCAAAGGCGCATATAATGTATTACAGAGCCGCTACAGGTCAACAAAGTTGTAGATATCGCCGCTGTAGCTTATGTCTATCCAGGCATAGCAGGCAGGCTTGCCGTCTCTTGGCAGCCCTGCGCTGCCGGGGTTGAGTATCAGCATATTGTCACGCTTTTCAGCATAGCGGCAGTGGGTGTGACCGAAGAGCAGAAAGGCGCAGCCCTCCTCCTTGGCTTTAAGATACAGCTTATCTATCGAAAATCTCACGTTCCACTTATCGCCGTGGGTATAAAAAATCTTTCTGCCGTCGGGGAGCTTGTAGATATTGCTGTCGGGCAGCTCGGGGTCAAGGTCGCAGTTGCCCTTTACGGCTACCATTTTGCTGTCTATGTAATGCGATCTCAGCCGTCTGAACTCGGTGAGTCCGTCACCCAGAAAAATAAACAGATCGGCATTGCCGTTGTGCTTCATTATCTTATGCATTGCAGAAAAATTTCCGTGTGTATCAGAAAAAATAACAATTCGCACCCTCTCACCTCCGCATATCGGCTCTAAGCTTATCGGTAAAACGCCGCCTGTGCGCTTTGCACACTATTATTTAGGCAACACCGTACAACCATTGTACGTCAGATGCGTAGTCAGATCTTTCGTCAGAATGCATAAAGTTGACGCAGGCTTGCTGGCGCAAGTCAAGGAAACTTTGTGTATTATGACGGAAAATATGCAAGCAGATGGCGTGCAAAGGCGTTAGCCGGTGGTTGTGCGGTGTTGCCTTTAACTTAGTATAACATATTTTTTAGTAAAAATCAATCTGTAAAGGAGATTTTTTTATGAGAAAAAACAACAATTTTGGAAATATCCCGTCTAAAGACATGGATAAACTGCTGAAAACCGTATCCGAAAAGCTGGGGACCACCCCCGAGGTGCTGCAGGCACAGCTTAGAAGCGGAGAGCTTGACAAAGCCATGTCGGGAATGTCCCGTGAGGACACCCAAAAGCTCACCCAAGCCCTGTCAGACAAGGAGACCTGCGCAAAGGTGCTGTCCTCCCCCCAGGCGCAGGCTATCATCAGAAAGCTTTCTCAGGGGAGCTGACGAGATCACCCACTTTAGCAAACAAAGCAAGCTGTGAAAGACGGTGAAAACAAAATGGACGATCTTATGAACAAGCTGCAGAGCGTACTGAATGACGAGGAAAGCATGAAGCAGGTCAGAGAGCTGGCGGATATGCTCTCACAAAGCTCTGAAAACGGCGGCGGCAGCGGGGGCACGGCGCAGCTGCCCGATCTTACAGCCCTTACGGGCAGCGGCTCTTCACAGGGAGCTGCCGCCTCGGGGGATATTGACATTGCAAAGCTAATGCAGCTCAGTCAGGTGATGAAGTCTGCATCGGCGAATGATAAAAACATCGACCTGCTGCTTGCTCTCAGACCGCTGTTAAAAGAGGAGAACAGGCAGAAGATCGACAGGCTGATAAAAATTTTCAGGCTGCTTTCGGTCTATCCTGCGCTGAAGGAAAGCGGTCTGCTGGGGGGCGATCTTTTTGGCATACTCTGAAAGAGATTTCAACACCATGCAGCAGGACGCACTGCGCCGTGTGCAGGAGATGAAGCGGCGCTCCAAGGGTCTGACGGAGCCGCCGGATGATACTCCCCCCGAGCCTGCCGCACAGCCTAAAGCCGCCCCTCTTTTCAACCTCAGCGGCATAGATATCGACGAGGAAAAAGCCCTGATAGGGCTGCTTATCTACATTCTGTACAAGCAGGGGGCAGATATAAAGCTGCTGCTGGCGCTGGGGTACCTGCTGTTATAGCTGCACGGCGGCGGTCATACCTTTATCGAAGGTTATTTGTTTGTGCGCCGCTGCTGATCTGAGCAAACGAAAAGGCACTTATGCCGATTTCTCAGCAAAAGTGCCAAAACAATTCATATTTATTGCCGCTGCGTTTCTCAGCTTATGCTGAGCTTTTTAACTTTTTTCACCACAGCTATCAGCTCCAGCGTGTCCTTGGTGTTCACCTTGCCGTCCTTGATAACGTCTGCCACTGTCAGGTCATAGTCGGGCAGGGTCAGGGTCTTTTTGGCGGCAGCTATCGCCAGCATGGAGTCTGCGGTGTTGACCGTACCGTCGCCGTTGATGTCGCCGTAAAGGTGCAGCTCGATATTTTCCAGCGCCGCAGGGTCTGCGCTGTCCACCGTTATCTTGAACATTCTGGGAGCATAGCCCTTCTTGGTCACCTGGGTTATATAATCGCCCTTTTTAAGCGACGCCCAGAACTGGTTGCCCGTAACTGTCGCATTTACGGTCTCGGTGCTGTTGGTGAAGCTGACAGCCGCTCCGCTCAGGCTGATACGGCCCGAGCTGTTCCTGCCGCCGTAGAGCTTTCCCCCCACTCTGGTCTCCGTCTCGTCCCGCATTGCGGACTCACCCGTAAGGGTAAAGCCCAGCTCCAGCTTATTTTTAAAGGTCAGGGAGTTCACATCAAAGGCAGGGTCTTTGGCGGTATCGCCGTAGGCGTCATAGATCTCGATAACATAATCGCCGTCGTTCTCGGCAGTGAGCACCTTGTTTGCGTCGAACTCCACCGCCTTGCCGTCAGCCGTCACGCTGTCGAGGGTAAAGCTTTCCACATAGCCCGAGCCGCCCTCGATAACTATCACCAGCCTGCCCACGCCCGAAGCGGTATAATGCTCGCCGTTTTTATCCACAGGCGTAGTCAGGGTGAGCTTGTTAGCGCCCACATTGATATACTGGGTATCATACGCCTGAACGTTATAATCCTTGTCAGCCAGCTCAGCCCTTGCCTGCAAATTAAAGGGTATCACCGCAGCAGCCCCCATGCTGCCCAGACCCAGCGCAAAAGCAGCAGCTGCTGCCGCAGCCGAAGCTATCAGTTTTTTTATCTTCATCATTTTACCTCCGTAACGTCCCAAAATTTTTACACATATTACATTATTTATAGTACCCCCGACAAGACTCTCTCCGCCCCATCACAGTACAGCTACTATTTTACAACATTTCCCCCCTTTTGTCAAGGTCCTCGGGCGGTCCTCACACGGAAATCAATTTTCAAAAACGACCTGTAAAATCATCTTAGGATCCATAAGAC
>CALCRR010000335.1 GCA_937894495.1 uncultured Ruminococcus sp. | reverse complement strand
CGAGCCTAATGGGGGAGAGCAGCTATACTCCCGAGGTGCTGAGCAAGCTGATAAAGGAGCAGGAAAAAAAGATAGCCGTGCATCACGAGCAGATAGAGGAACTTGAGATGCAAAAGGCAATGGCAAAAAGCACGATGAAAAGCCTGCACCTGATGTGTGACACATTCAAATCCTGGGCTAATGAATTTGACAGCTATACGCCGGAGCGAAAAAAGATGATACTGTCGCAGATTTTCGACAGTATCGAAGTCCGCAAGGGCTATAAGCTGCATATCAGGTTGAATGAAAGCTATAGGCTGTTTCTTGAAAAGTGGTGCAGGATAGAGGTGGAGAATGTGGTCGTTGATTTCATAACGCGAAAATAGTGTTGATATAAATAAAGCCCCACCGAGGTCATCTCCCCTCGGTGGGGCTTATCGCTTTTCAAACACGAAAATCGGCTTCGTACAATTATCCTAATCTTCCCTCTGCTCCGCCTTATACATTCCCACTTCTTTCAGAACCTCTATAATGATATAAATATCTCTGCCTTCTTCATCAGAATATTTCTCCGACGTCCCGGGTGTTTCGCAAGAAAAAGTGTCCCATGCGGTAACAAGTTTATCTGTCCGGAAGATACCGTTTTGTTCAAACAGTGAGACATATTTGGGGAGCTCCCCACTGAAAAGTATCATCTCGTTATACTTGTATTTGCCGACCTCTTCACCGTGAGGATTGCCCACACCGAATGAGGAAAGTCCGTCGTTGATAAGAATATCATAAAGCGGCTCGAGCAGCTGCTTCAAGCCCTCCGAGGATATGCCGTCAAGATAGTAAACATCTTTGTGGTGCGCTTCAAGCTGAACATAGCCGTCCTCAGTTTCGCCTATCACTTTCTCGTCCTTGATATTTGCAGGCACCTCAATAAACAGAAAAAGCGGAAGCCCCCTGTTCATATCAAGAAAGCCCTCGATGATGTTTCTGATATTGTCTGCGTCAACATTTGCTGTCAGACCTCTGTCGGTCATCTCATAGCCCTGCGACAGAATTTCGGGGCTTGGAACTTGGCTTCCTTTTATCATTTTAAGCATAGTCTTCACTCCACATCAAGCGCCACTTCTCTCTCCGGCGCAGGAAATTCCTTATCCAGCATTTTCAGCTCCTCATCAGTAAGCTCTATCTCCGCCGCCAGGGCATTTTCTATAGTATGCTTCTCCGACGCGCTTTTCGGTATCGCAACAGTATTCCCATCACGTATCGCCCACGCAAGCATTATCTGCTGCACGGTAGCGCTGTGAGCGGCGGCTATCTCTTTGAGCACGGCATTTTCGATGATGCCCTGCCGCAGTTTTCCGTTCACGGCAAGGGGGCAGTATGCCATAAAAGCCATGCCACTGTCCCGGAGATAGTGCTTCAAGCTGAACTCCGTTCCCCGGGAGCCGATGTGATATAAATCCTGCATGGCAGCGCAGTTTGTGCCGTGTTGCAGGGCTTCAAGCTCACGCATATCAGCTGTATCAAAATTTGAAACTCCCCACTCACGGATAAGTCCGCTGTCCTTCAGGCTTTGCAGACACTCCACCGTCTCGGCGAGGGGAATGCTGCCACGCCAGTGGTAGAGATAGAGGTCAAGATAGTCGGTTTTCAACCGTTTCAGGCTCTCCTCGCAGGAGCGGCGCATATTTCTGCGCCCTGCATTTTCGGGCAGGACTTTCGAGACGATAAATAGCCTCTCACGGTCATAGGGCGCTATGGCTTCGCCAACCAGCGACTCGCTCCTGCCGCTGCCGTACATCTCGGCGGTGTCGATGAGGGTCATGCCATGCTCGATGCCAGTGCGCAGGGCGGCGATCTCCTGCTCACGTTTGTCGGGGCGGTCGCCGATCTTCCATGTGCCTTGACCTATCGCAGGCACGGCAATACCGCTTTTTAAAATGACCTTCTTCATCACCGCACCTCGCCTTGGATTATCTGCCCCTTTGCATCACGGTCGTCCATTATGATCTCTTGGACGTGGGGCACATGAATAGTGCCCGACTTGGGATTCTTGATGCTGATAACTTCGGTGGTGATCTCCGCCTCCACCTCGGACTTTTCAAATGCAAGGTCGGTGTCAAGCATCTTGCAGTTTATGAGCCGCAGCCCCTTGCAGTAGCAGAGCGGTTGTGTCCCGATAATTGTACAGTTCTCAAAGGTCACGTTCTCGCAGTACCACGCCAGATATTCGCCCTTCACAAGGCTGTTCCTGACCACCACATTTTTGGCGTGCCAGAAGGCGTCCTTGGTGTCAAATTCGCAGTTTTCCATGACCGAGTCGGTGATGTACTGGAATGAATATTTGCCCTTGAATTTAACGTTTTTGAAGTTGAGCTTCTCGGAGCGCATCATAAAATATTCGCTCTCCGCCGAGCTGTCCTCCATGGTAACGCCCTTGTTGAACCAGCCGAACTCGGGGGAGACTATCTCGCAGCTGTTTATGCGAATATCTTTGCATTCACGCACCGCCTTTATGCCGAGCATTTTGGTGCTCACGATCTCCACGTCCTCGGAGTACCACAGGGCAGCACGGCACAGCGGCGTCATCTCGCAGCCCGAAATTTTCACATGGGTGTCGTGCCAGAATGGGTAGCGCAGGTCGAAATAGCAGTCCTTCGCCACGATATTTCTGCTCTCCTTCAAAGCGCTCTCGCCGTCGGCAGGCCCCTCAAAGCGGCAGCCCTCCACGGTCACACCGTCGCTGCCGTATAATGCTCTTTCTTCGTCAAAAGATTGGTTTTTGTAATGTTTCATATTTTAGCACCTTTTTATATGATAAATAAGAATTTATTGATGATCCAATAATCTTTCTAACTCTTGAAGAGAATGCCTGTGTCCGTGTTTATCATCACTGATAAAGTGTTGATGTTCGTGGCTGTGCACTACTGTGTGAGTATGAGTTGAGCCATCATGTGTATGTGTAATTAAGTGGGTATGCTCATGAATATGACTATGAGAAAGTGTATCTCTCACTACGAGCGCTGTACCTGCTATCATAATGATCAAAGCTGCAAGATATGCAGGAGTCAAAGCCTCATGCAATATCACAAATGACAGAAATGCCCCGATAAAAGGTGCAACAGCATAGTATGCGCTTGTTTTTGCAGCCCCGAGTGTTTTTTGTGCTCTGATATATGTAAAAATGCTTAACCCGTATGCTATAAAACCAAGAAGAAGAGCTAAAAGTATATACCGTAAGTCAGGGAATGTTTCACCTTTCACAAAGGCGACGATAAATGAACCTGTTCCCGAAAACAACCCTTTGATAGTTACGATCTGATATGTGCTTTTTTCAGAGATACTGCGAGTGCAGTTGTTTTCAAATCCCCAGCAAACAGTAGCTCCAAGCACAAGCAATGACCCCATTGAAAAGCTAAACCCTCCTTCAACATCAAAAGAAAGGATAAAGCTCGATATAGTAATAAGACCGATCGCAAGCCAAAGATGTTTGCCGATCTTTTCTTTGAAGAGGATGAATGCAATAAAAGCAGTTGCAACAATTTCAAAGTTTCCAAGCAAAGAAGAATTTGCAGATGTGCTTATGCTGACCCCGAACATCAGTAGGATAGGGGCAATAATATCAAGCAAGATCATACCGACCGTATAAGGCAGGTCTTTTTTATTAAGCCTTTCTTCTGAGTTTTCTTTTATATAATGCGGAATATACATCAGACCCACACCGATACCTGCGCCAAGATATAGAAACGCTGCTAAAAAAGTTGGGGAAATATTATCAAGCATTAGTTTTGAGCAGGGCACATTGATCGCATAAAACAATGCTGCACCCAAAGCATAGAGTATTGCAATAATACTTTTATGATTCATTTTATTCTCCTGGATTCCGATCTATCTTATCATCTACACGAAAGTAAAATGATCTACTCCCGCTCTCTCGCCGAAATAAACCTGTACAACAGCACCAGCGACACCGTCATCATCACAGCCTCGGTGATCGGCTGGGCTTTTATCATTCCGCCGAAGCCGAACAGCGAATTGAGCACAAGCAGCA
>CALCRR010000334.1 GCA_937894495.1 uncultured Ruminococcus sp. | reverse complement strand
ACGGCTTGCAGGGGTTGCCCTCGACGCAGTCAGGGCGGGGCAGAGCCCCAGCTCAGGGCTCAAACTTTGACCTCGTGAGACAGGCAAAGAACGCCTATCATGTTGGGGATAGCCATAAGAGCGTTGAAGATATCGCTAATGCCCCAGATAAGGGAAGAGCTGTATAATGCGCCGAGGACTGCGCATATAATGTATATAAGCCCGTACAGGGCGGTTTTTCCGTGGGTGAGGTAGGACCAGGCTTTTTCGCCGATAAAGAACCAGCCTGCAATGGTAGCGAGGGCGAAGAGGGTCAGGGACAGACCGATGAAAGATCTGCCGAAGCCGCCCATTGCCTGAGAGTAGCCTGTAACAGCGCTGTCAGATACCAGCGGCACACCGCTCACAATTATCACAAGGGCGCTGAGGGTGCATATCACCATAGTGTCGATAAACACCTCGCACATACCCATAGTGCCTGTGGCTTTTTCGGGCTCAACAACGTTTATGCTGCAAGCCGAGTGTACAGCAGGGGAGGAGCCCAGACCTGCTTCGTTTGAAAAAGCACCTCTGCGAACTCCCTCAATAACCACCGTGCCCAGTGCGCCGCCTGCGGCTGCCCTTGGGGAAAAAGCACAGCCTACTATGTCCCTTAAAGCCTTGCAGGCAAGCAAGGGGTGGGATAATATCACCCACAGGCTGCCGAGTATGAATATAAGCGCCATTATCGGCACTAACCTTTCGCACAGCCTTGCAGCTGAGCTTTTGCCCCATGCTGCGGACGCTGCAAAAATAAGTATCATAAACGCAGCTGCGTGCCTCGATATGCCAAAGCCGTGAGCTGCCGCAGCCGCCGCAGAGCTTGCCTGTGCCATGTTGCCCATGCCCAGTGAGGCGAGTACCGTGCAGGCAGCGTAAATAAGGGCGATAATACGCCCCCTGCCTATCCCTTCAAGATATGCCAGAGCTCCGCAGGCAGAGCTTTGGTGCGAGTATTTTGTGCCAAGATAGTTTTCACAGTAGGATATGCCCATGCCGATAAAGGCACTCACCCACATCCAGAATACAGCCCCCTTGCCCCCTGCGGCAAGAGCTGCCCCAACACCTGCCACAGAGCCTGTGCCCACCGCCGCCGCAAGGGAGGTGGAAAAGCCCTGCAGCGCAGACATGGCAGTGCCGTTTTTGCTGCCTGATGTGAGAGTTTTTAAAGTGCTTTTAAAAATGCGAAATATGTGCCGCTGGGGAAAGCGCAGCCTTACACTCAGATAAAGCCCGCCCCCAATTAAAAGCAATAGCACAGGTACACCCCATATCAGCGAGCTTATCCGCTGTATCAGCTCTGTCATAAGCAATTACCCCCTAAATATCACAGCATTTTGCGGACAGACCGTTTGCCCGCAAAAATTGCAGTTACTGATGTCGTTCACTATAAATTATATTAAGCTTGTCAGAGGGTTAGAAGTGCTGCCGCACCTTAACTCTGACACCCGAAGGAAGATCACTGATAATGAGAATATATAAGCCATCAAAAAGACCGCTAATCATTATATATGCATTGCTGGCAGGCTTGCTGCTGCTTATAAGATTTGCGCTGAACCTGATACTCGACCTGATAAGTAAATATATTCCCTATTTCAGCCTTGCAGACCATTATGTGCTTCTGCCGCTGTGGATAATAGCGGCGCTGTTTGCTGTGCTGGTGCTGCCATTTTACTTTCACAAGGCAAGGTTCACCGTGTCAGGCAAGGAGATAACTGCCAAGGGGGGACTTATCGTAACCACCAGACAGTTTATGCTCACACAGTCGGTAAAATCGGTAACTACCGTTATGCTGCCGCTGGGGGGGCTAACAGGCTTTAATTTTATAATCCTTAATGCGCTGGGTGCAAGGGTGGTGCTGCCCTTTCTATCAAAAAAAGACGCTGCCGAGATATCGGCGGCAGTCAATAACTCAATAAGAAGCAGGGGGCAGTCATGAACGGATTTTTCAGACGCAGACAGCACCCTGTAAAGATACTTACCTACATCGCCAAGTATCTTTGGCTGCTGGTGATACCGCTGGCAAAATACCTTATAGCCACCCACTTCGACTTTGAGGGATGGGTAAAGACCAACTGGGTCGATATACTCACCCTGTCGGTCATAATCGGCTACGGCTTTTTAAGGTGGGTGTTTATCTATTTTGAGATCGAGGACGACTGTATTGTCGCCCATACGGGCTATTTTGGCATTTCGCAAACAAGGGTGTATTTCAGCGAGATGTCTACACTGTCACTCTGCCAGGGGTATATCTACAGAGCTATAAGAGCCTGCACCCTTTATATCGACACCGACGCAAAGTCGATACAAACGGCGGATATCACCCTCGACCTTAACCAGAAGCAGGCGTTTTATATCTATGAGCTTGCCACAAAAAAATGCAAGAGCAAGCCAAAATATATCTTCAACGCCCAGAAAAGCAGCCTTGTTATCTTTTCGCTGCTGTTTTCATCGACCCTATCGGGTATGCTGCTCACCCTGACATTTATTTACGAAGCCTACAGGATAGTCGGCAGAGAAACAGAGGAGATGGTGCTGCAGCGTGTGAACGACCAGCTCGAAAAGCTCACGCTGCATATACCGAAATACCTTATAGTGGCAGCGCTGGTGGTGGCAGGCAGCTGGCTGGTGTCATTTATCTCAAACCTTATGCGCCACTGGAATTTCTCCTGCACAAGATGTGCCGATATGCTGCTTATAAACAGCGGCAAGGGCACCAAGCGCCTGCACGTTCTTATGAGAGACCGTATAAATTATATCGACTACCAGCAGTCAATGTTCATGAAGATATTCAACATCTGCTCGGTGGCGGTGCAGTGTACGGGCTACGGCAAGCGGCGGCTGGAGATATCGGCGCTTATCCCCATAACCACAGGCACAAGGGCTGAGGCTTCAATAAAAATGCTCACCCCGGGTGTGCCGAAAATAAAATATAACGTGCAGACAGGCTGGAAGGACCTGGGCAGATTTATAACCCTGCCCATAGTGCTGTGCTTTGTGCCCTGGTCAGCCTATATGCTGCTTTGCAGGATACTGCCCGATTTTGAAGCGCTGGTGCTGAACCTTCCCGACTGGCAGAGAGACCTGAGAAACCTTGCAATAATATCTATGCTGCCGCTGGTGTGGCTGCTGGTGGTGAAGTTCTTTGCGACTTTCGATACCGCCGTGGGCTTTCAGGGAGACCACTGTGTGCTCGCCTACTGCCGCTTTTACCGCTTCCACAAAACGGTGGTGAACCTGGACCGCATAAGCAAGATAGTAATTTCACAAAACCCTATGCAGAAGTTCAGCCGCACCTGCCATATGAGAGTTTACACCAACTCGGAGACCGTAAGCTGCCACTTAGTCAAGGGGCTTGACTATAAAAAAATAACCGAATTGCTGTCAGCCAACGGGTTTGGTTCAATTCATAATTCATAATTGTCCTCACCGGACGGGGTGTTTCCCCCACCTGCCGCACTATTGTGTGGTGGGCGAGATATCGAGTCCTCCCCGGAGGGGAGGGGGTGCTTTCGTGGTGGCTATTACTTTGATACGCTGCGCGAACCCTGTAAATGAGTTATTGTGCGTTTTACCGCATATTTTGTAAAACGGTTCTCTAGTCACTAGCACTCTAACCACTAGCGACTAGCAGCTTACCTCTAAAAGCTGTGGGCGCTTTTGTGGCGTCTAATGCTTTGATGGCTGCGCCAACCTTGAAAAATGATGTATTGGTACGCCTACAGAAGTAAGCAGTTCACCTGCGATCATTTTACACTAGGAGTAAAAACACCATGGAAATCAATTTTTGATCTCCATGGTGACAAGATGAACTTTGGTAAGACCGAGGTACGCCTGCGGCGTGGGGATATACACAAAAAACAAGCTGTTTTTCGCAGATACAGACAAAGCCAAAGCAGCCGTAAAGTGCAGCTCCCCCACCGTATGGCGAGGGAGATACGCTGTATGATCAACTCGTTTTGTTTTTCGCGGGTGCAGGGTGAGCGCAGTCGAAGCGCTATGTCTCAGGCTCTTTTCTCAGCAGGGTCTCAGCTGCCAGAAGAAGTACGAAAACTGCCGCCGCTGCGGCTATACCTGCCTTGCTTCGCAGAAAGGTGACTGCTCTGCCCAGCTTTGGAACGCTGATAAGGTTTCTGCCTGCAAAGGTCTCTTTGGTGACCTTTGCGATATCCTCGCTTTTGTTGGCGTCACCCTTGGTAACTATGCCGTCTTTTTCTATCCTTACGGCACGGTGGGTCACCAGCATTTCGCTGCCTGCCCGAAAGGATATTATATCTCCTGCCGACACGCTGTCATAGGTGGCTCTGCTGTTGACCACGCACAGGCTGCCCACCTCTATCGTGGGGCTCATTGAGCCTGTTACCACCACATAGAACCTGAGCCCTGCCAGGTACATCAATATGAAAGCTGCTGCCGCCGCTATAAAAAGCGACTGCAGCACCTTGATAAAAACTATGATGATTTTTTTCATTTTCTATGATACCTCGCTGTGCCCGAAGGCTCTTATGCTGTCGGCGTCGGCAGAGGTCTGTATCGACTCTGATATCACATCAAGTCTCAGCTCATATCCCTCCGATAAGCCGTAGACAGCCGAGGATATCTCGGCACCCGTGATAAGCGGCTGGGTCGTCTCGCCCTTTTTGAGCACGTTTCTGTAGTGGTAAAAGCCCGTTTTTTCGTCATAATACCAATACTTGCTCCAGTCGGGCGCCAGGTCGTAGGTGAGTATCACCATATACTCGTTGTGGGTGCTTACAAACTGCTGGGTGTTGGTCTGGGCATTGGGCGGCTGGGCTTTGCCGAAGTCTGAGATATCCCCCAGCCCTGCACACAGCCTGCCCTCACTGTCATACCACTGGGGTATAACGGCAGCCTTCACATATTCATCGTTGCCTGAGCTTTTTATTACCACCTTTTTATCGACGGTATATGTGCCCTCCTGCAAATTCTCTTCAAGCTCCAGCTCTTTCTTTTCCGTCACCTTGGGGGTCGAGTCATTCTCGCCTATGGCTATCTGCGCCTTGGCAGGCTCAAACTCGTTCTTACGGCTTTTCTGCAGCTGCGACAGTATCACCGCCGCCGCGATTATGCTGCTCACCATAAGCACCAGCGTCACGGTCATTATAAAGGAGAAGCGCAGCTTTTGGTTATGCTTTTTTTCCTTCATCACTGCCCCTCCTCTTCAGCCGCAGGACGCTTCAGCGTGTTCTCTGCATAAGAATTTGAGCTCAGCAGCGCATACTCGCTCTCGGCGTTTGAAAAGCTTGCCATCGGTCTGAGACTTGCGCTTTCTGTGACCGTTTCATATTTTTTCTCGACCCATGTAAGGTCGGTAATGCTGTGCTTGTAATTATCCTCTATCTCCGCCTTGGGAGTTGAAAGCTTATAGGCTGTCACACCGTCGATCTTATTGCCGTTTTCGTCATAGACGTCATAAGCCTTTGGGGCAATGATCTCAACGCCCTCAGTTTCATAATCTGCCTCAGTGACCGTTTCAGCATACTCCCACACAGGCTCGCTGTGGGCAGTGTCAAAATACAGCGCCTTGTCGCCATTCTTTGCCTGCACCCTGAAGTCGCTGAGCTTGGCAGGCACAGCCGCAAGCCTGTTGCCTTCTTCGTCATACTTATCGGTGGTGGTCTCCCCCGAAGTACCCGACTTGTAATACAAAAGGGTACCGTTTTCGTCCCTTTTCTGCAGGGGTACATCGCTGTCGGTCTTTCTTACATATTTAACGTCCGCCGTGGGGTTTTCAAAAAACCGGCAGCCCAGGGTATAGGGCGTGGTCAGGTCGTCGGTCTCACCCACAAATATCACTACCGAGTTAAGGCTGCTGTAGGTGGAGTAGTCTGCAAACAGCTTGTTTCTTGCGCCTGCGTCATTTTCAAGATAGCCCTTGTATCGGTTGCTCTGTCGGCAGAACTCATAGTCTGCATTGGACCACTCGCCCACCTCGGTTATCCTGTAATAGCCCTGTTTTTTCACCGCTATCTGCTTTTCTCCCCTGTATATGGTGGAGAAAAACATATAGGTCTCGTTCTTACCGTTATTATAAACATTGGCAGTTTTGTCTTTTTTATATTTCCGTGTGACTATCTCCTTGGCTATGTTGTAGCTTACAGAGTCTCCCCCCAATGCAGAATAATCAATGGGGTAGAAGCTGTAGTTATAGGCATTATTGCCCACCTTATAGTCATAATCCTCGCCGTTTTTGGTTATAAGCAGCTTATCATCACACCCGATATCGGTGTAAAACTCCTCCTTTACCTTATCTCTGCCTGTGGCTGATATTGCGTCCTCCATACTGTCAAAGCGCTCTATTTTAAACACAAAGCGCTGGGCGCTGTCGGCATTGCCAAGGTGGATATTATCATCAAGATAAGCCAGCTTTTCGATATCGAAATAATAGGTCTTTTCCCTTATCCTGTTGGTGAAATCCACCGCCGTGCCAAGGTCTGCACTGCAGGTGACCTCTGCCTTTATATCATCGGTATGCTTATTTATATCCTCGTTGTAGGTCCTGGTCTTATCCTGCCATGCAAGGGTAGATGTGCCGTCCTCGTTTATCGAATACTGGCTGTAGTCAACATCTGTTATATACAGATGGTCCTCCTTCTTAGGGTTGGGAGCTTTATCCCCCGTGGTATTGTTCTGGTCCTCCCAGTCGTTGGGGTCTACCTCGGTTATGCGGTATGTGCCATTGGCGTCGTCAAATCTCACAACAAAATTGTTGCTGTTGAAGGGCATTTTAAAATAGCCGTTCTCATCGGTCTTGCCTTCTTTTAATGAAGAAACGCCGCTTTTATACTTATAATCCGCATTTTTCAGGGGCACATAGCTGCCGTTCACTTTTTTCTCTATACGGAAGGTATATTCAGCCTTTTTGTTGAGCCTTGAATCGTTATCGGTGACTTTTTTGGTTATCACAATGCCCTTGACGATATCACGCTCGTTTATATACAGCTCATAATAATCGCTTGATTTTGAGCGTATCAGCGGGTCATTGACGGTTGCAGGGCGTGTTTTAACAGGTCTTTCAGCCTCGCCCCTGAGCACGTAGGCAGGGTCGTTGCTTTCGGTCACCAGGTACATACTGTCGGCTGCAAGCCCCACGAACATGGCGGTCTGGTCATGCCTGAGCTCGAACCTGCCGTTTACTGTCTGGTAAGCGTTAGGGCTGTAATTGCCGTCGCCGTCACGCAGATAGTATGTATACTCACTCTGGGGCACAGCTTCGGTAACATATCTGCCCGAGCCGTCCTTGGTGGGCACGCCGTTTTCATCGAGCACCAGCTTGCTGTTTACGATGTAGCTGCCATCGCTGTCTTTAAGAGCCTCCCCCTCGTTGTCGGGGTCCTCAATGGCAAGCTGCAAAGAGAATGTAAAGGACTTCTCCTTGTCGATATTGGTGCTGTCTATGCGCTTTTTCACCTGCAAAACGTTGGGTACGTTTGTAAAGGTGGGGTTGAGGCGCTGGTGCTGCTCATCGCCGTAGGTAACGGTTATGCTGGCATAATCTCTCTTGGGGTCCTCATCGCTGTCGGCGGCTTTAACATACTTGAAAGTCGCATTGTCAGACACCTGACTGAGCACGCTATAGCTGTCAGCATCGGCATACTCTCTTATCTCAGCGATATCGCCGCTTTTAACGCCGTAGAATACCGCAGACTCTTCTGCGTAGAGATAAAAGCTGCCGTCGGTGGTATAGTAGTAATACTCGCCGCTGGTCTCGTCCTTGACCACGTTTGAAAGCCCCTCGTCCTCGGCGGTGGGATTATAGGTATTGGTCTTGGTATCAAGCAGCTTATACCTTATATTTACATGGGCAGAGCCGTTTATAAGCAGCTTATACTCAAACAGGTCGGCAGTTCTGAAAGGGTTCACATCATCGGGTGAAACGCCGAAAAAGGGCACAGTCTTGCTGACTGTCAGCTCATGGGTGGGCACATCGAACCTGTTGGCTATCTCTAGGCTCTCGCTCCGGGTGGCTGCCACCACATCGGTGACTACGTCATCGTCCTTCATATAGATATACTCGCCTGTGAATTTATCGGCGTCTGTATCAGCCTTGCGCAGCTCGTTGAGCTCACGGATAAAGCTCCAGTATTCCTTCACACGGATATATTTTGTGGTGATATTCTCCTTATCGAAGAATGTCACATCACCGTCGAAGATAAAGAAGCTGCCGTCATCTGCGCCTGTCATAAAGGTGCTGTCAAGGCTCTTGTACTTTGAAAACAGCGCTTTTTCATCGGCAGTGCCGATTGCCTGATAATACTCGGCGTCCATTAAAAATTTATCATAGTAATTTTTCTCGCTGTACTGCTTATACAGCGCCTGCTCATCGGCATTCTCACTGCTCTTCAAAGCGGCATAGTAGGACTCAGCCGAGCTGAACACCTTATCAATGCTGCCGTCGCCCTTTGAATAATACAGATAATACTCGTTTATATCCTCGGGAGCCAATATAAGGTCATAGAGCTTGCCGCCCTCGCTTTTGTTGCCGGGGATATTGTAGTAAAGCAGGCTGCCGCGCTTGCGCTGATATTTAACGCCCTTTAAGGGGGGGCGGCTTGAAGCCTTATACAGCTCGTCCTTGTCGTCAGAGCCGTAGAGCACCAGACGAAACTCGTCATAGGCGAGCTTGTTTACCTCATAAACGCCGCCTGTGCCGCCGTCGGTCTCGCGAATAGGGCTGCGGTCATTCTCGCCCTTGGCGTATTCTTCAAGGGAGTAGATGTTTTTAAAGACCTTTACGCCGTCATATTTTTCGTTCTGGAAGTTGAGCTGACCCTGTGCCGGGGTCTCGGTGCTGTCTGCCGTTGTGGCAGGCAGGCTGAGCAAAGGCAGTGCAAGCGCTGCGCTCAGCACAAGGGCACAAAGCCTTTTCAGTATTGATCTTTTCATCGCCTGCACTCCTTTCATATGATCTGCTTTTTCATCTGTATCCAGATAGCCGCACTAAGCAGGCTGGCTGCACTTGCAGGTGCGTGCTGGGGGGCGGCGCTGGTGGAAGCGGAATTGAGTGAAACTGACTTGTAAGAACGAATTATTTCTTTGGAATAATCACTCATACCCTCACCATATTTTGCTTTCATTGCATTGTCAATTTCGGTAATTACAGCTTCTATCTGTTCATCGCTCTTTCCCGGCAGATAAATAAACTTACTTCTTGTACTAATACCTGCATATGCCTTTTCTTTTGTTGAGGTATCTTGGCGTTTAAAGGGCATTTCAAATTCGTAACTTTTCATGGTTTCTTCATCAACTGATGTAAGAACAACATACTTTAAAGTTCCTAAATCTCTTTCAAAACCGCCAGTATTATATATTCTATTATGGTTTATCCAGCCTTTATAATTGGATAAATCATCTGCCTGAATAATAACTAAATCAGTTTCTTTTATTATAATACTATTTGCACCAGTCTTTTTCAAAGATTTTGGGAAAATAAACTCTTTTGTATGTCCATTTTGCCTTTCAAGAGTACCTCCATTATTATAATATGTACTCCAATTTAAACTATCTCCTGACCAGAATCCCAATGAAGAGTAATCTGATTTAATAGAACTCCAATCGCTTGCCTCATGGTCTGTACCTATAGTTTGTACTCCTTCTCCAATCTTTACAACATCAAAAACTGGGTACGCATTACCATTCTTGAACTCATGTATCTTACCAGGATTCAACTCGTTAGCAACTATATTATCAGACCTATCACTTATTTTAGTAAGTAAAGTATTGTCTTCAAATATAAGAGAAGGACTCCTGCTCCAAGTTTTATAATCTCCATCACCAAATGCATAAGCACCAACATACCATAAAGTGTTAGGAATTAGTATTTCTCCGTCATTTTTAAAATTAATATGTCCTCTAAATGCATTAGTATCAATGTACTGTATTTTTCTTGGTAAAGTTAAATTACCCGCTGCTTCAGTTACTCGAACTTGGAAAGCATATCCTCCTATTGCAGTAACTCCACATTGTTGATCGTTTATATACTCGAAGGAAATATCTTCAATTTGATTATGCTGGAAGGCATATGTTCCTATTTTTTTTACATTTGCACCAAATTTTATGCTTTTTATAACTTGTGCAGTCTGATAGTTTTGTCCTCTTGTGTTATTTATAGACGCATAATAATCCTGATGAACTTGGAATGCATAACTTCCCACTCCAACAATGCTAAGTCTGTAAACTTTTCCATTATATTTTGTATAGATATAATCAATGGTGACATTTTCCTGTCTGAAATAATTAGAAGTACCTGCACTGTTTTGTGTAGCATCCCATAAAAGATCAGTGCAATCTGCATCAGAATATAACTTCAATTCACTCATTTTTACTGATGTTCCCGAAAAATCACCTGTGCTATTCCTACACCATGACAAATTCCGTAACCACTGTCTTGTAGAATCGCTTTTAGAATAGTAATTATTAGCTACGCTATCAGAAAATGGAGCGCTATCATCAGTATCATATCTCTCATCATAAAATGTAAATCTTAGAGCATTATATATTTGTGAATTAGATTCGGTTGTTGCTCCGACTAAAACCACAGGCGGTCCCTCTGGAATACCCGTCAGTATATCCATATCCGTATTAAGCGAAAATCCCGAATCAGCCTCAGCAACGTTGTATTTCAGGTGCTCAGTCTCATTTTCGGTTATCATCTTAAAGTCGGTGGGCGCCAAGCCGTCGGTGTCGTCCAGCGTGTACTGCACGCCCTTGTCGTAAACTATGTCGCCGTTGTCGTCCACCAGCAGGCGGTAATCGCCCTTGCCTGTCTCGGTTATCTCCCAATAGCTGAACTGCGGCAGCTCCAGATAAGCCGTTTTGCCGTGGCTGAGGGTGAATGTTCCGTTATCATCGGTGGTGTACTTTTTGCCGTCGAGCTCATAGGTTATGTTTGCCGCAGGCACGTATTTGCCGTTTACCAGCTGCTTCACCGTAAAGGTGAACTCCGCCTTGCTCTCCTCATCAGTCAGCTCATCACCCTGCGGCTTTACCTTTTTGTATACCGCTATCCTGCTGCTGCCCGTGAGCTTTTCCTGCGTGTTCACGATAGTGTCAGCTTTCAGCGTCGCCCACTGCTCCTTGTTCTCCAAAGCGTCCTGCGATACATAGGTATCGGTCACGCCGTAGTTCTCATAGCCTATAAGATAACCCCAGTCGGCGTTATATTTCTCGCTGAGCACCAGCTGTGCGGTGTCGGTCTTGTCAGTAACGTTGCACTTAACAGGCGCACTGAAATAGACCTTTGCAAAGTAGGTCAGGTTGCCGTCGTCGGGCTGGGTCCAGCCGTCAAAAGCGCTTACCGCAAGCTCGCCGTTTGCGCCCGTAACACCTGCCTGCATATCAGCAAGGCTAAAGCTGCTGCCTGTTGCTATCCACCGCACGCCCTCCTGCTTCGAGCTCTGAGAGTTATCGCTGAGCACCAGCGTAAGCGGGCTGCCGGGCTTTGTGGGGTCGTCCTTGCCGCCTATGCGCTTGTAGATAACATTTTCATATTTATATACCTTGTTCTGCACCGTTACCGAGGTCTTGCCCTTGTCGCCTGTCAGCTCTCCGCTTTCGGTCGCCTGCTCAACAGAGTACAGCACATCAGCGCCCGTTTCGGTGCTCTTGAAGTATTCCACCTTCTTCGGTATATTCTCTTTTATCTCATATTCAACATTGTTGTAGCTTATGCCAAGGCTCTCGCACAGACCCTCTAAATTGACGATTATGCTCTGTCCGCCCTTCAGCTTTATGCATCTAAGGTCAGTCTGCGATACGCCGTTAACATACACAAGGTTTGCGTCTATGCTGTCTCTCACCACAAACTCGCCGCCGCTGTTTTTCTCACGCAGACCTATGCTTACCTCTATCTCATTGCCGTCGGTGCTTTCAAGATAGTTCTTTGCAAAGCTGTCATAAGCCCCAGCCGCCGCAGATACATAGTTCTTTGCGATTATCATGTAGCCCGAGTCACCGTTGAGCACCGTGGCGGTGGTATCGTCGCCCAGCACAGCTTCCTTCTGCGCCGACCATTCGCCATCTGCGTCCACAGGGTCAAGGTGAATGTAGTGACCCTCGGTGTTTATGCCTGCCCAGTCCATCTCTTCCACAAGGAAGGTCTCCCCCTCCTTGCCGATGTCCTTAAACTCAGCATACTCGCCGTTTTTCAGGGTAAATTCCAGATAAGATCCGCTTGTGTCCGAGCCCGTAACAGGGTCAGCCTTTGTTACAGCCGTTCTCTCACCGTTCACCAGCCTGTAAAAGCTTACCCCCAAGGGCATAAGTGCTGAGCCGTCTGCACGTCTCACTCTCATGGTGAACTCCATATTATTATCGACATTTTTTGCGATTATTGACTTTGTAACTGTCAGATCACGCAGCTTGTAGATATTGTCAATCTCCATATCCACCTTGGCATAGGCTTCGCTGATGTCCGAGTGATCGCCTGTTTTAACAGCGCCGCTGGTCTCACTGCTGCCTGCTGCATAAAGCGCGTCGGTAGCAAGGGTGAACTCTGTAGTCTTTAAAGCCGCCCCCTGTGAGGAGAACTTAACGCCCTTGCCCTCGCTGTCGTCGGCTTCCTTATCCTTGTATGTAAAGGTGCCTGTCTCGCCGTTATAGGTGATGTAGTCAAACTTTGTTTCAAGGGCAGACTTTTTCTGGGCGGCACTCATGCTCTCATAGCCCGTGCCGAAAATATCCTGCTCTTTCAGCAGCTCCTCCAGCTGATAGGTATAGCCCACCTCAGCATGGCGCACCTTTATGGTATAGAGCTTTTCTGCCCCTGTGTAGTTGGCGATAGGCGCAATTATAGTGCCGTCGCTGTTGACCTTTCCTGTCATCAGCTTTTCAGTGAGCTTGCCGCTCTCGTCCCTGCTCCACAGCTCCCAGCTCATTCTTTCATACTGCACAGAAGTCAGCTTGCTGTAGCCGCCCGAGCTTTCTGACGCACGCCTGCTCACCTGATAGATAAAGGCTGTGGTATCCACACTGTTTTTATCGCTGCCCTTGGGCACCTTCCCGGCAGGCTCCACCGTCTTTTCAAGGTAAATATCCTTAAAGCGGTAGTTGTTCTCATAATCCATAACATTTTCGCCCTGCACGCCTAGGGTGTTTGTATAGGCTGCGTTGCCCGAGGGATAAACCACCTTCCAGCTGGACTCGTTGTTATCCGTGGCAGTCTTATACTCTCCTGCCTCGTCGTCCCAGTATTTATCGTCCATATCCTCGGTGAACTTATAGCAGTATCTTGAGATATAATTTGCGCTCTCGTCCTTTTTATATTCAAGCTCATTTGTCGTGCTGTTGAGCCTTATGCCGTAGTCGGAGTACATCATGCCGCCGTCTATGTAAATGGGCAGAGCTGTTACAGTGCCTGCCTTTACAGTCACTGTGAAGGGGTTTGCTTCGGCTGTTATCTCAGTTCCGCCGCTGCTGTTATCCCAGGACTGCCAGCCCTCCGGGGTGTTGTAGATATCGGTGCTGCCTGCAACAGAGTATTCATACAGCACGCCGCCGTTTTTCCTGCTGTCAGAGGCTGATATCTGGTTTTTAAAGCACTTCTGTGCGCCCGTGGGGGTATTGCTGAAGCCTGAAATGGACATGAGGATAACACCCTCTGAATTTTTCAGAAGATGGTCAACACTTGTTATATCGCCTGCGGTTATATCCTTAGCGCTTGCAAAAAATTCGTCAACGGTTTTTCCCGAAGCTATGATGTGCGCATCAAGCAAAGCCTTGTCAGCTACCAGCGCAGCATTGAATTTCGTCCAGGCGTCGATCTCCTTTTGTATCTCGCCCTTTTGCGCATCGGTCTTTTCGCCTGTGTCCTTTTCTGTATTAAGTGTGGTTATCTTTGCACCCACATCGGTTATAAGCGCATCAAGCCCGTTATAGTAATCCTTAAACTCAACAAGGTCTTTAAAATACTCACCTGTCCTGCGGTTTACGGGGTACTCGAACAAGGTCATCTCATAATCAAAGGTGTTGAATGCGTCAGCCTTGGTGGGGTCGGTAGGCAGGTCGGCAGGGACCGCCACAGTCTCCTTGGAGATGTACACTACAGGTCTGTAGGTATTTGTAACAGTAACGCCTGTCTGCTTGTAATACTCCACAGTGGTAGAATTATAAGCGTCTGTATCTGTTATATTAGAAGCCGCACTGCTGCTTACCCCACCCGAATACCAGGTGCTGCCGTATGTTGAGTCAACATTTTTAAGCTCATACCAGAAGGGCTTGCTGAGCTCGCTTATCCTGTAGTTGTCAAAGTCATATTGCGAAGCCTCAGTGCCTGTTACCGCAGTCGAGGGGACATACTTAAACACAGCGCATTCATTATCGTGCAAAGTGAACTCGCCGTTTTCGTTGGTGGTATGTATAACGCCCTTTTCTATCTCGTGCTCTTCGTCTATGCTATTGATGTTGTTTTTTTCATCAAAGGTGCAGGGGTATATCTGATACTGGATATTCGTGCAGGGTATCTCCTGAGAGGTCAGCACGTCGTTTTCAAACACGCCTGCAAGTCTGGTAAGGCGGAAGGTGAACTCCATGTCGTTTATTTCATCGGCATTTGAGAACTTGGACTCAACGTGCTTTGCCACCTTCAGCATTCTGCGGTCGCCCAGGGTAACAACTGTTACATTACCGGGGTCGTTATAGTAGGTAGCATCGTTCATTATTACCCAGTTTTCGTCCGCATTATCCCTCTCTACCTTGAAATAGCGGTAGTTAGGTCTGTTAGTGGCATACTTATTCTGTGTAAGGTCGATGTTCGTAGGCGCTTTCATGGTTATCCTGTATGAAAGGGTCTGTTTGCCGTTAAGAACATAGGGTGTTGTGTGCTCAGCATCTGCATAAAGCACCACTGCCACCGCTGTTACCTCGCTTGGGTCGTAATTATCTTTTGTTTTCCAGCCTTTATCCGCCCAGTCACCCGCCGAGGGCAGTGTTGCCGCTGTGGCTTTTGTGCCTGTTACGGCAGGCATATGGTCGCTTGCGAAGCTGTCCAGCACATCAGCTTTTACCTCAATATCATCCTGATAGTAATATACCATCGGATATATCTCGCCCATAAGCTCCATAGGCGTTGTATCAATGCTCTGGAAAATGCCCTTCCACTGGCTGGTAACGTGCCTGTCCAGTATATCATAGAGTATTACCGAGCTTACAGCGCCGCCTGCCTGGTTCTCGACATTAACGTTGTATACATAGTTATCGCCCTTTATCACCGCTGTGTGGTCGCTGAAAAGGGCATAGGTGTCCTTCTCGGCACGCACCTGCTTGCCCACCGCGGTGGAGCTTGCACGGGCAATGTCGCCTAAGTCCATAGACTTGGCATACATTCTGTTGTATTCTGATTCGTCTTCGTCTTTATCAAAATCCGATTTATATGAGTCGGTATCTGTATTTCTGAAAGGCGCATAAGCGTCGGGGTAGCCGTGCTCTTCCTTGATGGGAACGTCTGCACCGTTATCCATATAGGTCTGGGTGTCGCGCTTGCCTATAGTCTCATTATCGGTGACATAGGCAGCTATGTTCGGGGTATTTTTAGCCGCACTGTATCTCTCCCACGAAACGTTCGCTGGGAACTTTATGCCGACGCCGAAAAACCACCTGTTGCTGTCAACAAAGGCATACTTCGCCAGCTCCTCCTGGTTGAGCTTAGAGAAATCCAGCTTAAACTTTATAAGATACCTGCCGTTGTTCGAGCCGCCCCATGATTGCCATTCGGGGTCGCCCTCCTTGACGATCTCAGCAGAAATATCAATAAGATCGTTTCCGTCAGCATCGGTAGTTACCCAGTTATCCTCCTTGCTTATGTTGGTGGCAGACTTGACAAAGCCTGCTACAGGCTTATCATTGCTTCCGCTGTAGCCCTCATACTCAACGCCGGGGGGCAGCAGGTCATAGATATAGTAGACCCCGCTGTCGCTGGAGCCCGGGAGCACCGTGGTGCTGCCTGCTTTTGTGAACACATCAAGGTCGTTTTTAAAATCCTTATCGAAGAAATAGCCCTCGATACCTGCGATATTATAGGTTATGTGGGCTCTGCCGTGGGTGAGGTCGTTGGTGTAGGTAGAAGTCTTTTCCGCAAAGGAGTCCTTTTCCAGCTTTGTAACGTCCACCGCCGCATTGCTTCTGTATATCTGCGAAGCAGTGGCTTCATTGCCAAAGGCTGAGGCAGATATCTCGGTCTCGTCCGTAAGTCTCGAGTCATCGGTGATACTTGTATTCCCCGATACCAGATCGCTGTTTTGCAGCACATAGCCCGACGCATTTGAGTCTGAGCTGAATATCTTGCCGGGGGTTGCAGTTATATTGCCGCCCTCGTCCTCGCTCAGCTCGAACTTCTGCGAGCGCAGACCTGCATAGTTGCGCAGGCGCAGCTTGAATATCTCCGCCACAGGGTCCTGGCTTGTGAATAAAGTATCGTCTGTTTTCTGATAGAGCTCACTTCTTATCTTACCGTTCTCCCCCAGAACAGGAGAGGTCTTTTTTATAGCAGCGGTCAGGTCCATTTTAACTATAGACTGATAGTCTATGCTGTTATGCTCCACCTTTATGCGGTAGGGCAGACCCGGCTGGTCGTCGTTCTCAAAGTCAAGCATAAGCACATGGCTGCCCTTTGAGTCACTGCTCCAGTTGGCGCTGTCGGCTAGATAGTCCTCCATTTTAATTGTGGCATAAGGTGTCCACTCATCTCCGCTGTAGCTTACAGAGATATGCCAGTCTCTGTCAACGGGGCTGCCTGCCTTGCTGATAAGCGCATTTTCGGCAGTCTCCGAGCCGTAGGCTGCAATATCTGTAACATAGTCATACACCATTTCGTTAACGACTATTTTAGCGTTGGTGTAGCCGTAATCCTTTTCGTCAAGAACGTAGGACTTGCCGTAGATAGTGTTTTTTGAGCTGCTCTCGCCCCAGGGCTCGGCAGTTACAACATCATCGGCAGTTACCAGATTAACATAGCTTTTTTCATCATAGAAATACGCATACTTGTCATAGTGAGTTTCGCCGTAAATGGTGGCGGTCGAGTTCACGCTGAACTTAAAGGTGCTCTTGAAATAATCATCGTCAGAGTTGTCATAGATATCTATCCAGCCCTGCTTGCCGCCCGAAGCCGATTTGCCCATTTTAAAATCGTTGGGCACATTGGGCACTCTGTCCTCACGCTTGTGTTCCTCGCTGTCCTCCTTCTGGTCAAGGGGGTCTATCTGGTCGTGGGGGACCAGCACCACGTTTGATGTATTGTAAACATCACGGTATATCTTCTTGGGGTCATAGGTCTTTATGTTCGAAAACTCGCTTATCCTCACAAGGTTGCTTTCCAGCATATCATCAACATACTGTTCACAAGCCTTCTTTATCTGAGCCTTGTCGCCGTCGCCGCCGTTTTTCCATGCATCTAGGATATAAGTCTTTATCTCCTCATTCGTCTTGCCCTCAAACATGCTTTTGAACTTTTCCAGCTGGGGCAGATTTTCGGCGAGCATCTCAACAAATTCATTAAGTATGGGGCTTGTGCCCGCTGCTGAGCTCTCCGAAGTAATGATATCATGCACTACCTCTTTAAAAACATCACGGCTCACAAGGTTGCCCTTACCGTCCTGGAAATTGGCACGTTCATCGCCGGTGAGCTCAGCCTTGATAAGCGCGTTTATATTATATTCAGTGTTTGCGCCCCACCACGTTTTATTGACAGGCACATATACCAGCGAACCGCCTGCGCTCTCTATAAGAGTATCAACGCATATTCCGCCCGTCTGGTCGGCAGTTACGCCCTGTGCAGGGTAGTTTCCCCTTGGGTACTCTGCCACAACGTATATTTTCTTTGAGAACTCGCCTGATTTTCTGACGCTGTCATGCATTGCAGTATCGGTATTGGCATCTGTGGGGTCACTTGTGCCTATATACCAGATACCCTCAGAATTTGCCATAGGCGTATAGTTCAAAGCAGTACCGGTACCGCTTGCAGAGGTGATAGTACCGCTGTAAACATCAGCGTCCTTGACAGCGATTATCCTGCCATTGGTGCCGTCTGCCTGAGTGAGGACAGTATTATCCTCCGACACAGTGACTATATTGCCGGTCGCCTTGTCATAATAGGTATAGCTGAGCCCCTCCTGTCTGGTATTGTAGCTGAGCACCTCGTCCAGATAAAGCTCAAAGGGCTGGGTGCAGTTCTCACCCTTGACAGCTACCTCCCAGAGCACATAAACATTTTTATCAAGGTCAATAGCAGGTGAGATGGAAGCTGCATTGACATTGCTTCCCAGATACTGCTCAACCTGCGCCTGTGAGTTAAGGTCGCCCAGCACGCTTTTGGTGACCTGACCCTCGGTCTTGTCAACGCTCTTTATCTCCGCCTTGGTGTTTACCGTACCTGTTATCTTATCATCGCGGCTTTTAACGCTGTATATCCAGGTATTTGAGGGCAGCTCGCTCTCGTCGGCAGCTTCCCAGGCAGTGCCCCCATCGTTCACCTTGAAATAGCTTGTAGTGCCGTTGAGGGTAGTCTTTTTATACTTGGGGTTTCCGTTGGCGTCATAATAAACATAGACCGAAGTCTCGTCGCTGTTTCCGAAATAGCAGTAATACTTTTCGCCGCCCTTTTCGTATTCTGTAAGGTCCCATACAGCCATCTGCATTGAAAACGGGTCGCATTCTACCCAGTCATTATTCTCATACCTATAATACTTGTCCTCAAGTAATTCACGTTTATACACAGGAGTCTTATTTCCCGTGCTTGTATCAACGGTATAATAAACTGACACAAAGGAGTCGTTGTCAGTAACAACATAATATGTATTGCCATTACTATCAGTATAGATCTGTGATGTAGCCTTGGCAGCAAGAGTTTCATATCCGTTCGGATCCCACTCTATAGCATTAGGCAGAAACTCTTTCCATTCAGTTTTCAGCGGTATCGTTTTCAGCGTACCCTCATTGCTGCTGTAATCCAGCAGTCCGCCTGTGTAGACATATATCCTCTTATCATACTTATAGTTTACCTTTATCTCAGGCTCGATATCCCAGGTAGTACCGTCCTTGATGTCAAAAACATTTATCTGGTCATAAACCACCTCAAACCATGTAGAGCCTGCTTTAAGAGGGTCATAGTTCACGATAACGTAGGTCTCGTTTTTCGCTCCCTCATCTTCGATATAATAGCCGAACTGTGTACGGCTGCTCTTTGTGATATTGTCAACATTATTGTAAAGCTTGGAGTCATCACCCACGGCAAGGGTAGGCTCCGTGTTAAATCTGGGCAGAGCTATGCCGTCTGTGCCTCTTATAGTTATGACCTTGCCGCTTCTGTCCGTCATTATAGCGGCAGGTATACGTATCTCGGCACAGCCCTTGTCTACCTCTTTAGAGGTGTTGAGAGTTATAGTGTATTTTATTGTAAAATTCTTGTCTCTGTCGATGTGGTCAGCGGTGTCGCCCGACTCCAGCACGTCAGATGAATAGCTTATATCAAAATTCTTTACGTGGTCCTCAAGGTCTGTATAATAATCCACCACGGCAGCCCACTGCTCGTCATTTAAATTTCTAAGATCATATGTTCCATCGGCAGAGGGTTCTACCTTTATCTCCGCCAGTGCGAGGGGGTTCTCATAGGGTTCTATCTCTGCTTCAAAAACACTTTCAGCAGGGTACTCCTCATACCCTGCCAGGGGAATATCATCTTCTGCCAGCTGCTTGATGTCCTCATCTGACAGCCGGGCATATGTAAGCTCCTCTTCCTCAGCAGTCTGTTCCTCACCCTCAGCGGCAGCCGCTTCATCGGGCATAGCTGTCTCCTCACTGCTTTGCTCCGCCTGCTCGGTCTCATAAGCCGTTTCGCCTGACTGCACAGCTGCGGCAGGGGCTTCTGCCTGCTCATTATATAAAGCCGCCGAAACGACGTCTGTCATGGTATACACAACAAGCAGCAGCGCACCCAGCGCAGCCGCTATCCGCCCTTTAAGGGTCTTTTTGTTTTCCATGCCCATAAAACCTCTCCATTCAAGGCGCACGCCTTAATATAAACCTGTCATTCCTTTTCGATCTGCTTGAATACCTCCACCGTAACAGGTCTGCTGCCAAACTCCTTGACAGGTATTCCCTCGGCAGATATCTTTATATCATAGCCCTGATCGAAAACTGTAAGATAATCTTTTTTATAAATAGGGTAGACCAGCTTGTTAAAAAGCCTTGGAGTAGCCTCGCCGGGCTTTAATATCTCCATAGTGGTCTCGGCTCTGGTAAATTCCGTATATCCTTCTGTGCCGCCTATATGGTTATCGCCGATATAGTAAAAATACAAAACGAACTTGTTACTTGATGTACTTGCGTCCTCGATAAGAAAGCCGCTGCCATTATAGCTCATAAAATAGCTGCTGCCCTGTGAGTCATCGACCTTTATATTATTGCCTGACTCGGTCTGGCTTTCATAGGGCGCTATGGTCACAAGGGGGGTGTCGTCCGAAAAAAGTATAGACTTTAGTATGGCTATCTTTCTCTCGTCATCGGTGGCAGCGGTTATCATACCCTCGATATTGTCATTGCCCGAGGGCAGCTGCGCCGTGCTCTCGTCAAGAGTGATCTCCAGCTTCAGCCTTACCACCTCGTCCATTTCTCCCGTATTCACCGCATAGGGGTCCTTGGGAATGGTCATTCCCGGCTCGCTTTTTTCGGCTAAAAAAACGCCTTTGGTGTCCCACTCGGGCTCATAAAGCTCCAGCCCGATATTTTTGCCCGATATATGGTTGGTGACGGTATCGGTGGAGCTGTAGTAAGCAAAGATCATGGTTATGACCACCGCATATAAAACGAAGGAAAGGATAACAAACATTGATCTGCGGCGCTGTTTTTTGTCCTTGAAAAGACCTGCAAACCGCTCACGCACAGCAGATATATTCACCTTCCTCACCTCCTGAGAACTTATGCTCTTTACTGACTGTCCGACTTTTCCTTGATTACCCCCACAAGCACTCCCCGTGCCTCATAAAATTCTCCCGTGCAGGTGGATAAAAGCACCAGCCTGCTGTGTGCGTCAAGCTCGCTGCGGTCCATAACAGTATAAGCCGCATTTTCAAATATATGGTCGAGGTACTCCTCTTTCTGCTTATCAGTCTCAAACTCAGCCGAATACACAGGCGAGTCGCTCCTGACATTCATATATGCAAACAACCGCACATCATACAGCTCGCTTGGCAGAACGAGCCTTGCTGTGGGGTGAGCTTCAAGATAAGCGGCGTCTTTAAAATAATAAAGCGTGCCGAAAACTACAGAGTCATCGTTATAGAAATGGTGACCGTAGATAATGGACGTAAAGCCCGTAAAATCGCCATTGCAGCGATTATCAAGAAAGGGTGTGCCGTGCTGATTATACTCACCGTCCATCGTATGGGTGAGATAATAGCTGTTATCATCTCCCTGCACCACGGGGTAGTCGATAGTGGTATCGGGGATAGTTATCCAGGCTGCGGTATCGCCGTTTAAATACTGCGCCGCAGATAAGTTATTATCGTTACTGCCGTCTTCATCAAGCGCCGCAGGGCGCACAGAAGTGTTCAGCTCCTGAGCCTTTGCGATATCCTCCTCCAGCTGCTTTCTTGGCAGATAGCTGTCATTAACATACCTGTAAGCCGAATAAGCGCCTGCTATGGCGAGTATCACCACCAGCAGCAGCATTACCCTGCGCTTCACGGTTTTTTATCCTTTTGCCTGTCCTTCTTCTGTCTGAAAATAAGCACAAGAAGTATCATTATCAGCAGAGAGATAACTCCCATGCAGACTATCCAGAACATACCGCTGTTGAGCAGCACGCCTGTATTGGGAGGGAAAAATCCGCCGCCGCTGCTGTTGCTGCCGCCGTTTCCTCCGCCGTTATTGTCATTGGGGCTGCTGTTATCAGAGCTGTCACGGTCTGTGCCGCCCGAGCTGTCACGGTCTCCTCCGCCGCCGTCTATATAGGTATCCTCGCTGACCTGTGCATAGAATATCCACTTGAACTCTATCTCGCCCTCGACATAGCCCTCGCCGTTAGGACCCTCCAGCACATGGGTGCCGTCCTTATCCACCAGCCGCCAGCCGTTATCAACATTTTTAAGCACATCAAGGTCGTTCCATATGACCTCACACCTGAGGATATGAGAGTCACCGGGGTCGAAATGGCCGCAGTTAAGGGGCGTTTCGGTCAGGTCTATCTCACCCTCATCGCCCTTGCCGTTGACATCGCCCTTATATATCTGCACACCGTCGAGATAAAAGCGGCACTCGCAGCCCTCCTCCAGGTCTATCTCCCCTTTTTTATAGAGGGGCTGGGTGTAGAAATAGATGTTGTACGACTTATCCTCACGCAGGTTCATAAGCTGCACGTTTTTGGTATAGGTCACGCCGTACTCCATATTTTCAACGTGGAAGAAATACTCCCCCGTTTCGGAATTGACCGCATTGCCCTCGTCGTCGAGAGCCGCCAGCCTTTGAGGAAGCCCCTTTACCGCTCCGTCAGGCAAAGAGACCTCCGCAAAGGCTGAAAAGCCTGTTGCGTTCACGAAGATAAGAAGGCTGCCGACGAGTGTTGTTATCGCCTTTTTGATATTCAATTGGCAGCCTCCTTTCGATTGGTTAGTTAAAAATTTTTCGTGTTATGAACTTTTCTGTGCCTGTTGCTTTACACGCTTTTGACCCCTCCGGTCGTGGGCGTGTGAGTTGTGGGGTTAAGCTTAAGGTGTGGTCCACACAAGATTGCTCAGCTCATCAGCTGTCTGGGCTGTAACCGCAACATCAGAACCCCATGTTTCGCTTGCACCTGTTGTGGTCTCCTTGCCGTCCTCATCCTTAGTAACCTGAACACTGTCGAGGATTACATTGATATCATAGGTAAGGTCAACATACGCCTGCTGTGTTACTGTGCTGTCCAGTGTCACAGAGTTAATAAGCTTCGGAGATGTTGCACCTGCTTCAAGGTCATCCTTGAGGTAGAAATAGCCGAGAGCCTTACCAATATCTGACGGTATAGATCCTCCATCAGTAAGGGTTATGTTCTTTGCAACATAAGTCCAGTTATTTGCCCAGCTATCTTCCAATTTGATATAGAAGACGACATCATCAGTTGTTGCACTGTTATCTGTGCTGTAGATTACCTTGATGTGTGTTGCAGTACTTTCAGAACCAGACGGAACAGCAGAATATGTGGTGCCTTCAAGCTTAACAAATGACATTGTCAGATTATCAGCCGTACCTTTCGCATCTGTTGTCACAGTCTTCTTAACCTGAATTTTGCTTGCATCAAGAGCAGTTACAACCTTACCATCGCCTGTAGCAGCTTCTGTAACAGCACCCTCCGGCAGATAAACGGTTGCATTTGTGCCATCAACATCAGTAACAAGCGCATAATACTTTCCATTATCATACCAATAGCCGGAATACTTTACAGTAGAATTGTTGTCTCTCTCATAATAGGTTCTGCGGAAAATGTAGAGACCTGTTGCAGTAGGCTTATACTGGTCTGCACCGGAATAGTCATTGTTGGTATCATCACCGGACTTGATTACCTGATCAGTGACGGCAACAGCCTTACCGGCTGCAACAACAAGTTCACCACCAGCCTGAATCAAAGAAACCTCATTTGCAACCTTGTTGCCGTTGGCATCGGTATACTCATGGTCGCTCAGTTCAACGGCATTCGTATCAACTGTATAAGATGTAACAAAATCTTTCAAAGTATAAGACAGAGTTTTTGTTGCATCAGGATTTGCACTTGTATCGGTTGTGCCATCTGCATAATAATTAGTTACTGTAGCAGTGCCAAGCGTTACAGCAGTGCCATCATACTTTGTAATCTGGAGCATATTCTCAACGCCCACTCTCACAAAAGCATCAATATTTCCCGTATTCACAACGGAAACGTCCTTGTTCACAGTCTGCCCCGGTGTCATGTTCTCCGGCGGTGTGAAATCTTCGACGATGCTTACGCCATAATCTGCCGAAGCTGTCAAACGGTTAGTAACTTCGTCCTGAGATGTGAACCACGCAAAAGTCGAACCTGCAACAATGGCAGCGGCAACGATCACAGAAGCAATAAGTATGCGCTTGTCTTTAGAGGACTGCTTCTTTTTTGTGTTTGTCATTAATATCTTCCTTTCATAATAAATTTGTCAGCTCTCTGCCTCCGCCTGCGCAGCGGGGGCTTCCTCCTCTTCGGGGGCCGCGAGGTACATTCCCACCAGCTTGAAGAACACGAATATCAGCACTATGGTCGGCACTACAAAATACCACCGCAGCTGCACAAATCTCACGATATATCCCAGCTTTGGCACGCCTGCGCTCACCGTACCGATCACCCGCTCCTCATCTATCAGGAACTGATCCTCGCTGTCATTGGCATCACCCTTGGTCCTGAAACAGGTGACCCCCGTGCCCTCGTAGTTCTCGATCTTCTCGGTAACACGGTGGGTCAGGTAGGCTTCACTGTCAGCCGAAGGGTTGAATGTTATGACATCGCCGACATTGATCTTGTCGGCTTTTTTTATCTTAACGAACACCATATCACCAACGCTGTATGCAGGCTCCATCGAGGGAGTAAGCACCGTGTAGTAACGGTATCCGAAAAGAGACTTGCTCGGGCTGTTCGACGCTGTGAACAGCAATGCGGCTATTACCAAGCCCACCGCCAGCAGATAGATAAAAATCCTCCGCACGACCGAAAGCACGGCATAGCCCCTCGTGCTCGGTGGGTCCTTATTCGTTTTCATAATTTATCCTCTCCATTTCATCGGCACACAAAACCGAGTATTTGTAAATTTTTGTCAACGCATTATGTATAATTAGGCACTTAAAGCTATTGATACAATATTAATTATATCACAAAGCCTCGGCATTGTCAACGCCTGTCAGCGATTTTATTAAAAAATTTCTACACACCGCTATAAAGAAAACAAAAAAACACCATTTATTTACATACAAATTGCTGTCAAGCTGTTTCAGAGCACAAAAAAGTCCGCAAGCAACAGCTTACGGACAAAATGGCGCCACCTGTTGGACTCGAACCAACGACCCTGCGGTTAACAGCCGCATGCTCTAACAGTGTTACGAATTTACACCGCAATCATTTTCCGAAAATCAGCCGGCTCTCGCCGACTTTAATATTTTAATATCAAGCTAACTGTTTAACGTATCCCAACTCTCGCAGAACTGCTGATATGTCATGTTAAGCTCAAGATTTACCTTGTAGCCTCTGCTGACCTCTATCCTGTCAATGATCTGTGAAATGATCATTTTCTTCTGCTCAGTTGTGCAGTCCCCGAACTCCTCCGACCAGCCCTTGAAGCTGTCGTAGAGGGGTTTTATTTTTTCCATCGAAGATCTCTTTTCAGTCATTTCAATACTCAGAGTATCTAAATTTTCCTGTTGCTCCGCTATCTGTGTCTCGACAGCTTTGATAGCCTTACTCAGCATCTCAGGCGAATACACACTCTCGCCGGTAAGCGTTTTAGGCAGCTCAGCTTCAAGCTTTTCCTGCTGCTTCTCCAGCTTTGACAAGTCATGCTTTATCTTAGTCTGCTTTGCTTTGAAGCTCTGCATTTCTTTGGTGAAATGTTTCTTCAAAACTGTTTCATCGGGAGCGTCTTTTATGCTCTTGAACATCTCCGTTACAGCCTTGCAGACAGCGTCATCGACCTTGTATGCAAGATAGGAGCATTGACCATCGCATTCGCAAAGTCTTCTGCTGTTATGATAGCAAAGGTACTTTTCTCTCCGCAGCTCATAGAGCGAACCGTCTGCTCTTTTGCGCCTGTCGGTATGAACGATAGATGTCATTCTTCCGCCGCAGTGAGCGCAGAACATTATGCCGGATAAAAGTGATTCGCTCCTCGTTGTGAGTGCGATCCTGCGTTTTTCCTCGTTCGCCTGCTCACGCTCATCTAGTATAAACTGTGCCTGCTCAAAGATTTTCTCGTCAACAATCTGCAAGTCCATAAGCTGAGGTGAGACCGTTTCGCCACTGACCATGTAGCCGCAGTAAAGCCTGTTCCTCAGTATCCGCAGAACCGTATTGCTTTGGAACTTGCTTTTGTTATGAGTTTTTATCCCCATATCATTAAGCATATGTGCGATCCTGAAAGAGCCGTAGCCGTCCTTTACAGTCTTATCAAATATGATTTTGACTATCTCCGCTTCCTCGGGATTTACCGCCAGATCAAAAGAGGGTTTGCCTTTCTTATTCAGCCTTCCTCTGTTCTCCAGCATATACCCGAAAGGTACCGGACCTCCACGGTAAATACCTTCCGCCGTAAGCTGCTGCATACGGGTCTTGATTCGCATAGAAGTCTTTTCAGACTCCCCTGCTGCCTGCCAGAAACGTATGTAATTCATCAGCTTGTCAACGTGGCTCTCGAAGCGCTGTTCACCTTCCTGAACGCTCCACACCTTGATACCGTGCTTTGCAAACCATTCGACAATGAACGGTGTTTCATCATCTATTCTTCCGATACGGTCAAACATGAACACAAGAAGGATCTGAAATTCACCCTTGAGGGCTGCGTCCTTCAAGTCCTGAATAGCGTCACGGTCTTTTGCGGATACCTTGAAGCCGGATACTCCCTTTTCGAGAAATTCCTTGCCTATCGTCCAGCCCATCCTGTCGGCGAACTCATGGCAGGCTTCCCTCTGCATGGGAATATCGTCCTTGACCCTATCGACCTGTCCTTTGGTAGATACTCTATATAAAGCGTATGCTATTGTAACATTTTCCTTACTCATAATTGATAACCTCCTGTCAGATGTGTCTGACTGTTACCGAAAAATCGTAAGGTTCATATCCAATAGGGGTAGCTAAATTGTCAAGATGCAGTGCGTGATATTCCGCTTTCACGCTTTACTACATTATAACAGATTGAACCCTGCTTGTCAAGTGGTTTTACGAGATTCCGGGATATAATTTTGAAATTATTTATTTGACTTAAACTGCGTGTTTAAGGGATTTGACTGTTGGTTTATTGACTAATTGGGTGGGGTATGGTATAATTGACATATACCTTATATAATAGAAAGGAAAATCACCATGTCAAAAGAAAGCGACTGGAAGCTGTTCAGCACCAAATACTTTGAATGGAAAAACCGCTATTTAGAGCGTTTCTTCCCCGATTATAAGGCTATTCTTGATTCCGATGATACAGCTACCGATAAATTTTTCGAGCTTAAAGAGCGTATAGAAGAAGACAGCCGAGCACCTGTTTTCCGTCTGCCGGGAAGATTCAGCCGCAACGATATGTACATGAACATCATTGCGCTGCTGAATAACGGAGTTATAACGCTTGACGATCTTTCCGAGTTCAGCGATGAGGTCAGGGATATGGCGAGGTTCAATATCTGTGAGCGTGACCAATGACTTATAGACATTTTATAGAAAGGGTATATTAAATACTCGTTGATATTCATATAGCAAATATTTTTTGGAGGTTAATATATGAGATCAGCAATATATTTAGGAAAAGAAAATGTCGAGGTCAGAGAAGTACCGACACCTGTTTGCGGGGATAATGATATTCTTGTCAAAAATATTCGTTCCTCAATCTGCGGAACAGACGTAGCCGTGTATCTCAACGGTCCGGGAACAGGACATAAGGTCAATGTGGACGGTGAGTTCGGACACGAAACTGTATCAAGAGTTGCAGCTGTCGGCAAGAATATTACAGATGTAAAGGTCGGTGACAGGGTCTACCCCTACCCGCTGAACGCAAAGAACGACAGAAAACGAGCCGGCACTCTCGGCGGTTTTTCGGAGTATATACTTATGCCAAATGCCAAGCTTGATCATTCCTATTACCTTGTTGACGACAGTATCAGCGACAAGACCGCTTCCCTCATTGAACCGTTTACCGTAGGCGGCAGAGCTGCAAAAAAGGCAAATCCGCAAAAGGGAGAAAAAGCTGTTGTGTTTGGGTGCGGAACTATCGGTATCGCCGCAGCGATAATGCTGAAATATCTCGGTGTCGAACAGGTGATGATATGCGATAAGTCCGTTTTCAGGCTGAATATTGCGAAAGATCTGGGCTTTGAGATCTGTAATATTTCCGAAAGCTTCTTAGATAAATCAAAAGCGCTGTTTGGAGAAGGCTATTCTATCAATGGTCCCACATCTGATATAGACATATGGATAGACGCAGCCGGTGCGGAGTCGATACTTGATGATTTTATTGAATACGGAAAGGTAGACAGCCGTTTTGTAATGGTTGCCGTAAATAACACGGAACGAAGGATAAATTTCCTTCCGCTGACATATGCTTCAAAAGCGATCATAGGCTCAGGCGGTTACCGTCCTGATGATGTTACCGATGTGATGAATATCATGAAAAGCGGACGTTGGGATATAGAAAAGATCATAACTGACGAATATATGATAGATGACATCAACAATGCGATCCGCAAGGCAGCAGATTCAGAGAGCGCATTCAATGTGATAGTAAAGTTTGAGAAGTAAGAAATTATGAAACATATGAATGCGGAACCTCGTGAGGTGTGTATCAGTGAGCATTTTTTCAAAAGCAGAATATGAGACCGTGCTGATGGATTTCAAATTCGCCGAGACCGACGATTTTCCTACGATCCAGGCATACGGCATGGTTGACGGCAAAATGTATTACTGTAATGCAACATACAGTATCATTACAAGGTACTATGCTATGTGGGAGGACGGTCGGTACAGTGGTATCGCATCAGCTCTATATAAAGCCGCAGGCAGAACTAAGATAGAGGTCATTCTGAAACGAAAAAAGGGCGAGCTTGTAGACTTTAAAATAGACCTCGACCGTCTTGCCGAGGCTGTCGGAAACCCCGATATTAAAGCGTTGGAGCTGGACGGCTGGGGGCTGTATGACCATGAAGTTGAGATTTGATAACGAGTCCGGCGAAGGTCGTCAGGGAGCTTGACCCCGAAAAATTTGAACAGAATAACTGACAGAACTGTGTTATGGAGGATAAGCGCGGGAAACCTACAGACCTTCGGCGGATCACTTATTATGTCTAAAAAACATCTGCACAAGAATAGTGATAAAAAGGAGTGCCCAAAATGAAAAGAGATAAACCGAACATAGACTACAAAAAGCACATCGGCTACAGCAAACGAGCCGAAAAAGCACTAAAGGAGCACCTTAACAGCAAGTACGGCAAGAAGCAGAGCGCAGAAATATGGGCAGAGATAAAACGCATATACGAGAGCTATCTTGTCGATCTTCCATACATCGGCGGTGCAAAAAATCCTATGGCAGATCAGCTCTACGATTCGCTCGTCTGCTTTGCGTATTGGGAGGCGCTTCCCGAGAAGGAATCGGTAGAGGAATTTAAGGTGACCGTTGACAGCGTATTCTTTGGATATAATATAAGGACCTTTCCCAAATGGTTTTCGGGACAGAACCAGCACCTGCTGAACGCCGTTGCATTTATTGCAAAGCCGTTTATCGAATATTCTATCAACCGTCATGTGCGCTCGGGCGAATGGAATAACGCATGGAAGGTACTGGTGAACCCAAAGAAAAAGCCCAAAGAGGGTCTTCGTGCGGTTCTCGTCGGCTGTCCGATATGTGATTTTGCAAAGTCGCACGACCTTATGTTTCTTATGCCTGCAATGTGCAACGGTGATTACGGCAGTATGCCGTATCTCAGGCTCGACACTATCCGCCCCAAAACTGTGGCGAGAGGACATAACGTCTGCGATAATTTCATTGTAAATAACGAGAGCGGTCTGTTTGAAAAATATCCGGTAAAGGTCGATGAAAACGGATATATGTATAATGACGAGCCGGTAGAACTGAAATAAACTCATGCAAGCGTTACGTTTATACTATACACCTTGGAATAAAAAACTAAAGGGAAATCACAATGAAAACATTAAGCCGCTCAATGATGCCCGAGGTCTGCCAGACCATTTGCTCGATGGATAAGGTCTATATGACAGGCTTTAAGCACATTCAGTACAGGCGCACAAGATCCGTTGCCGAGGGTGATGACTGCTGCGACTATCGGCTTTGGTGGGATAGCACAAAGAGGTGACCTGAATGCTCGTATCGAAAATCATTTTATATGTCATTCAAGCGGTATTTTTCGCCGAGCTGCTTATCGCAGGAATATTAGAATTAAAGCAGAAATACAAGTTAGGAGACAAGGGGATATTCAGATTTTCCACTTATAACAAAGCTCCTGCAACGGCGAATGAAAGCGCCTGGAATGCTGCTCAAGTGCTGTATGGCAAATGCCTTCTTTGCAGCGGAGCTGCCTTGCTGACCGTTGATATTGCTGCTGATGTTTTTATTCTGCCTGAACTTGAATCGACAGCAGCAAATGTAATAGCGGCTGTTATCACCGTTCCGCTGACATTTGTGCTATGCGGGATAAGTCAAGGTATCACCGGCTTACACTTAAAAGTAACTAACGGTTGATTATTTCAGTCAACTAAGATATGCCAAAAACATATACAACATTCTGAAAGGAGCCATACCCGATGAAGAGTTTCCCAAAGCACGGCTTTGAGCCGAATATGCCGGCTGACGAATGGAGCCTGTCGCTCATAAAAGAAAATTCCGATAAGTTCACGCAGGACATTTACTCCGACGAACATACCGGACTAAGCGTGAAATACAACATCTTCCTGCCCGACGGATATGACGGCGAAAAGCTGCCAATGATAGTGTTCATAGGTGATGCAAGCCTTGTCAGCAAGGATGTTATCGTTCCAATAAAATACACCGCAGACGGAGTTATATGGGCAAGCGATTCCGAGCAGCAAAAGCACAAAAGCATTGTAGTTGTCCCCTGCTATGAGACCGTAGTGCTTGACGACCACAACGGCTTTTACAAGTCAGAATATTTAGAGCTTACTGCACGAATGATAATATCGCTTGCCGAGAGATACAATGCCGACCAAAGCCGCATTTACGGAACGGGGCAGTCAATGGGCGCAATGATGGCTCTCTATCTTGCTTCACAGCACCCTGATCATTATGCCGCCGTGCTTATCGTTGACGGACAATGGGATATTTCAGACCTTGCCGATCTGCCTGCGACCAAGTTCACATATATCGCAGCAAAGGGAGATAAAAAGGCATACGGCGGACTTGCTGAGGTAAAGCAAATGCTTGACAGCCGTAATATCAGCTACGGTACGCTGGAAGATATTGATGCAAAAGCAGATCGACAGGAATCAGATCATCTTGCAAAGAAAATGTATTCCGAGGGACATTCCCACAACTTTATTACATTCAAAGAAGGCAGCGTTCTTGACGATCCCAATGAACATGAGCACATGGCTTCGTTCAAGTATGGCTACAAGATAGATGCTGTCAGAGACTGGCTTTTTGAGCAGACAAAATGATCGGAGGTATCTGTATATCATCGACGAGCCTATTATTGTAGACGAGGAGATTTACCGAGGACAGGCTGCCCATACGCAAGCCGCTTGACAGAACGGGGAACAAGGTAACATTTATAGGACAGGAGTGAACACATGGACTGGATAAAAATAAACGACACAACATTCAGATATGAGGACAAGGGCGTGCGGTTCTTTCTGCTTATCGGCTCGG
>CALCRR010000333.1 GCA_937894495.1 uncultured Ruminococcus sp. | reverse complement strand
AGGGTGGTCATCATCGCCTGCTCGTCACGCTCGGCGCGCCTTAAAAGCTGGTTTAGCACCGCCACTATTATGCCTATGGCTGCTATTTTGAAAATAAAATCTATATCCATTTTTTGTTTCTCCTGTTCAGATAAGCATTACCGCAAGCATAACACCGCAGGAAAAGCCAAGGATCTTATATAATCTCGAATATTTATCATACCGCTCGGCACTTCTTTCAAGAGCCTGTGAAAGCTCTGCCTTTAAAAGCCTGTTTTTAGCCAGCTGACCTTCAAGATCGGTACTGCCGAACTCGCCGAAATATGTGATAAGTTTGTCTTTTACATCATCATCAAGATAGGCTGTATCAGTCCTCAGAGCTTCACATATGCCCGTTGCTGCGCCACCGCAGTCAAAGGCTTTAAGAAAGTTAAGCTCCCCAAGCTCACGATGTGCTGCCAGCCTTGAAAAAAGCTCTCTGGCAGAGAGACCGTCGCTGCTAAGATAAATGGCTGTGAGCTCGGTGAGCCTCACAAGGCTTTTCATAAGGTCTCTGTCACGGCGCAGTTCAAAGGCTTTCAAGCTCCCCACCAGCGTTCCCGAAAGCACCAGCATCATACCCCCTGCAATTGCAAGCATCTGAGCTTATCCGTCCTTTCGGCGGCGGTCACTGTCCCCTTATCCAGCTGCACGGCATATTCAAACATACCCCTTTCAAGCAGCAGGGCGATATTCGGCTTTTGCGGAAGCTTTTCAAGGCTGCCGCAGTGGGCTGTGGCTATAACCGTAACTCCCGAATGAGCGGCATAATCAAGAGCTTTGACATCATCGCCTGAGCCTATCTCATCGCAGACCAGCACCCTTGGCGACATCACCCTTACGGCGGTCATTATGCCCTCATATCTGCCGTAGGAGGAAAAAACATCGGTGAAGCTGCCCACATCGTTAAAGGGCAAGCCGCCGACGGCTGCCGCTATCTCACTGCGCTCGTCTATGAGGGAGACCGGGTACCTGCCGCCCAGCAGCCTTGTCAGGTCACGCAGCACGGTGGTCTTGCCGCAGGAGGGCGGACCGCAGATGAGCAGGCTGTGCAGCCCGTCTGAAAATATCCTCTGATAAATACCCTTGGCGCAGCCCTTTATCTCTCTGGGTATCCTGATATTTACCGAGCTTATGTTCTTCACATTCACTACCCTGCCGTTTTCGGTAACAGCCTCACCGCAGAAGCCCACACGGCAGCCTTTTGGTGTGGTGACAAAACCGGCGCAGATGCTGCTTTTTTTGCTGTATACCGAGTGCTCAAAGGCTGAGGTGATGACATGGTCGATATCATTTTTTGTGATGATGATATCGCTGCGGTAGGGTGAAAGCTCACCGCTGCTGTATAAAAACAGACTTGTGCCACCCACGGCAGCT
>CALCRR010000332.1 GCA_937894495.1 uncultured Ruminococcus sp. | reverse complement strand
CGGGCAGCCACAAGCTCAACAGCGCTATAGCTCAGGCTTATTACGCTAAAAAGCAGGGGCTCAAAGGCGTTACCACCGAGACAGGTGCAGGTCAGTGGGGCACGGCGCTTTCAATGGCTTGCGCATATTTCGGTCTGGACTGCAAGGTGTATATGGTAAAGGTATCATACGAGCAGAAGCCTTTCAGGCGTGAGGTCATGAGGACCTACGGCGCCAACGTTACCCCCTCCCCCTCCGACACCACCGAGGTGGGCAGAAAGATACTGGCAGAGTTCCCCGGCACCACAGGCTCGCTGGGCTGCGCTATCTCTGAGGCTGTAGAGGCTGCGGTCTCCACCGAGGGCTACAGGTACGTGCTGGGTTCGGTGCTCTCACAGGTACTGCTGCACCAGTCTGTCATCGGTCTTGAAACTATGGCTGCCTGCGATAAATACGGCATAAAGCCTGATGTTATAATCGGCTGTGCAGGCGGCGGCTCAAACCTGGGCGGTCTTATCTCCCCCTTTATGGGCAGAAAGCTCAGGGGCGAGGCTGATTATCAGTTCGTTGCGGTGGAGCCTGCGTCATGCCCCTCACTCACAAGGGGTAAATACGCTTATGATTTCTGCGACACAGGCAAGGTCTGCCCTCTGGCTAAGATGTACACCCTGGGCAGCGGCTTCATACCCTCCCCCAACCACGCCGGCGGACTGAGATACCACGGCATGAGCTCGGTGCTCAGTGAGCTCTACGACGAGGGACTTATCGAAGCAAGAAGCGTTGAGCAGACAGCCGTGTTTGAAGCAGCCACACAGTTTGCAAGGATAGAGGGCACCCTGCCTGCCCCCGAGAGCAGCCACGCCATAAGGGCAGCCATTGACGAAGCCCTGAAATGCAAGGAAACAGGGGAAGAAAAGACTATCCTCTTCGGTCTCACAGGCACAGGCTATTTCGACATGGTGGCATACCAGAAGTTCAACGACGGCGAGATGTCCGACTATATCCCCACCGACGAAGAGCTGGAAAAAAGCTTCGCAAAGCTACCATCTAGGGGACAGAGAGCTAGTGGCTAGAGGTTGCATTTACCTGCTTTGCTAAATATCAAAAATAAAATGCCTTTTCCTCACTAACCGCAGGAAAAGGCATTTGTTTATCGCTTATCTTTTGCTTATCGCTTATCTATAGATATCACTAGTATCTATCGAGTCCATTTCTGCCGAGGCTGAGTCCTGCTCGTAGCTGGCAGGGTTATATCTTCTGGCGGCGTTGGGGTTTGTGCTGCCGTTATAGGGCGTGGGGGGAGCGTTGAACTTGTCAATAAGCTCCTTATCCGAGGGGTACTCGTTGACATAGTGGGTCCTCTTGGTCTTGTATCTGGGCTTGGTGGCGATAAATATCAGGGTCGCCAGCAATATCACACCAATGCCCATAAAGGGCTCATACTTCAGCGTATCGAAGTTTTTCTCCTCCAGCATCATATCACAGGTCATGCTGTCTATCTCTTTTTGAGATATGCCCTCGAACCATTCGCACTCATAGGTATACTCCATCACCTCGTCGGGTATCGCCAGCGCTTTGAACTCTAAGCTCTGTGGCTTTACGGTGGAAGATGTTATACTGCCGCCGCTGCTGACAGCATCAAGGTAGTTCTGGGTATGCAGCATCAGGCTGTCCATCTTCTCAATGGTATCCTTATCGGTGGCGTGTATTATCACAAAAAAGCCATAGTCGCCGTCGGGCATCTTCTTATCCTCGTTCACATACACCAGATAATATGGAGTACGCTCCTTTTTAACAGGTATGCCGTTGATAGTTCTGGTAGTCTCCAGCTCAGCCACAGGCTGAATGACATACTCCACCTTACCCGTAAGCAGCTCGTCCAGCGAAACATCGTTCATAGTCTTGGTGCTCAGCTTGCTGATATTCTTCTTGAAGATATTCACCGAGTCCTCAAATGACACCATAGTGAGCATTATTCCCATAATGAGCGCAAAAATATAAATTATCACGGCTCTTGCTGATCTTTTCATATGATCTCTCCTAACCTTATCCCAAAATAACCGCCCAAGGCAGCCCAGACTATTCTCCCTATAGTATAACCCAAAACTCCAAAAAAGTCAATGTGTGCTCGCCGCACGGGGTAATTCCCCCACCTGCCGTACCTTTGTGGAGTGGGCAAGATATCGAGT
>CALCRR010000331.1 GCA_937894495.1 uncultured Ruminococcus sp. | reverse complement strand
ATGCGCGGCAGCCGAGATGAAGAGCTCGAGCAGCGTGACATACATGATGCCGAGGCGGGTGCGGTTTTTGCGGAGATGGCTGAAATAGATCAGCACTGCCATCGTGATGCAGAGCGCCATTGCAGCGACATCGCCGGTGTAGGAGTAATGGTGGAGCGAGAGCGTCAGATGCGGGAGCGGCGGAGGTGCAAGCAGGCACATTGCGATCACTTCCTTTGCAGCGGGATGGGATGCCGTCCAGCGGCGGCATCGGTGTTTCTATTATTATAGCATATTATCGCAAGAATTTCAACCCTCACTGCGAAAATACGCAGTTTTCGGGCGATTTCGGCGGTCAACATACTGCTTTGGTCAACAATCGGTCAACTTTCATGACACTTCAAGACTAATACTTTCATAGCACAAGGAAAGGGCAATGCTTCTGCGATTGGAGCATTGCCCTTTGATTATTCATAAGTTTCGTAAAGAAAGCTATAACCCAAAGGTTAAAACCATATAACCAATCGAAACTTCTCAAAGCCTTCTTTTCATGGTATAATACACACAAGGAACACGAATCGGAGGTGTTATCATGGAAGAAAAGGCAAAAAAGAAACTGACGGTCAAGGGACTTCTGAAAGCACTTCTTGTAGTCCTCCTGATACCTGTCATCATATCGCTTATCATCATTTTGGGCGGCAAGAGCAACAAGAAGGATAATACGATCATTCGGGGCGACAGCGGAACGAAGTCGCTCGTGGTATATTTCTCTCAGGCAGATGTAGTCGATCTCGACAAGACCGATGCTGTTTCATCGGCAAGTATGAGAACGGATAACAGCGGAAATGTTTACGGCAACACGGAGTACGTTGCAAGACTGTTTCAGCAAGCAACGGGTGCAGATCTGTACAGTATTCAGACAAGCAGGCTCTATTATGAGAGTTATCCGCTGACTGCTTACCGTGCGTTCTGGGAGGAACTGTTTAACACCCGTCCGAAGCTGATCGGACTTCCCGATGATCTCGATCAGTATGACACGATCTATGTCGGATTTCCCATTTGGTGGTTCAATGCCCCTATGCCGATAGGTTCTTTCTTTGAGGAATACGATGTCAGCGGAAAGACCATTGTTCCGTTCTGCACAAATCAGGGCAGCGGCGTGGATTCGGGCTATGAGCTGCTGAAGGACGAATGTGACGGGGCAACGGTCGCAGAGGGTTTCAACGGAAATAATACCGATCTGAATGAAGTAACAAACTGGCTGAAAGGTCAGGGATATATCAGCGATAATACGGAGGAATAAATTATGGAATATGTACAGCTTAACAACGGGATCAAAATGCCCATGCTCGGCTACGGCGTGTATCAGGTGACAAAGGACGAGTGCGAGAGATGCGTGACCGATGCACTTTCGGTGGGCTATCGCCTGATCGACACCGCACAGAGCTATTTCAACGAGGAAGAAGTCGGGGCAGCAATCGCAAAATCGGGCATCAAGCGTGAGGATATTTTCCTGACAACTAAGGTATGGGTGGAGCATTACGGCTACGAGGAATGCAAGAAGTCGGTCTACACTTCCCTCGAAAAGCTGAAAACGGACTATCTCGACCTGATGCTCCTGCACCAGCCGTTCAGCGATTATTACGGTGCATACCGTGCATTGGAGGAGCTTTACAATGAGGGAATTCTCCGTGCGATCGGCGTATCCAACTTCTATCCCGACAGACTGGTAGACATTGCCAGCTTTGCGAACATCGTGCCAATGGTCAATCAGGTGGAAACGCACGTCCTCAATCAGCAGAAGGTCGCCAAGGAGTACATGGACAAGTACGGCGTACAGTGTGAGGCGTGGGCGCCCTTCGGCGAGGGCAGAGGCGGTCTGTTTGAGAATGAAACGCTTGTGAACATCGGCAAAAAATACGGCAAGACCGCTGCTCAGGTCATGCTCCGCTGGAATATCCAGCGCGGTGTTGTGGTGCTGCCAAAGTCCACACACAGAGAGCGAATGATACAGAATATCGACGTTTTCGATTTCGTACTGTCCGATGAGGATATGACAGCGATCGCCTCCCTCGATACGGCGACAAGCTCGTTCTTCTCCCACTATGATCCTGCAATGGTGGAGTGGTTCGTGAAGATGGTCGAGGAACGCAAGAAGAACAACCGCAGCGAAAAGGAAACAAAGAACTGGTAAGGAGAAATGATATGAGCATTTTATTTATCAACGGCAGCCCGAATGCTGATGGAAATACTGCCGGACTTGCGAAGATACTGCTGAATGGTAAGAATTACGAAACGCTGAATCTGACAGACTATGTGATCGGCGTGTACGGACAGAAGCTCCCTAACGATCAGTTTGATGAGGTGATCGCAAAGATCAAGGCGGCAGATGTGCTTGTGATCGGCTCTCCGCTTTACTGGCACAACATCTGTGGCAGTGTGCGTACTTTGCTTGATAGATGCTATGGTCCGGTCGGGCAAGGAGAACTGAGCGGTAAGCTGTTCTTTATCTTTCAGGGAGCAGCATCCGAAAAGTGGATGCTTGAAGCCGGAGAATATACAATGTCACGCTTTGCAGGGCTTTACGGTCTTTCCTATGAGGGTATGATCGTGAACTTCTCCGATGCAAAAAAGCTGTCTGCAAAGGTATAAGATGTATGAAAGACCTGTCTGATATGTTTGGACAGGTCTTTCGGTATTAACCTAATGGTTTATGCTTGCTTTTTCGTCGATGCTGTGATATAATGTAATATAGCAGATTCCCACGAAAGGAGCATTATTATGTACAACCACCAGCTCGACACATTCATTGTTGTCGCTGACAGCGGCAGCTTCAATAAAGCGGCGGAAGCACTGTTTATCTCGCCGCCTGCGGTCATCAAGCAGATCAATCTGTTGGAGGATAGTCTCGGTGTCCGACTTTTTACACGTACTCACAGAGGATTACAGCTCACAAAGGCAGGACAATCGGTCTATGAGGATGCGCGGTATATCATCGCATATTGCCGTGAATCGGTGGAGCGTGCGAAGAAAGCCGATGACACACAACCCTCTGTGCTTCGTATCGGTACATCGACCATGACACCCGGACAGACTGTCGTTGATATGTGGACGCAGATCAGAGAGGAAATTCCCGACATAAAATTTCAGCTTGTTCCGTTTGAGAATACGCCCGAAAACGCAAGAGAGATACTCAAAAACATGGGAAAGAACATTGACATCGTGTGCGGAGTTTATGATGAACGAGCGCTGAAAAACTGGCAGTGTGCGGCGCAGTTCGTAGCAGATGTACCTATGCGCTGTGCAGTATCGGTCTATGATCCTCTTGCGAAAAAAGACAGGCTGACCGTGGAAGACCTGCACGGCAGGTCGATCATGCTGATCCGTGAGGGCTGGAACGAGGAAACGGACAGGCTCCGCAAATGGCTCACGGAAGAACACCCTGAGATCAACATCGTGACATTTGATTTCATCAATCTCTCGGTGTTCAACGATTGCGAGAACAGCGATCATGTCCTGATGTGCATTGACAATTGGTCGAATGTCCACCCGCTGCTGAAAACGCTGCCTGTGGATTGGGACTATTCCATGCCCTTCGGTCTGCTTCATGCACCGAAACCGAGCAAGACCGTAAAGCGGTTTCTGAATGCGGTGAAAAAGCTGAATAAGTAATAACCCAAAGGTTAATAGGTAGAAACAAGCGGAGACTTCTCACGAGGTCTCCGTTTTGCTATAATATAGGTAAAGAAAACCAAAACGGAGGATTACTTATGAAACATACAATGAAAATCATGCTCCCTCTCCTGCTGATCGCAGGATTGCTCACAGGCTGCGGCAGTCAGTCAAGTGAGGAAACTGCAAGTTCATCAACTGAAATAACTCTGGCAACAGAAGCAGTAACAACTGCTGCTGTAACAGAAAAGGAAACGCAGACAGAAACTGAAAAAGCAGCAGAAATGTCCGAAGCGACCGAAGAAACAAAGAGTGAAAACTCCGACAATAAGAGCCTTGTGGTATACTTTACTCCTGCGGAAAACAGCGGCACGGACGCTATTTCCTCTGCAACGGTCACAAACTGGAATGGTGAGGATATGGGTGCTGCACAGGTGCTTGCAAACATGATACATCAGCACACGGATTCCGATCTGTTCTCTATCCGGACAACTGCGGAATATCCTCTTGAATACAACGATCTTGCGGACTATGCGAAAAGCGAACAGGATAACGGCGTACTGCCTGAGCTGACAACACATATCGAGGACATCGGGCAGTATGATACCATATTTGTGGTATATCCTGCTTGGTGGTACACCATGCCGCAGGCTGTTTACAGCTTCTTTGATGAATACGATCTCAGCGGAAAGACAATCGTTCCCTGTGCAACTCACGCAGGCAGCCGTCTTGCCGGTGCGCCCTCTACCATAGAGGAGCTTGAACCCAATGCAACAGTTATCAGTGATGGCTTTTCTGTTCCTGCAAGTGATGTTGCAGGTGCGGAAAGCGATGTCTCACAGTGGCTTGATCAGCTTGGATTTTGATAGAGTTATAAACTGATTTTTACGAAAGGAGCGAAGGAGATGAACGCTATGAAACGCTTTGCATTACTTGGAACAGCACTTATGTCATTCCTGACAGGCTGCGGAACACAGCAGGAAAACACGGCAAGCTCGCAGCCGAAAGCCGCCGCAAGTTCAGATACGGTGAAGGAGATTGCCCAGACGGGTATGAGTACCGCCGTTCCCAATGATTATTTGCAGCCGATCGAGCAGGCAGGAACGGTCACGCAGATCACCTATGACAGCAAGGATTTTGTCCGTGACGAGAGCGATATTACCAAGACCGCATACGTCTATCTTCCCTACGGCTACGATGAAAACGACACCGAAACACGCTACAACATCTGCTATCTGATGCACGGCTGGGGCGGTCATGCGGGGGAGTATTTTGAGTATGCAAACATCACGGATATGCTGGACAATATGATTGCAAAGGGCGATATTCCGCCGACGATATTTGTGTCCGCAACATTCTACAACGACAATTCCGACACGGGCTTTTCCGTTTCTGTTGCGGAGTTTCGCCAGTTTCACCGTGACTTCGAGGAATATCTGATGCCTGCGGTAGAGGGAAAGTTCCACACCTATGCGGAAAGCACCTCGCAGGACGATCTGAAAGCAAGCCGTGATCACCGAGCCTTCGGCGGATTCTCTCTCGGCTCGGTGACAACGTGGCTTCAGTTTTGCTACGACTCCGACTATATCCGCTGCTTCCTGCCCATGAGCGGTTCGTGCTGGTATTACGGCGGCTACGGCAATTTCCAGATCGAAAAGAATGTGGACTTCATTCAGCAGCTCATTCAGGACAACGACCTTGACGAGCGTGGATATTTCATCTATCACGGCGTCGGCACGAATGACACGGTGAAGTCACAGTCCATTGACATGGCGGAGGAAATGCTCTCCCGCAGCGAGGTGTTTACCCCCGATCACTACGTTTTCTATCAGCGTGAGGGCGGTCAGCACGACCACATTTCCTGCCGTGAGTTCATGTATAATGCTCTGCCGCTGTTCTTCGGAGGTGATACCGTGCAGACAGATAGCTTTACTGAAAATACAACAGTCGCAGAGGTCAAAGCAAATGTAGCTTTCGGTGATTTCGGCAGACTTCTTTTTCCCGTGGACAGGACTGTTTCCGACGATATGACACTGAAAGATGTGAGTTCAAGCAGTACCTACACATGGTACAATTATATAAAGCCCGAAAAGACCGTGGAGATCGTCAATTACCTGAAAAACGCCGCAGAAAGCGGTCAGCAGATATTTTACAACATCTACACCGAGAACGAAATGCAGGCGGACAGCAGCCTGCGTGACACGGGACTTTTCTTCTTCAAGGGAGAGGACAATGCGAAGTTTGCGGTTTGCAATGCAGGCGGCGGATTTGCCTATGTTGGCGCGATGCACGACAGCTTTCCCCATGCTCTGGAATTGTCGAAAATGGGCTATAACGCCTTTGCGCTGATCTACCGTCCCGATGCTCCCTATGATGACCTTGCAAGAGCGATCGAGTTTATTCATGACAATGCCGACACACTGAAAGTCGATCCTGATGATTATTCTTTATGGGGCGGCTCGGCAGGTGCAAGAATGGCGGCTGCCCTCGGAAATGCCGACAACGCAAAAGCCTACGGCATACCTCAGGCGAGTACAGTAATAATGCAGTACACGGGCTACAGTTACGCATCAGCGTATGACGCACCAACATACGCAAACGTTGGTACAAGCGACGGCATAGCAAGCTGGCAAACAATGCGGAGCCGTCTGAATACCCTTGAGAGCTACGGTATCCCCACGGAGTTCCATGCCTATGAGGGACTTCCGCACGGCTTCGGACTCGGCACGGGAACGGTGGCAGAGGGCTGGATATACGATGCGGTGGATTTCTGGGAGGAGCAGTTTTCGGGAACGATCCCCACAAAGCGTGAGCCTGCCAATTTGCAGAACTGGCTGCTGACCAGAGCGAAAAATGCACATGGGAATGACTATGACCTGAACCATGATGAACGCTGGGACGTGTTTGATCTGTGTTTGCTGAAACGAAAATTTTTATCTGAAATTTGAGAAATGAGGTATCATTATGAATAAAAGAATCATTGGAAAAGATCTGGAAGTCAGCGCAGTCGGGCTTGGCTGTATGGGAATGAGCCACGCTTATGGCAACCAGTGTACGCCCGATGAAGCGAGAAAGCTCATCGAAACAGCGATCGAAAAGGGCTGCATGTTCTTTGACACAGCGGAGGTCTACGGAGAACCCGACTGTCCGCACCACAACGAAGAGATGCTCGGTGAGATATTGAAGCCGTACCGCAGCAAGATCGTGCTTGCAACAAAATTCGGCGTGAAGTTCGATGTGTCTGCACCGACTGTCAACAAGCCTGTGATACCCGATTCCCGCCCCGAACAGATACGCAAGTCAGTGGAGGGCAGCCTGCGCCGTTTGCAGACCGACCATATCGACCTCTATTATCAGCACAGGCAGGATCCCGATGTGCCTGTTGAGGAGGTCGCAGGTGTCATGGCTGACCTGATCCGAGAGGGCAAGATCACCCATTGGGGACTGTCCGAGGTGAATGAGGAAATAATCCGCCGTGCCAATGCGGTCTGCCCCGTGACGGCAATTCAGAACCGCTATCATATGATGTACCGGGGTTATGAAGCTCTTTTCCCCGTTCTGGAGGAATTGCAGATCGGCTTTGTGGCGTTTTCGCCCCTTGCAAACGGTCTGCTGTCGGGTGCATATTCGCAGAACAGCACATTCAGCGAGCAGGGCGATTACCGCAAGGCGATGCCGCAGTTTCAGGCGGATTCTTATGAGAAAAATAAGGCGCTTCTCGGACTGGTACAGCGATATGCAGATGAGAAAAATGCCACTCCCGCACAAATATCCCTTGCGTGGCTGATTTGCAAAAAGCCCTATATCGTGCCGATACCCGGAACAAGAAAGCTCGGTCGCCTGACAGAAAACCTCGGTGCTGCCGATGTGGTGCTGACCGCACAGGAGGTCGCTGAGATCGACAAGGCGCTTGATAAAATGGAGATGTCCGATGTGTTCGGAGGAGCGAAGATCGTGAAGAAGTAATAACCCAAAGGTTTATAACTGATAACTGATCGGAACTTCACAAACGGTCCCGGTCATGTTATAATAGAGATACAGAAACGCACAAGGAGGTATCCCACATGAGCAAGAAGCTGGTACTATACTTCTCGGTATACGGCACAGCAAAGAAAGTCGCTGAGGAAATCGCAAGGCAGACGGGCGCAGACCTGACGGAGATCATTCCCGAAACGCCCTATGACAGCAACCGTGACAACTACAATGCACTTGCGGCTTATGCAAAGAAGGAACATGACGAGGATATGCGCCCTGCAATCAAGAACGACATCAATATCACTGACTATGATACCATTTTCATCGGCTATCCCATGTGGTGGTACACCTTCCCGATGATCATTTACACGCTGTTCGACAAGTACGATTTCAGCGGCAAGACGATTATTCCGTTCAACACGCACATGGGTTCTCACGATGGCGGTACTTATGATACCATTCGTGAGCTTGAACCGAATGCGACTGTTGTGATGAACGGTCTGCCCGTTGAAATGAAAACAGCGGAAACAGGTGCAGCAAAACAGGTCGAAAAATGGCTGAATAGTCTGAACATATAATATTTAAGGAGGATATACTTATGGAATTTGTAACACTGAACACAGGAGCAAAAATGCCGCTGGAGGGCTTCGGCGTATTTCAGGTACCCGATCCTGCCGTATGCGAGCAGGCTGTCTTCGATGCGATCAAGACAGGCTATCGTCTGATCGACACAGCGCAGGCTTACATGAACGAAGAAGCTGTCGGCAAGGCTGTCAACCGTGCGATTGCTGACGGTATCGCAAAGCGTGAGGAGCTTTTTATCACTACTAAAGTCTGGGTGTCCAATATGAAGACTGAGGATTCCGCTTATGAGTCTGTGAAAACATCTCTTGCAAAGCTGGGGCTTGACTATGTTGACCTCATTCTCCTGCACCAGCCTATGGGCGACTACTTCGCAGCATACAGAGGTATCACAAAGGCTTACAAAGAGGGACTTGTCAAGGCGATCGGCGTTTCCAATTTCTATCCTGCGATCCTTGCAAATCTCTGCGAGAATGTGGAGATCATTCCTGCGGTAAATCAGGTAGAGCTTCACCCGTTCTTCCAGCAGGAAAATGCCCTTGCGACAATGAAGGAATACGGTATCGCACCGCAGGCTTGGGGGCCGCTTGCAGAGGGCAAGCACGGAATCTTCTCTCACCCCGTCCTCTCCGAGATCGGCAGCAAGTACGGAAAGACCGCAGCACAGATCGCCCTCAAATGGAACACTCAGCGTGGTGTTTCCATTCTGCCGAAGTCTGTTCATGTGGAGCGTATGGAGCAGAATATCGACATCTGGGACTTCACACTTTCCGATGAGGATATGCAGAAGATCGCAGAAGTTGACCTTGGTCACAGCGAGATCGTTGACCATGGTTCACCCGAATTTGTTAAGGCTCTGAACGGAATGAAGGTATAAGGAGGAATCTATAATGGAAATGCAGAAAGTCGTATTTATGAACAAGGAGTTGAATCTCCGTCTTGCCGGACTGCTCTATCTGCCAACAGACTTCGACCTCAGCAAAAACTATCCGGCAGTTGTTGTGACCGGACCGATGCTCTCCGTCAAAGAACAGGCACAGTCTGTCTATGCCAAGCGTCTGACCGAAGCAGGATATGTGACACTCGTTTTTGACGGTGCGTATTTTGGCGAGAGCGAGGGTATGCCGAGAGGTCAGGAACTGCCTGATGTCAAGGAAAGCGATATTGAGGGGGCTGTCGATTACCTCACAAGCCTTCCCTATGTAGATAATGAGCGTATCGGCGGACTCGGCATCTGCGGTTCTGGTTCGTATATGTCCGTGGCAGGTGTGAAAGAGCCGAGACTGAAAGCAATTACCGCTATCGTTCCGGCGATCTCCGATATTTCCAATTCTCCAATGATGGGCTTTTTCAAGCCGGAGGAGGAAGTCAGGGCAGCAAAAGATGCCTATGATAAAGGTGAAGGAGAGCTGATGTATCTCAATTTTATGCCGAGAGCATTTGATGAGGGTGCAGCCTACTACTATTCTTCCCGTGGAAATTCGGCACGCTGGTCGAATCAGGTCGTTGCGTGGAGCCAGCTTGAACTGGTGAAGTACAATGTGGTGAACATCATGAAAGAGATGCAGAAGCCCTACCTTGTCATCACGGGTGAAAATGCGTGGTCGAAACCGTCCTCGACAGAGGTGTTCGATGCAGTCCCGCATAGCAATAAGGAAATGTTCGTTGTTCCCGAAGCGAGCCACTTTGATATGTATGACCTTGAACCCTATGTAACTGCTGCGTTTGACCGTATTTTGCCGTTCTTTGAGAAGAATTTATAAAAGTGGATTAGGTCTAACATGATCGTATGTTCCAATAGCCCGTAGTCTATTGGCGTACACAAAATCCGTTCCGTACAAGTCCATTTCATCATTATGGCGCGCGCCACAATGATAGCATACTCTTTTGGAACTGAATAACAGAAGAAACCCTGAGATATGCTTTCTGATAAGCATTTCTCAGGGCTTTTCTTTTCAGGCGATTAGTTTTCCGCTCCGCAGGCTGGGAAGGTGCTGAGGGGCATTTCCGTTCGTCACAGGACATAGCAAGGGCGAGCTGCCGAAACAACTCGCCCTGCTGATTATTCGTCCTCATCGCTGCACTCGTCAAGCCCGTGCGTGAGCTGAATGTAAATGCACTCTGCTCGGTCACGCTCCTCGCCCTCGGCGGTCATCATCATTTCAAG
>CALCRR010000330.1 GCA_937894495.1 uncultured Ruminococcus sp. | reverse complement strand
CCCATCTCGAGGAAGCCCTCCTTCTCATACTGGGGCTCGTTAGCGGGATCCTCAAGATCCAGACCCTCGTGAGAAAGGTGCCACAGGTTCTTATCCTTGGAGTAGTTGGTCTCTCTGTTTATCTTCAGAGGAATGTTGTGTGCCTCGGCATACTCGATCTCCTGCTCTCTCGATTTAAGATCCCACACTCTCCAGGGGGCGATTATCTGCATATCGGGAGCAAAAGCCTTGATAGCCAGCTCAAATCTTACCTGGTCGTTGCCCTTGCCTGTGCAGCCGTGGCAGATAGCGTCAGCGCCCTCTTTAAGAGCTATCTCAGCTATCCTCTTGGCGATGATGGGTCTTGCAAATGATGTGCCCAGCAGATACTGGTTCTCATAAACAGCCCCTGCCTGAACTGTAGGATAAACATAATCTGTGATGAATTCCTCAGTCAGATCCTCGATGTAGAGCTTTGAAGCGCCTGTTTTGATAGCCTTTTCCTCCAGACCGTCAAGCTCGGTGCCCTGTCCTACGTCGCCCGATACTGCGATGACCTCACAGTTGTTATAGTTCTCCTTCAGCCAGGGGATTATGATAGAAGTATCAAGTCCACCCGAGTAAGCAAGAACGACTTTTTTGATCTCTTTAGCCATATTGTATTCCTCCAAAAATAGTAGTTTTTATCAGGCATAAAATGTAAAATATATATCAGACAATATATATTATACACCATTATGCGTTTTTGTCAAGCACTTTTTGCATAAAAATTCAATTTTATACAGAAATTTAATATTTACTATGTATAAAACTTTCGGATATGCATTAAATCATGTATAAAATCAATGCTATGCGAAAGCTTCTGTTAAAAATTTACACAAAAAGCTTAACAGACATATCCGATATATGTATTATTATAACACATAATAAATAAAAAAGCAATTACAAAATGGTTGCATTTTTTGAATTTTTCTAGTATAATATAAGTATTCAAACATAATGAAAGGCGGTCATATACATGAGCAGCAATGAGAACAAGCTTGAAAAATACGGTTTTGCAGCCAAAAGCCCTGCATATCTTACGGATATCGGCTTTGACCCTTACAAAAAAATAGGCAGAGACTGGTTTTTGGTCACCGCAGGAACAGAGCAGGGCTACAACACCATGACGGCTTCATGGGGCTTTGCAGGGGTGATGTGGAACAAAAACACCTTCACAACGGTGATAAGACCCCAGCGCTACACCAAGAAGTTTATTGACAAGGCTGATAGCTTTACAGTATGTTTTTTTGACGAGAGCGAAAGGTCGGCGCTGTCCTTCTGCGGCTCACACAGCGGCAGAGACTGCGACAAGGCAGCCGAAACGGGACTGACCCCCGTATTCTTCGATGACGTTACAGCCTTTGAGCAGGCAAGGCTGATAATTGTCTGCGACAAGACCTATGTGCAGACTATGTCAGGCGAGGGCTTTAAGGATAAGGACCTTGACAGCGCAAACTACGCCGCAGGGGATTATCACACCCAGTATATCGGCATTATCAAAAAGGTTTACGTAAGAGAATGATAAGCGGTTTGTGAGTTTTGCAGAATATAGGATAATGACTATTGACAATTAGCGAAAAATGGTGTAAAATAAATAAAAAACATAAAGGCAGTGACGGAAAACAGTAGGCTGTGTCATCGGCTTTCAGAGAGTCTGCGGTTGGTGGGAGCGGACAGTGGGCATGGCTGAAATTACCTTCCCGAGCCTTCGGCTTGAAAAATGCGGCGCATTAAGTAGGGGCGGACGTATACCTGCGTTAAGGGTCAATGAGGTCGGCGCTTTGCCGATAAACTGAGGTGGTACAGCGGTCTTGTCGCCCTCGGGGAGCTCAGGCTTTCCGGGGGCTTTTTGATTTGACAGAGGGTAGGATATACATTATAAAAGCGAGGTGAGCAGGAAATGTTCAGAGAAATGAGGAGACGCAGGCAGGCTCTCACCCATGAGGAGTGTTTGGAGCTTTTAAAGACCGAGACCAGAGGCGTGCTATCCATGCTGGGGGACGATGGCTACCCCTACGGCGTGCCTATAAACCATTATTATAATGAGGCGGACGGCAGGCTGTATTTTCACGGCGGCAAGGTGGGGCACAGGGTCGATGCGGTGAAAAGCTGCGATAAGGTGAGCTACTGCGTGTTCGACAAGGGCTATCTCAAAGAGGGGGACTGGGCGCTGAATGTAAAAAGCGTTATAGCCTTCGGCAGGATAAGGATAGTCGAGGACGAGCAGAAGGCTATGGAGCTTTGCAGACAGCTCTGCTATAAATTCACCGACGATGAAAATTACATAGCCGCAGAGATAGAGCATGACGGCAAGCGCACCCTGGTCATGGAGCTGGAGATAGAGCACATGACGGGAAAGCTTATCAATGAGAAATAACTATTTTAATTTATACGGAGGAATAAAAAATGACTTGTTTTGAAGAGCTTAAAAGAAGAGGGCTGATAGCACAGCTCACAGACGAAAAGGAGATACAGGAGCTTGTTGACAACGGCAAGGCTACCTTTTACATCGGCTTTGACCCCACTGCCGACAGTTTGCACGTTGGTCACTTTATGGCGCTGTGCCTTATGAAGCGCCTGCAGATGGCTGGCAACAAGCCCATAGTTCTGCTTGGCGGCGGCACAGGCATGATAGGCGACCCATCGGGCAAGAGCGATATGAGAAAGATGATGACAAGGGAGACTATCGACCACAATGTTGAATGCTTCAAAAAGCAGATGTCGAAGTTCATCGACTTCTCTGAGGATAAGGCTATAGCGGTCAACAATGCCGACTGGCTGCTTGATCTTAACTACGTTGATATGTTAAGAGAGATCGGCGTTTACTTCTCTGTAAACAAAATGCTTTCCTTTGAGTGCTACAAACAGCGCTGGGAGAAGGGTCTGACATTCTTTGAGTTCAATTACATGATAATGCAGTCCTATGATTTCTACAAGCTCTATACCGACTACGGCTGCAATATGCAGTTCGGCGGTGATGACCAGTGGGCTAATATGCTGGGCGGTACCGAGCTTATCAGAAAGAAGCTGGGCAAGGACGCTTATGCCATGACCATAACCCTGCTGCTTAACTCCGAGGGCAAGAAAATGGGCAAGACCGAAAAGGGCGCAGTATGGCTGGACGCTGAAAAGACCTCGCCCTATGATTTCTACCAGTACTGGAGAAATGTTGACGACGCTGATGTTATCAAGTGCCTTAAGCTTTTGACCTTTGTGCCTATCGAGGAGATCGAGGAGATGGAGCAGCACATGGAGGGCGCTGAGTACAACAAGGCTAAGGAGCTGCTGGCGTTTGAGCTCACAAAGCTTATCCACGGCGAGGAGGAAGCTAAAAAGGCTGACGCAGCTGCAAAGGCTATCTTCGGCGGCTCGGCTGACAGCGCTGATATGCCCACAACAACTCTGACTGCCGGTGATGTGGACGAGAACAAGCAGATAGGCATTCTCACCCTGCTGGTAAAGGCAGGTCTTTGCCCGTCAAACGGCGAGGCCAGAAGGCTTGTTCAGCAAAACGGTATAGCTGTCAACGGCGAGAAGTTCACCGACCCCAAGGGTCTTGTTGACCTCTCGGAGCAGGTTATAATCAAAAAGGGCAAAAAGGTATTCCACAAGGTGGTACTGCAATGACAGGCTCACAGGAAGTGCTCAAAAAGATAAGGAAAAATTCGCTGGCGCTTATAATAACAGGGGGGATATGCACCGCAGTATCGCTGTTTCTGGCGGTAAGCGGCATTACCTCTATCGAGCCCGACGCAATGGGTATGACGATAACGGGAGTGATACTCATGTTCATCTCGGTGACACTGCTTTATTTCGGCGCCAGAGACTACAGGGACCCCTCAAAGTCCTCGGCTTATAAAAAGAATCCCGATATACTCGCAATGGCTGACGAGCTGGCAGGGGATATAAGGTATGAGGACAAGTTCGTTTATATGTCGGGGCGGATAATCGCCAACAAGCGAAACGTCACTCAGATGGCTTATCTTGACGAGGTATACTGCATTTATATCTACAAATACAGCGTGAATTTCATACCTGCCACTAAGGACCTGCTTTTGCAGACCGCAAGGGGAGAGATACATCTCAGCGTTTTCTGGCAGAAAAAGGCGGCTATCGACAGACTTGCCCGGATGATATTGAACGCAGCCCCCAACGCCAGAGCAGGCTATACTCCCGATAACATGAAGTATGTGGCTTATATGAAAAATGAGTGGAAGAAAAGACGCTTAGGCGGCTATACAGAGGAATAAGTTACAGACCGAGCCTTTTATGTGGGGCTCGGTCTTTTATTTGAAAAAAGTGCGAAAATGGCTTTACTTTTCAGGTATCATGTGCTATAATAATCACATTGTACTTAACTGTCTTAACTATGTAAATTACTAAGGGTGAAGTTTTGATGTATATTTGTCCCGTTTGCAAAAAGCGGCTTAAAAGGCTGGGGAGCAGCTATCACTGTCAGAACAGGCATAATTTTGATATTGCCGGAAAGGGCTATGTCAATCTGCTGACCACCGCCGGCAGGAACCCCAAAAACGCAGGGGATAATGCGGATATGGTAAAAGCAAGGACCGAGTTTTTAGACAAGGGTTTTTACAAGCCCCTGGCTGAGAAAATATGCGAGGTCACTCAGGCGCAGCTGGGGGATAAAAAAAGCCCCCTTATCATCGACAGCGGCTGCGGTGAGGGCTATTATACCGCATTTCTGGCAGGCATAAAAAATGCCCGTATCTTCGGCATTGATATCTCAAAGCAGGCGGTGGCACACTGCATGACAAGGGTGCATACCTCGGGTATCACTAACTGTGAGTTCGCAGTGGCTTCGTCCTTTGAGCTGCCCTTCGGGAGTCACAGCGCCGATGTGGTGATAAGCGTTTTTGCCCCTGTTTGTAACGATGAATATGCAAGGGTGCTCAAAGCTGACGGGGTGCTCATAGTGGTCTCGCCCTCGGCACGGCATTTGTTTGAGCTAAAGGCTGCGGTCTATGATAAGCCCTATGAGAACAAGCCCAACAGATACGGGCTCAACAAATTTGAGCTCGCCCATGAAACGGTCTTTGAGTATCAGGCGCACATACCCACAAATAATGATATACAAAGCCTGTTTATGATGACCCCCTACAGCTACAAGACCTCAAAAGAGGGCATGACGAGGCTGGCGGCGGTGGAAAGCTTGGACGTTACCTGCGGCTTTGTCATACAGGTCTACAGGCTCATAAAATAGTACAAATTATTGTACTATTAAATATAACTATACGATAAAACGGACAGAAAAGAGGAAGATATATGAATAATGAAGTATTCTGCAAGGGCTATACATGGGGATTTTTCAGCAGAGATCAGGAGATACTCACCGACAGGGCGGAGGAGTCCATGAAGCGGCTTGCCTCAAACGGGCTGGACTGGATATGCATACCCGTCAACGGCTGGCAGGAGACCTTTGCCAGCACCACCGTGTTCTCCCTCTACGGTATGACTCAGACCGACGAGGAGATAGCAAGAGCTGTAAAAATGGCGAAGTCGCTGGGGCTCAAGGTGTGCCTTAAACCAATGGTGAACTGCCTTGACCGTGCCTGGCGTGCAAGGATAGATTTTCCCACCGAGGAAACGGGCTACTGGGAAAAGTGGTTCAGATCATACAACAACTTTATGCTATACTACGCAAAAATGGCTGAAAAGCTGGGCTGTGAAATGCTCTGCACAGGGTGCGAGATGGCAGGCATGGATAAGCAGAGCGCATACTGCCTTGACATGATATCAAAGGTCAGGGAGGTCTACCACGGTATTGTTATGCACAACATAAACCACGGCGACGAGTTCCGCTTTGACTGGCTCACAGCTGTTGATATCATCGGCATAAGCGCCTATTACCCTGTTACCGACGAGAAAAACAAGGGCATTGATACCATGCACAAAAAGTGGGCAGAGGTGGTAAAAATGCTTGAAAAATGCCATGAGCACTATCAAAAGCCCATAATGTTCGCTGAGATAGGTGTTAGAAACGAGCAGGACTGCACCATGTACCCCTGGGACTTCCACTACCGCCCCGACAAGGCGACTGACGAGCAGGAGCAGGCGGATTTTTACGAGTCGGCAATGGCTGCCACCTGGGACCTTGACTGGTTCTGCGGCTACTTCTGGTGGGACTGGAAGGTGACTTTGCCCCCCGTTGAAAAGGCAAAGCTCAACCGTGACTTCACCATCTACGGCAAGCTAGCCGAGCAGACGCTGAAAAAGTGGTATACACGTTAGATCAAAGACCATTATGATAAAAGCCCCTTTCCCGCTGTTGTGCGGAAAAGGGGCTGCTTTTTTACTCGTCCTCTTTGATTATCTTGGCATAATTCGCCATTATCTTTTTGGTGCCCTTGGTGTCAAAGGCTATTTCCAGCAGGGTGTCGTTAGCCATTGGGGTGGCTTTCAGCACCGTGCCCGAGCCGAACACCTTGTGCCTTATCCTGTCCCCTGCGTTAAAGCTGATACCGCCTGTTTTGGGCTTATTATCCCTGTTGTAAAGCGACATCTGGCGGCTGAGGGACAAGCTCTGCGCCTGCCTGAAGTCCATGCCCTGAGGTATCTTCGGTTCTATCTTCTCTATATTTTCAGAGGGCAGCTCTCTTATGAAAACAGACGCCCTGTTGCGCTGCTGGCTGCCGTAAAGCATTCTCTCTGCCGAGTGGAGAAGATACAGCTTTTTCTTAGCTCTGGTGATAGCCACATAAGCAAGCCTGCGCTCCTCCTCCAGCTCTATCTCCGACTCCATATTCCGCTGTGAGGGGAAGATGTTGTCCTCCATGCCTGCCACAAAAACCACGGGAAATTCAAGACCCTTGGCGGCGTGCATGGTCATCATCACCACATAGTCGCCGTC
>CALCRR010000329.1 GCA_937894495.1 uncultured Ruminococcus sp. | reverse complement strand
TCTGAAAAGAGGACTCTTGCTTCTTGCCTCTTGCTTCTTGCTTCTAGAGGCATAGCTGGGGGGAACAGAAAAAAAGGATGATGAGATAGTGGCTAGAAAAAAAGCAGAGATAAAGAAGAAAACTAAGCCTAAGATGGACGCTTACATCGAGGGTGCGGGTCTGGTGGCTGAGGAGCGTATAACCCAGACCCTGGAGAAAAACTATATGCCCTACGCCATGAGCGTTATCGTGTCGAGAGCTTTTCCTGAGATAGACGGCTTCAAGCCCTCGCACAGAAAGCTTTTGTATACCATGTACAAAATGGGGCTGCTCACGGGCAAGCTCACCAAATGCGCAAATATCGTGGGAGCTACCATGAGGCTGAACCCCCACGGCGACGGGGCTATATATGAAACACTGGTAAGGCTTTCAAGGGGCAATGAGGCGCTTTTGCACCCCTATGTGCAGAGCAAGGGAAACTTCGGCAAGGCGTATTCAAGGGATATGGCTTATGCGGCTTCACGTTATACCGAAGCCAAGCTGGAGCCTATCTGTGAGGAGCTTTTCAGAGAGATAGACAAGGAAACGGTGGACTTTGTGCCCAACTACGATAACACCATGCAGGAGCCTACACTGTTCCCTGCCACCTTCCCCACCATACTGGTCAACGCAAATGTGGGAATTGGCGTGTCTATGGCTTCGGCGGTGTGCCCCTTTAATCTTACCGAGGTCTGCGAGACGGCTATAGCTCTTATGAAAAACAGCGACGCAAATGCGCTGGATACGCTGAAAGGCCCCGACTTCCCCGGGGGCGGTTATCTGCTTTATGACGAGGAGGAGCTGGATAAGATATACCGCACAGGCAGGGGCTCGGTAAAGCTGAGAGCTAAGTATAATTTTGACAAGGCTGAAAAGTGCCTGGAGATAACCGAGATACCTGCCACCACCACGGTGGAAGCCATTATCGAAAAAATAATCGCCCTTATAAAAGCAGGCAAGATAAGGGAGATATCATACCTGCGTGACGAGACGGACATTGACGGACTGAAGATAGGCATTGACGTTAAAAAGGGGGTAGACCCCGATAAGCTCATGCAGAAGCTCTACAAGCTCACCCCCTTGCAGGACAGCTACTCATGCAACTTCAACATACTCGTCCACGGCTACCCCAAGGTAATGGGAGTTTATGAGATACTCAAAGAGTGGACAGCTTTCAGAATGAGCTGTGTGCGCCGCAGGATACAGTTTGACCTTAAAAAGAAAAAGGAAAAGCTCCACCTGCTGAAAGGTCTGGGCAAGATACTGCTGGATATCGACAAGGCGATAAAGATAATACGTGAGACCGAGGAGGAGGCTGAGGTAGTACCCAACCTGATGATAGGCTTCGGCATTGACGAGATACAGGCGGATTATGTGGCTGAGATCAAGCTGAGACATTTAAACCGTGAGTACATCTTAAAGCGCACCGCCGAGACAGACAAGCTGGAGGAGGAGATCGCAGAGCTTGAGGACATACTCGGCAGCGACAGAAAGATAAAGAACGTTATCATCAGCGAGCTGAGAGCCGTTATGAAAAAATACGGTCAGGAGAGAAAGACAAAGTTCTTCTACAAGAGCGATATCGAAGAGGTGGAGGAGTCCGAGGAGGTGGAGGACTACCCCTGCAAGCTGTTTATCTCAGAGAGCGGATATTTCAAGAAATGCACCATGCAGTCGCTGAGAATGGCAAGCGACCAGAAGCTTAAAGAGGGTGACAGAATGCTGAGCGAGGCAGAGTCATCAAACAAGGCTGAGCTGCTGTTTTTCTCGGACAAGGCTAATGTTTACAAGGCTAAGGCGGCGCAGTTCAAAAACACCAAGGCAAGCGACCTGGGTGACTATATCCCCGCAGTGCTCAGCTTTGACAGCGGCGAGGGCTTTGCTGCCATGATAGAGACTCTTGATTACTCGGGCTATCTGCTGTTTGTTTACGAAAACGGCAAGTGCGCCAAGGTGCCCCTGAGCGCCTATGAGACCAAGACCAACCGCAAAAAGCTGACGGGGGCATATTCCGACAAGGCAAAGCTGGTGGCGGTTTTCAAGCTTAGTGATAACTCAGAGATAATGCTGCGCACCACCAACGGCAGGGCTATGATATTCGACACGGCGCTGCTAATGCCAAAGACCACCCGCAACACTCAGGGCGTACAGGTAATGACCCTTAAAGGCAAAAACGCCGCAGTTGCCCGTGCCTTTGAGGTAACGGCAGAAACGGCGGCAGACCTGAAAAAATACCGCAGCAAGACCATACCCGTGGCAGGCTGCCTGGCAAAGGATCTTGAAGACCCCGATCAGATGAGCTTTTAGAAGCTGGATACGAACTTAAAAAGCGAGAGGTATATCATATTACTTCTCGCTTTTAGATTTTTAAGAGGTAAGATATTTGCTTAACTACGAAGTGAAGAACTCTACACTTAACAGATAGTTTGCCGCAAGCGTGCTTGTTTTGAGATCTTGATAATTCAAAAATTGATTTGAGTGCCCGTCCGGTGAGGACCCTTGCAAACAGGTGAATGTTATGCTATAATAAAAGTCAGACCAACAATGAAAAGGGGGCGCTGCGGTGAACAGGCTGTTTGATAAGCTGGCTATCATGCTTATATGCATGGTGGGGTTCAGTATGTCTGAGAATAATGCTGCGCCTGTGGCGGCGCTGCTCATATCGGTGGGGGCTTCATCGCTGGTGCAGCTCTTTACGGGGAGAACGGCTGCGGCGGTGATAATTGGGGTGAGCGCTGCCATGTGCGGCGTGCTGCCTGTGTCCTTCTGCGCCCTGCCCCTTATGCTTTATGACGCTTTGTGGGAGAAAAAGTGGTGGCTCACGCTGCCTGCGGCTGCGGTGCTTTTCAGGGGGGAGGAGCTGTCGTCAAGGCAGATAATACTGACGGCGGCAGGCTGCCTGATAACTATTATTATCTACATGAGAGTATCAAGGCTGGAGGAGACGGTGGAAAGGCTCACCGAGCTGCGTGACGAGGTGACCGAGAAAAACCTGCGGCTCGCCAGCCAGAACGTGAGCCTTGCCCAAGCCCAGTATAACGAGATACACCTGGCTACCCTTAAAGAGCGTAACCGCATTGCCCGTGAGATACACGATAACGTGGGGCATATGCTCACACGGTCGCTGCTGCAGTCGGGGGCGCTGATGATAATAAACAAGGACGATAACCTGAAAGAGCCCCTTGCCAGCCTGCGTGATACTCTCGACAATGCCATGACCAGCATACGCCAAAGCGTCCACGACCTGCATGATGACTCCATAGACCTTAAAGCGGTGATAGAGGACAGCATGAGCTCGGTAGACAAGCGCTTTGATGTAAGGCTGGATTACGACATGGGGGAGAATATCCCCGGAAACATTAAGCTTTGCATGATAGGCATTGTTAAGGAGAGCCTTTCAAACGCGGTGAAGCATTCAAGCGGCGACAGGATAAGCATAATGATCAGGGAGCACCCTGCCTTCTACCAGCTGGCTATAGACGACAACGGCAGCTGCGGCGAGATAAAGGAGACAGGCATAGGGCTGAAAAATATGGAGGACCGAGCCGCTTCGGTAGGGGGCAGGATAAGCTTTACTCCATCAAAAAACGGCTTTAAGATATTTATGTCGATACCAAAATAATTTACAGGAAGTGATAGTATGAAGATAGCAGTTGTAGATGATGACAAGCTGGTGGCGCTTTCGCTTAAAACCATTCTGGAAAGCACGGGGCATATAACCGTTGCAGCAATGGGCAGCAGCGGCAGTGAAGCCATTGAGATATACCGTGAGCACCAGCCCGATGTTATGCTTATGGACATTCGCATGGAGGGCATGACGGGCATTGACGCAGGTGAGCTGATATTGAATGAATTTCCCGAGGCGAGGATACTTTATCTAACCACCTTTTCGGACGATGAATACATAGTAAAAGCCCTGAGCATGGGAGCTAAGGGCTATATTTTAAAGCAGGATTTTGAGGGCATAGCTCCTGCGCTGGAAGCAGTTATGAGAGGGCAGAACGTGTTCGGCGAAAAGGTGATGACCAAGCTGCCGGAGCTGATGAAGCCCAGGGAGGAATACGACTATGCCTCCCACGGGATAAACGACAAGGAGAGGGAGATAATGGAGCTGGTAGCCACGGGGCTGAGCAACAAGGAGATAGCTGCCAGACTTTATCTCGGCGAAGGCACGGTGAGAAACTACATAAGCAACCTGCTTGAAAAGCTCGCCCTGAGAGACAGGACCCAGCTGGCGGTATACTACTACACGGAAGTAAAAAAGTAACCAAAAATTATTCGTAAACCTGAAGCAAGTGTACATTTAAACAGATCAAGATCCCAAACTCTAATTATGAATTATAAAGAGCTGCCGCACAAACGCCGTGCAGCAGCTCATCACAAACAAGTTAAGCCATTGGACTTACACCTTTCGCAAAATTCTGATCGAACAAAAACTCAAACTGTATTTCGGACTCACGCCTTTCAAAAAGTCTCAAACCATGTCCGTAAATATATCATAAATCCATTTCCATCGAATCGAATTTCCTTTCGGTAGAATTGAAATAAAGCCTTGATAAAGAACTAACTTCTCATTGGACTTATTACCTTTCTTAAAAAATTTGCGTCAAGTAAAGATCTAACTAAGCCATTGGTCATATTACCTTTCATCAAATTAGCGTTCAAAAACGCCCTGTCGAAGCGCTTACATAAGCTCGTAAGCTAAGCAAAGTTTCCCTTGGGACTCACTCCTGTCATTCAGATATTCAAAAGCTTTGCGTGCATTTTCATAACGCACCACTCCTTCTGGGATAATATGTAACACGTAAAAACGTATTCAGATCAGTCGGAAAAGAGCTTCAAACTCATAAATGTCTTGGGGGACTCACTCCAATCTAAAAGATATTCAAAAGCCTTGCGTGCATCTTAACTTTCATAATGCACCACTCCTTTTAGAATATATAGAAACCTTGATAACGCTCAGGTCCAGAAGCTATTTAAGAAAAAGTAAATTTTACATCGGACTCACTCTTTCAATTTATTTTGTCGGGAAAAAACTGAAATCGTGCATCGGAAACACTCCTGTCTATTTGATATTCGGATACCTCTTGAAACGAATCATAACACATCGCTCCTTATATGTAAATAGTACCGAAAATATTCAATTGTAAAAGTTCCGAGTATCCAACTTGTACTGTTATATTGCTAAGATAAACCGAGGGGCTCATCTATTTCTCGCATCAAACCATGTATCGGTGGGAATTGTCAGCCCTTACGTCTGAGTCGTATTCCGCAAAAGTTTAAGAAATATCCGAGCCCTGAATACTCGTAAGGCTCTCAGCTACATCCATCGGGACTCGCTCCTTCCATTAAAGATTGAAACCCTCGGCGCTTGATCCGCTTGTTGAGTTCGGCCCTCGCCGTGCACTGATTGCGGAACAGTGGCTTGCACCCGATATAGGCTCCTTGCCTTGTAAGAAAAAATCAGCTTTATTATCCCTCCCTCACGGTCATCCCCTGCGCCAGCAGTGTGACCTTTGTTGCTTGGGATTTTATCTGCTTTCCTTTTCCTTGAATATACTATACCACACTTTTTATGCTTTGTCAATAGTTTTTCTCAACTTTTTTGAAAATTTTTATTTAATATTACTTTTACAAATAACGCTTGACTTATGTAAAAAAATGTAGTATAATAATATTGTTGCGGCGGTCTTGAAAGTAGCAAGACTGCTTTTTTTGTAAGGTGCAAAGGCGTCGGGCTGCATTGTGGGGGGAGCTCACAAAAGCCCGTAAACAGGCGCTTTTTTGCTCCCAAAGGGAAACGGAGGTAAATAAAATGAGTGAGAACATGAACGAATACACGCCCGACCTTTTCGAGCTTATCGACGAGGAGGGCAACAAGCAGACCTTTGAGCTGCTGGACTGCATGGAGTTTGAGGAGGAGAAGTATTATGCTCTCACCCCTTATTTTGAGGCTGACGAGGGTCAGGAGCTGCTGGAGGACTCGGGCGAGGTAGTTATACTCAAGGTGGAGTATGATGAAGAGACAGGCGAGGAGATACTGGCGTCTATCGAGGACGAGGAGCTTTTTGACAGAGTCGGCGCTGTTTTTATGGACAGGATAGAGGAGATGTTCGGCTTTGATGATGAGGACGATGAGCTGCCCGTGCAGTGAGGTTTGAAAAATCGGCTGTCAATTCTTAAAGTATACAAGAATGTGTCTTAAAATTTGTACAATTTACCGTTTGATATTTTCGGCATTATGTGGTATACTTATTACAACAAAAAATTTACTGCCTTGTGCGACCAAGCATAGCTATTTTAAATCCAACACTTTTTAAAAGGGATTCGCACTCTGTAAAGGGATTGCAGACCTCCCGCCTGCACCGCCGTTGTGCCCGTGCAGTCTACGGACGAAGGGAGCGTGAAGCTTACAGGTCGTCTTACCCACCCTGCATTTTTGCGGGTTTATCTGCTATGCGACGGCAAGGCGGCAATTACATTTGTGAAGATCCGCACTCGATATGAGTGCGGTTTTTTTGCGCTGCTAGTCGCTAGTCGTTAGAGTGCTAGTGGCTAGAGAACCGTTTTACAAAATTATGTGGTAAGCCGCACAATTGCAAAGGTCAGGGAAAATCTCCACACAGCTTTAGTGGGGCGAAATTAAGTTTTATCAAATGCAGTACAGCGCACAAAGTCATCATTTTACAAGGTTGGCGCAGCCATCAAAATACTAGCTGCCACAAAAGCGCCCCCAGCCACTAGAGGCAAGAGGTAAGAAGCAAGAGGCAAGAAATCTCCCAAACAAACAAAGTCTGAAAAGAGGACTCTTGCTTCTTGCCTCTAGTCTCTTGCTTCTAGAG
>CALCRR010000328.1 GCA_937894495.1 uncultured Ruminococcus sp. | reverse complement strand
GCTGCAATAAGCGTGGCAGCTGTGCCGAAGCCTGCGTCGATAAATCCCAGAGGGCTGAAAAGGTTGGCTATAAAGCAGCCCAGCGACATTGATAAGATGTAATCCTTATTGAAAAAGCAAAGCAGCATGAGCATCTCAGACACTCGAAACTGCACCTCTCCATAAGCCAGCGGCGAGCAAAGCAGTGTTGCCACCACGTAAATAGCTGCCATTACACCAATATTTGTTATTCTGCGTGCATTAAAGATCTCCATTATTAAATTCCTCCCTGTTTTTATTAAAGAGTGGTTACCCTAGGTTACACTCTGTGGGGACTGACTGCCCCTATCATATCCCAACGCACTTTGCGGTCGGAAAAAGAAAACTACACCCTCCCCAAAGGGGAGGGGGATAGTTTTTTCGATATTAATTTGCAAACTCAATTCAATTATGAATTGATCAAGCCTTTCCTACAGAACCGAACAGCTCCATCTTCTCCTTGACCTTAGCCTTGATAGCCTCAAATCCGGGGTTGAGCAGCTTTCTGGGGTCAAAGCCCTTGCCCTGCTTGTCCTTGCCAGCCTCAACATAACCTCTTGTAGCCTCAGCAAATACCAGCTGGCACTCTGTATTAACGTTGATCTTAGCAACGCCCAGAGAGATAGCCTTTGTGATCTGATCGTCAGGAATACCTGTGCCGCCGTGAAGAACCAGCGGAACCTCGCCAACGCTCTCTACCAGTGTCTTGTTGATAGCGTCAAGAGTCTCAAAGCTCAGACCCTCCCAGTTATCGGGATATACACCGTGGATATTGCCGATGCCTGCTGCCAGGAAATCAACGCCCAGCTCAGCGATCTGCTTGCACTCCTGAGGATCTGCACACTCGCCCTTGCCGATAACGCCGTCCTCTTCGCCGCCGATAGCGCCTACCTCAGCCTCGATAGAAAGGCCAAGACCGTGAGCTACGTTAACAAGCTCGGTAGTTTTAGCTATATTCTCCTCGATAGGGAAATGTGAGCCGTCAAACATGATAGATGTGAAGCCTGCCTTGATGCACTTATAGCAGCCCTCATATGTGCCGTGGTCAAGGTGCAGAGCAACAGGTACTGTGATACCCAGGCTCTTATCCATAGCAGCAACCATAGCCGAAACTGTCTCAAAACCTGTCATATACTTGCCTGCGCCCTCAGATACACCGAGGATAACAGGAGAATTGAGCTCCTGAGCTGTAAGAAGCACAGCCTTTGTCCACTCAAGGTTATTGATGTTGAACTGACCAACAGCATACTTGCCTGCTCTTGCCTTATCGAGCATTTCCTTAGCATTAACTAACATATTACTACCTCCATATGTAATTTTAAATTTTTTGCCTTTAATATTATACATCATTTTCATACAAATTGCAATAGGCATTTTTTGATTTAACACTTTATATACATTTTTCTCCCCTACCAATGCACTTTTTTTGTCGTGAGAAGATAGCAGTATCCTCACCGGACGGGGTTGCTCCTTCGCCGATCACTTTGCAGAAGCTTTTCATTATGTTTGGCTCAGGGCTTACTTTCTTCGGTCTCCTGCTATTTCAAAAACCGACATGAAATATTTACCCCTTCTTCCGGTCACAACTCTCTGATACCTAGTGACCGGCAGGTGACTCTGCCCAAACCTTGTAACAGAGATTTTTGTGCTTTGGGAGAAACAGCTATTGTAAAACTCCCCCAAATATGCTATAATTAAAATCAGAAAAAATTTATCGTTAATAAAAATGATTTACCCCCACGTAAATTATGAATTATGCATTATAAATTATGAATTGGAGAGAGCCCCCCTATGTTCAAAGACCTTACAGAAGCCGTAAAAGCCCCTGACAGCGGCGTTTTTGGCATTGAGATATTTGCCGGCAGCAGGGTCATCGAAAGCTATGACCCTAAGCCCCGTGAGCGTCACCCCATATATTCTGCCACAAAGTCATTTTTATCAACGGCGGTGGGCATTGCCTGCGGCGAGGGCAGATTTGATATCAAACAGACGCCGCTGCATTATCTGAGCGAGCGGCAGACAGGCATGATACCCAACAAGGCTGTATCGCTGCATTTGCAGGCATTTTCGCTTGATAAGTGGCTTTCCATGGCGGTGTGCGGCTACCCGTTTCGACCCGAGGGCGAGGACTGGGAGCGCTTTTGCCTGTCGCTGCCTAAGGAGCCTGACTATGAGGGCGAGCCGAAGTTCCACTACTCCAACATAACCGCCTACATAGTGGGGCTTTGCCTTGAAAACGCCCTTGATATGCCCCTTTTTGATTACATGAAGCCCCGTCTTTTTGAGCCCCTGGGCATAGCCGACCCCGTTTATGCCACCTGTCCCTCGGGGCATTTTTACGGTGCCAGCGGCATGGAGCTGACGGTGCATGAGCTCAGCCTTTTAGGTCAGCTTTATCTGCAAAAGGGCAGCTTTGGCGGCAGACAGATAGTCAGCAAAGGCTGGGTGAGGGCTGCCACACAGACCCACATACTAAACAGCGACGGCGGCTACGGCTGGTTCCCCGGGATGAGCGCATCCCCGCTGCTGACCGCCGTGCTGCTGGAGCGGTTCGCCGCGATGGGCGACGCCTGCCCGCAGGAGCTCGCCGCCACCCTCCCCGATGCCGTGAAATTCCTTGACGGCGAGTACTTCGGCGATGGCAAGCGCCCGTTCTGGTGCGGCGGACTCAGCCTCGCACAATACCTGCACGTCCGCGCCCTGTTCCCGGAGGTCAGCTTCGCCCCCAAGGCCGGACTCAAGGCGATGCGGGAGTTCAAGAAAGAGGTCCGGGACTACCTCGTGCCGGGCAAGGTCCGCGGCCTGAACGGCCAGGTCTTCGCCAAGGCCCGCCGGATGAAGACCCTGCGCGCCCTGCTCGAGAATGAGCGCGGCGCCGCCCTGGCCCGCGCCTGGGGCATCTCCCTCTTCGCCAAGGGCCGGCTCTCCCGCTCGCTGGACAAGGATATCGAGTCCCTGCTCCAGTACGCCGAGCCGCACCGCAGCGGCGGCACCTACTATCCCAACGCCGTGATGCCCTGGCGGGGCCTGCTCGAGAGCGAACTCTACGCCCACGCGCTGATCTGCGACCTGCTGACCGACTGCGGCCACGACGAAGTGGCGGAGGGCATCCGCCTCTGGATCATGGTCCAGAAGGAGACCCAGCAGTGGGAGGACGACCCGGCCTACATCCAGGCCATCGGAAGCGTGCTGCACGGCACGCAGGAGACCCTGCAGACCAAGGTCCTGGCGCTGAGCGCCACCACCACCCTGCCCTTCGCGCAGATCAAGGCGGCCGGCAACGGTTTCACCGTCTCGCGCACCTTCACCCGCGACGGACAGCCGCTCCGGGAAGGAGACGTCCTGCATGTCGGCGACAAGATCATCGCCTCCTACCACATCTGGAACGAGGAGAACCGCAGTTTCGTGCGGCTGACCGCGCCGCGTCCGGCAGCCTTCCGGCCCGTCGAGCAGCGTTCCGGCCGCTACGGCTGGTTCGGCCGCCCGATCTCCATCACCGGCTGGGTGAGCTTCAGCCCGCAAGGCTACCGCAGCGTGCTCGCCGACCGCACGGAATACTGGTTCGACTCCTACCCCGAAGAGAAGACCACCCTCACCGAAGAGTACTTCGTCACCCAGGAGGGCAGCTTCCAGTGTCCCGTCCCGGTGATCGAATCCTTATACGCACCGCACTACCGCGCCAACGATGACGGCCATCCGGCCGTCATCGTCAAGGCCAAAGAAGAATAGAGCCATGATGAGACAAGAACTGGTCCGCCTCGCGGACTCCTACCGCCAGGCGGGCGACGCCATCCACGACGCCATCCGCGACAGCATCCGCAAAGCCGGCGGTTTCCTCAGCTGCATCAACAACGACCGCAGCAAGCCCGACATGAACGTGCTGATCTACGACAGCAAGAAGAAATACTCCGAGTCCTTCCCCATCCGGGCGATGAAGGTCGATGACGCCGGCCGCGTCCTGGTGTACATCGGCACCTACGGCACCCTGTACACGGACCGCTACCTCCGCAGCTCCCGCTCCGAGGAGCACTGGTCCCCGCTCAAGAACTCCAACATCCTCTTCTACCAGACCATCCTCTCCATCGCCGCCTCCA
>CALCRR010000327.1 GCA_937894495.1 uncultured Ruminococcus sp. | reverse complement strand
TTCCTACATCTATTGTTGAAGCACCAGGTGATATATTATTTTTGTTTTCGCTGTTCACTCCAAGGTCGAGAGTCCAGAGATATGTGCCGTCATTGAGATAGGCTTCAAGTTTCTGGTGGTCATCTGCACTGCGGTCAACAAGAAAATCATAAGCACCGTCACCGTTGAAATCTCCGACCCATACAAAATGGATAGTACCGCCTTCTTTTATCGGAATTATCTGTGCAGAACCTGCATTATTCTTGTCTCCTGCAACTGATGAACCTGCCTTTAAAATAAAATCTCCGTCTGTAAGTGTTTCAACCCCGTTGTATACCGTTGTGACATAGTATGTATTGTCTTTTGTCAAATCGGCATCAGAATCAGTAAAATTCGTACCGCCTGTAAGAACTTCACTGTTCAGTTTGACAGTAACTCCGTCAGTTATACGATACACATTGAAACCAATATCAGACTCATCACTTGCAAGCAGTCTCCATGATACAAATACTGCATTTCCTGCACTTACGGCATACGTTCCACGGTCGAGATACTCATACATTCTTTTTCCCGAAAGTTTTTTCTGTCCGTTATAGAGCGGTTCAGTTTCGGGAGTGTACCATACTCCGACAGGAAACGCAATATTCTTTCCGAGAAGATAATTCTGCAATAACTGTAAATCTTCGCTGTCAAGTTTGTCATTGCCGTCAAGGTCAGATATGACCTTTATGACATCGTTCAGCTTTGAATTATCAGCACAAGCCTGTCTTAAAAGTGCCATATCAAAAGCTGAAATAATTTCATCGCCGTCCATATCGCCATACAGATAGGATTTCTGTTCAACGGCACTTGCTGTGTAAGCAACAGGCAGAGAGGGAACAGCCTGAGTTAACACTGAAACGGTCATAACCGCTGATAAGCATTTGTTTAATTTGCTCATTTAAAAAACTCCTTTCAAAATAAATTATTAATTTAAACGAAACATTTTATTGTCTGTATATATTATAATTCAAATATTACTGGATTGTCAATGAAATTTTCAGCTATTTTTCAGCAGAAAATTTCAATTATATGTTGACTTGCATATTTAATAAATGTTATAATTAACAGAGGTGATTTAAATGAGAATAGATGCAATAGGATATAATCATAAGCATAACAGCAAATTTCTTATAAACCGTCCTTATGGTTCAGGAAATTACCTGCTCCTTCTGATAAAAACTTCCGCTATTTTCAGAATATCAAATGAAGATATTTACGTTGCACCAAACTCTTTTTTGCTTTATACACCAGATTATCCGCAGTACTATTATGCTGAAACAAATACATATATTGATGACTGGCTACATTTTATGCCTGAAAACGAAAATGAAACCCGTCTTATTTCAGAACTGAATATCCCAGTAAACAAACCTGTCAATGTGTCCGATATGGAACAGATATCATCATTAATAAAATATATGATTTATGAAAACAATTCTGGAAATTGTCACTATAGAAAAACTATCAACTGTTGCTTTGAAATTCTTATGTACAAACTTAGTGAAGCTGTTTCACAAGAACCAAAATATCTCAAACCTGAACTCTTTATGGATAATGCAAGTTTCCCTGAACAAAAAGTCATTATCATAAGAAAAATGGCAGAAATACGTCATACAATATATTCTTTTCCCGGCAAAGAATGGAGAGCAAAAGATATGGCAAGAGAACTGTCAATAAGCGAATCGTATTTCCAGCACCTTTATAAAAAAATCTTCGGGATAAGTGTAAATAAAGATATGATGAAAGCCCGTGCTGAAAAGGCAGCAGAAATGCTTACAAGTGAAAAAAATATCACAGTGAAAGATATCGGAATATTTGTAGGATACAGAAGTAATTCCTATTTTATCCGGCATTTCAAATCAGTTTATGGCTTTACACCTGCTGAGTACCGTAAAATAAAAGTTAATGATATATACAGTATATCTGAACTGGTATAGTCTGTATCTGTTTCATACTCTGTTCCCTGCATGGATTCCCGATTATTTGAACAATCTGAAATCATGATTTTAAGATTGTTGCAGTCCAGTGAATATTTTCATTGACTTTATCAAGGATAAGATGTATAATTATGAGAGAATTGGTATACTATTTCTCTTTTGAGAGTAGTCAGGAAAGAAATTATAATTTTTCAATTACGATTGGAGCAAGTAATATGATAAAACAACAACGTAAGAAACTGGTATTGTTTTTACTCATTTTAATTGCAATATCAATGGTTGTTTTTTGTTATCAAAACAGATTTACACAAACAGAAAAAGCGTACACTTTCACTCGTTATATCTATAAAAATGATGAACTTGACGAAAAAATTACAAAGATAAAGAATGAGTACGATGATACGCTTGTTTCTACATATCAATTTTTCTATCCTGAAGGTGTAAGTATATCTGACAGTAATTATTACTATTATAAATATGATAAAGACGGTAATAAAAAGCTATGTATAATGAAAAATCAGAAAGGTGATACAGAAAGCAAAGAAGTATTTAAGTATGACAGGAAAGGCAACTGTATTTTCGAAAAAAGCGAGGATGATGAGAGTTATTTGATATGTTATACCGATTATAACGACAAAAAAATGATGACAAGAAAAGAAACAGAAATTCATGACTTAAAATATGATTCGCATAATATATGCGAGTATTATTATGATGACAATGACAGGCTTATCAAAGAAATAAGTACCGAATCTGATAATTGTTTTTATGAGTATGATGAAAATGGTCTGCTCAAAACATTGAAAAAGAAATCAAAGTATGGCTGGTCAAGTGAAGAAAAATATGATTATAACGAAAATAGTTTGCTTCTGAGAACAGTTCATTATTCTCCTGATAATACAATTTTTTCTGAAATAAAATATGAATATAATGATGAATCTGAGCTCATTTCCGAAACAAAAGTGATTTACAGAGACAATGGCGAAATTGATGTTTATGAAACCCTCTACACATATGATTCAAATGGCAATAAAACGTCTGAAACCAATATATCAAATGACATAAAAACAAAATATATACATTATGAATATGATGACAATTCAAATTTAGTAAAGCAATCAGAGTATGAATAAGCTGTGAAGTATTTCCCGCTTCACAGCTTTTTTATTTTACCCAGTCAAAATATACTTACTGGTGGAATATTCCCCTCCACAAGTACTACAGAATTACAGGCAACACTCTGTACCGTTGGAACTGCTGTTCCACAACTTTTTCCCTGCGACCATCTCTTGTATCGTTCAGGAAAAAGTTGCCCGTCAGGGCTTGCGATAGCATTTCCGCCTTAGCAGTCATGAAAGGAGTTGATGCCTATTATTTTTTGATTGGATTTCGTGACGGCAAATATTGACCCTCTCCGCACTCCAAACAATATCACTTTTGTGTGTCAGCCGATAGCCACAGCATACAATCAGCTTTTCAGCTATAAGCCCTGCAATACATACCTTCAGCCACCAAAAGAACTTTACAAGAAAGGTCAGAACGTTCAGAACGGTGGTATTGCTCAGAATCTCAAAGAAATGGGGTACGGTGCAGTCAAGTAAGCTATCGCTCGTTGGAGAATTGCCGAAGTTAAAGTGCTGAACAAAATCTCCCTTGAACACAGTATCAAGCCCCTCGCTACCGAAAAGACAAGAGGTACATTTGAAGTCGAAGAATACAAAGAACATTGCAGACAGGCTGACAATTTGGCACTCCAAAATGTTCAGGTCGAAGCTCTGTTAACTGTGAAAAAGGCTGTACTTTCATCAACCGAAACACAGTTTGCTGAACAGAGACAGTTCCTCGGTGATACACGGGAACAAGTCCGTGAAGCAACTGCCGACCTCATGGAACATACATGAAAAATAAGGAAGAAATTACATACGTTGGAGCATCTATATCGTATCTTCCTACATACAGTCCCGATTCAAATCCATTGAAATGATGTGGTCAAAAATAAAATCACTTATGTAAGTGGAAAACTTGCTCTTCAGATATGCTCGACATTTTTATTTGCAAGGCTTTTTCTTCTGTAACCACTGAAAATATTCAAAACTGATTTTTCTGAATGTGGTTACACTTAATCTATAGTGGAATTAATGTAAAAGAGTTCTATGGAGCAAACAATTTCCGTTTCTATGACATTCACTCCCTGCAACACTTCTGTTATGTATTCAATCAGGCTCAGGCGAGAGCGGAAGAAACTATCGCATCGGTGCTGGACTTCAAAAAAACCGATGACACTGAATAAAGAACAAGTAAAAGACAGAAGCCTTGAATGGATAAAAATAAAACTCTCAAATGACATAATATCGTCATTTGAGAGCCTTATGTGTGGTGACCCGTACGGGAATTGAAAATCTCGGTGCACTTATTCCGAATTGTTGAGACTTGAAGAAATCCCCGAAAATACGGCATTTTATAACAAACTACAAAAACTCGTTTACGCTGTTTTTTGCTAAGTTTTTGCACTGTTAGCGGACAAATAGCGGACAAAATATCCGACATACCCTTGTATAAATTTCGATATGGAGGATATAAAAATGAGAAACATTCTCGATGAACTTTACGATTATGACCTGTTCCACCTGACCGAGATTGAAGATACAGACGGAGCATACAGAGCAGCACTCGACAGGCTCGTCAAGGCAGAAGCTGAGTTGAAGAAAGCCTATCCCGACAGTGAAGACATTCTTGACGAATACCAGTCAGCGGACATTGAACTGCATAATCTCTCCAACCGCAATGAGTTCCGCAAGGGCTTTAAGGTCGGCGCACAGCTTGTCCTTGAAATGATAAAGCCTATTAAGTGAGGTGGACGGTATGAGCAAATACAAGAGCAAACAGACCGCATACAGCTCCCTGAAAAAGAAATACGTTCCGCTGTGGAGACTGGACACCAACACCGTGACCATCACCCACTTCAATGCTGACACTCAAACCGAGGAGAGCTTTACCTACCACACTGACTTCATCAGGTATCATCTTCATTTCTCTGACAGTCATTGCCCCGACAGGCTTCGCAGGCTCGTCAATGAGGGGGAAATCATGCAGTACCTTGATGATATGGAACTGAGAGTCAGCGATGCTATCTCACGTCAGGTTGAGCTTTGGAAGCAGACCGATAGTTGCTATCAGAAAGCTGTCCTCATCGGTGATGCTGAGAAGATGCTCGGTCTGGAGAACTGCTTTATCAGTATGGCACGAGAATCGGTGTTTGAGTGTATGGTTTATATTTGAGATTAGACGGCTGTGCCTTCGGGTGCAGCCGTTGATTCATATAATTCATTTCTTCTTGTTAAAATATTCAAGTTTCATGTTTCATGTTTCTGCTATAATAATCTTGCTACTCTGTATATACTTCAAATCCACACCTTTGAAATTTTAGGAAAAGATTGTTTTCAAAATCTTTTATATATAATTTATTGATTATTATAGCAAGATTCTTTCTAGCTCTGGAACACCCAACGTAAAATAACCTATAGGCACATAGAGGACCATATACTATCGATTCTCTTAAAAATGCTTTTGCATTTGTAACATTCTTTTTGCCACTGTATTTATCAATATTATCTTTTAATAAATGAATATAGTAGGGATTGGCTTCGTTTTCTGAAATATAAGATTGTATTATTGGTTCAATGGTGTCAATATATGTTTCAAACGATTCTTTTTTTAGTTTAGAGCATTTCATTCCTATAGAATTTTCTATTTCTTGAATCATTCTGCTAAAACTATAATAGAATGCATCAAATTCTGACAATGAGATTTCAATAGTGCTCCATAGTTCAAAAAACTTTGACATATTAACAGGTGGGTTATGACTGTTTTCTGCAACAAATACTACTGTATCATGACTTTCGCCCTTAACACCATGTTGCGTTGATATTAGTGGATTATCCAAATAATCCGAAATTAATTCCACTTCATGAACTTTAATTTTTTTTACGAATTGATAATCATCATCCTCAGTAACAGCAGAATAAAACTCGTTTGTGATAAGTTGTTTTGTCAAACAAATATTCAAAAAATCATCAACAGTTGTAGATGAACCTGTAAATGAATTTACAATCATGTTTAGTGAATCTCTTACAAAGGCTTTATCAGAATGAGATTTTATTTTGAGTTTTTCAGAATCAAAAAAACGATTGCTTTTCTGGATGGTTTTAAGAATTTTACCATAAAGTCCCTGTTTGTATCCTTTTACTATTAGATTTGATGTAAACAAAAAGGTTAATAATGAATCGCTACTTCTGGCTTCTTCTTTAGTCAAAGCATCAACCACTGTATATTTTCTTCCGAATTGGTATTTATCCATTTTTGAAAGAGCATCATAAATCTCACCCGCACCTATATTGTCGAAACGGGCCTTATTTGATAAATACAAAATCAGTGCGTCGTTATATGTATTCCTGAAATCAGAAACAGCTTTATCAGTATCATTTACAATTAAGACTCTTGGTTGAAAAGACATAGACTCATTACAATTATTTTCATATGGAGTCTGTTCCAACGTATCATCATTATAAATTGCATTTAATATTTCAACAATTTTAGGGGTTGTTCGATAGTTTTTAGAAAGGCGTATGCTTTTATTTAGCAATTTAAACTGTTCTTCAAATTCTCCGTTGTAGTTTTTATATATTTGCTGCATTTTATCGCCTAATAAATACAGCTTTGTTTTCTTTTCAAATACTGCGGTATAAAATATATGAAGAACATCGGCTGAAGTGTCCTGATATTCATCAATAAAAATTAATTGGAACTTATCTGCAATTTTCTTTTTAATAACTGGGAATCTATCGACAGCCAATCTTGTGAATGATATCAAATCATCATGACTTAATGCTCCTCTATACAACGAATTAAAAGGCGCTTCATTATATGAAATAGAATCAATGTTTGAATGTACAGTGTCCATGTCTAAAGCTCCGTATTTTTCCTTATAGCGTTCATTAGTTTCTGTCCAAACTTCCCTGTTTTCAACGTTTTCTATTCGTTCCTTAATATTATCTTTATATACTTCCCAATAAAGATCAATAATTGAGTTGTGAGAAAAAAAGCTACTAATAAAATCGTTAATAAAACTATGTATTGTCCCAAAAAAGACTCGTTTGCTTTCTATATCTCTACCTAATTCTTCTGCAGCGCGATTTGTAAAAGTAATACATAAAATATTATCATTCGGATTTTGTAAAAGATGGTTTTCAACCTCTTTTCTAATCCATGTTGTTTTACCACTACCCGCTGGAGCATTAACTAGATATATGTTTTGAATTACTCCATCAACCATTTTAATCCTCCATCTATATAGTCTGGCATCATTTTCTCAACGTATTTATTCATTATAACGGAATACATAAAGTCTGTTTTTGTTCCTGATGTTGAATTCAGAATATCTCGAACTGATACGATATCATTATCTGATATTTTATTTCCATCTTTTTTTAGAGGAATTGAAAAATCAAGGTTTGATTCTGTTTTTTTTGTTTTCCACTCGCTCTTTTTATATGTTGTAGTAACATTCATAGCAAAAAACTTATTGAGCATTGCTTCTTCTAATGTTCGTGCATAACCATCTTTTTCTGTTTGAAAACAAATATAGATTAAATCTTGAAAAACATTCTCTTGGGATGTGTGCCATTTATAGAGGTTAGACACTGTTGGTTCATCAGAAGGATGATTGATTTTGTAAAAATCCTTTATAGTTGCGTTGGTTGTCTGTGAGCTTTTTATTTCAGTCTCTGTTATTTTATCTTTTTCATAATCTATATCTGTTATGATCAGTGACTTGATTCCTAATAGTTTTATCAACTTTTTATACTTCATTGCATATGCACCGCCGACCTGAATAAAAGCGACATATTGTTGACTAAGTTTTTGGTAGCTTTCTAAAGTCATAGCTTTTCGGATAAATAACCTCTCAGTATCGCCTTCATAAAAAATTGCTTTATCAGCAAAAACTATTTCGGAATAGCCAATTTCAAAGAACCAATCAAAGAAATTAACTAGCTCCCGATCTGACATTTCTTGAGATTCTTTAAGTTCATTCAAAAGCGATGACAAGTCCAATAAACGACTCTTAAATTCGCCAACACTTCTAATGACCCTTAGAGTTGACATACCTGCAACTCGAACCATTTCATTAGAATGGGTGGTTATTAATCCTTGTAGATTAGATTGATAATAATTCAATAAATATTTTATGAAAACGTGCTGCATCTGAGGATGCATATGGGACTCAGGTTCTTCTAAGAAAAACATATTAACTTTAAGAGAATCAATATCTTTTTCATATTCTTTTAGTCGTAAATGAATATAAATCATGTTACTATATCCAAGTCCCTGTGATGATTCGCCTAGATAATAACCAGCAACATTATAGGTAGTTGTGGTTATTCTTTGAAGTAATTCACTAATATCATCTTCCGTAACTTTCATATCTAGCATTAACTCTCCTGATTTTCCACCATTAGTTTGCTCAAGAGCATTAATAGTATCTTTAAGTGATTGTAAAGAGGTTGCACGAACAGCTTTATCAATTTTTTGATTTTGAATAGGTTTAAGTAATTCATCAGGGAGTTTTTTTATCAGTTCATTCCATTTTTCATCTAGCTGTGCCATTCGAATCATTTGTTTACTTAACATATGTGAATGATCAGTTTCATTATCATCTAATGGTCTACTTGCTTCAATAAACTTAAACTTGAATAATCCCCTAAAATCCTTAATATCATCAAATTTACATTTGTTTATATATTCTTTATCGCAATAATATACAACCGATATTGTAGATTTAACATAAAGTTCAACAATTAATTGTTTAAGATACCTTTCTTTTACTAATAGGTTATCTTTAACATCTTCGTCCGGATTACTTGATAATTTGCGTTTATCTTCTTCAATTTCCTCAATTCTATTTTTTAGCTTATCAAAATCATCAATGATTGATTTGATAAATCTTGAACGTGTGATTTCATAATTGTACAAAAAGTAAAAATCATGCATATCATCATCAAGATCCATAATATAATCTGCAAAAAGCTTAATATCATCTTTGTCAGGATTATATGAAACATGAATTTTTACTTTTGTTGTATTAATTAAATGTGGAGGTACAGATTCATCTTTGGGTATAATTTTTTCAACTAGTTCATTGTCAACATCTAGGACATTTTTACCACTAATAAAAAAAACTAAAAAAATTGGGTAAACATAATCAATCCATTCCTTCATATTTTTAGCGGGAATATCAGATATATTGTAAGTATTCTTTTCTCCAACAAAAACATTGCTTATTAAATTGATAAGGGATGTTTTACCACTGTTATTTGCACCCGCTAGAATAGTAATCCCATCATTAAGGTTTAATTCTGCTTTTTCAAATTGTCTATAGTTTTCGATAGTTATGTTTTCTAGTTTCATCGTTTCACCTCAACTATTATATAAATTATCTATTTGATTTAATGTTATTCCTATATTACTGACAATGCCATTCACCAACGCATTCCCCATACAAAAATACCGCATCTTCTCAGGCATACCAGTATTCGTCCAGTTGTCAGGAAAACCATTGAGCCTTTCACACTCTATCGGTGTCAGCACTCTGAGCCTGCCTGACTGCAAGTCGGTGACAACGTGAGAAGTCCTGCCGACTTGCGTTTCTGAGGTCAGCATCGTGCGTGAGGGTTTATCGAGCGAATCGGGAAAGCCGACAGCACCCTCGTTGAACCAATATACGCTGCCATCACGCCTGCGACGTTGTTCGTGCTTCGCTCCTTTGGCGTAGATCCACTTTGGCATATCTTCTTCTCTGAGGAAATACCGTTCATCGACTGCACCCTGTTCAAGTATCTTGCCCAGTGGGATAAACGGCTCATATCTCGGTGTGACCTCGACGGAATATATCCTGCCGTTCATCATCACACCTGCATTATAGAGATACACTTTCTGTATCTTGGAGAGCGACTCCATATCCTCAAAACGCATCTCATCTATCCAATGGTCAACATAGCTCCGCTGATGTGAAGCTATCGGGAAAGCCTGCGGCATTATGCCGTTTTCTGCAACTTGCTTGTGCATAGCTTTCAAGCCTTTAAGACAGACCGCCTCTGCGAAGTCCTGAAACAGCTTTGTACGGTTATGATATGCAATGATGAAAGTTCTCCGCCTGCGCTGTGCCTGTCCGTAGTCAGCAGCATTGATAACACGCCACTCGACCGCATAGCCTTTCTGATAGAAGCACCTGAGAATGATAGAAAAATCCCGCCCGCACTGCTTTGCAGGAGAGCGTATCAGCCTGTCTACATTTTCAAGTATCACATAGCTCGGACGCTTCTCTCGCAGTATATCGTCTATCTGCCACCAGAGGACACCTTTCTTGCCCTCGATGCCTGCGGAGTTCTTCTTCATTATCGAATAGTCCTGGCAGGGGAATCCACCAACGAGTAGGTCATGGTCGGGGATATCTTTCTTAGCGACGGCTATGTCTTTGCAGACATGGTTCGGGCTTTTGCCGAAGTGTGAGACATAGCAATCAAACGCCCATTGGTCAGCCTTATACGGCTCCCATTGGTTCGCCCATATCACTTTATATTTGTCAGATGCAGCTTCAAGCCCCAGCCGAAAACCGCCTACTCCTGCGAACAGTTCAACAACTCTGACATCCCCCATAACATCACCTACAATGCTTGGTCATTTTTCTTTTCAAGAAGCTCTAAAACAATTTGCAGACATTCATCGGTATGCTTCAATACCTGCTTCTCCCAGAAATGCACCGTAGTCCAGCCCATTTCTTGAAGTTGACCGTCAACCCGCTTGTCCCGAGCCATGTTTTCTTCTATCTTCTCGATCCAATACTCACGATTATGTTTGAGCTTGGCTTTACGCTCATCCCAGTTCTCACCATGCCAAAATTCACCGTCCACAAAGACAGCTACACGATATGTTGTTAGCGCGATATCAGGAGAACCAGGGAGCTTTTTATAATTTCGCCTGTACCTATATCCTTCATGCCACAAACGCTTTGCAAGGATAGTCTCAGCTTTACCGTTTTTGAGACGAACCTTACTCATGCGTTTTCTTATCTCAGGTGTGGAATCGTATCTTTTAGGGTGTTTCATGTATAATTCTCACCAAGACCAAACTGTTTCATTTTCTTTTCCATATATAAATATTTTTCTCTGATTGAACTGTCTACTGTCGAATCTAAGTGTTTTTCTATTTCAGTGTATATCCTAGTTATGATTGATTTGTTTGCTTGTTCTAATAACTTAAGCATAGCATAGAAGTTTACAGAATAAAAAGCATCATCATCCCTAAATACAATATGTTTATAATCTTGTTCTGAAATATCTAAAGTTGATTTATTTACGATTATTCTTGGATACTTAGCGCTTTTCTCCTCCAAAAGGTAAGCTTGAGTCAGTGCAGGGCCAAAAATAATGTCTTTTTCTTCCTCAATATAAAAATCACCATAACTTATACCCCCTCTTATTAATTCGGGTGTACTGCAAGTAAGTAAATCAGCCTGAAAAGCAGCACAGTGACAGAGTAAGCCTAAACAGGCATTTGGAATACTCGCATCAACATAGAAAATAATGCTATCAGACATGATTTTCAAGTGTACATCATTATTGTTAAATTTAATTGTTTTATTATCATCATCTTTGATCAAAACATTACTCTTCTTGAAATTGTCGAATATATTGCGTATGTATTCACAATCATTTTTAATTATGAGGTTTTTAAAGCCCAAAACATCAAGAAAAGCTACATAATATTTTTTATATTCTGCCATATCATATCTCCTTATATTCTTATAAACTATCTATATATGATCGTACCAATGTGTTATGAGCGTCTAAAACATTTCTGTTTTTATTCTGTGCGACGTCAAGTGATACTCCTGTTGCTCGAACATCCCACTCAGGCAGTTTATTACCATCTTCATCTTTGTCAAATAAACCGACAACAAGCGTTGGAACGGTAACTGACAGTTTTGCTTGAGGTATCTCTCTTGTAGCTTTTTCAAAATTTGCAACTCCGCTATCTATCCTGTTAGCAAGCTCCGAGGAAGGTACTATCAGTACACAAATATCTGTAAGATCATATGAGAATGATAGTTGAAATTTAAAGTAATTTCGGTAAGAACTTGCCACATTACCAAACTCCACTTCTATTTGAAGTGTTATCTTATCATCACCCTCACCGAAAGTCTTCCTAAAATCAGCTCGTAGAGCATCTTCATTATCAATAGGTGTGGCAAGCGGTTCAGCTGTCCATCCAAGTGATGTGAATTGTAACTTGAAATAAGTGTTCATTATTTGCTGAACAACATCTTTACTAGCTTGTCTCTGAGATTTTCCACTATAAACAGGAATAGGACAATTCTGGCATACGTTTAAAAGTTCTGCTCTGACACCTGCAAATCTCGGAGAACTTAATATATCATCTGCAAATCTATACGAAAAAGTCTTTATCCTCATAATTACTCCTTTATCTGTTTTTCAACATAAGTCCTATTAAACCAGAAGCACTGCTTTGTCATCATACGTCCGTCGGGGAGAGGGAGTTTGTCGCTGCCGTCCTTGCCATGAGGACGAACATGAGCTACTGTGCTTTCTGATTGCTTAGGAAGGTTGTTACATACTTTTCCGTTCTTCGCTTCAAGAACAACACCTTCGTTGATAGTTTTTACAGTACGCTCCCATACACGCTGAACTTCCTCTAAATCATCATTTGGTATGTTCCAGAACTTCACACGCTCAAACACATATTCCCCGTCATCATTCTCCTGAAAGATAACGAACAGGAACTTTGTCGGAGCGATATAGTTGTAAAGCTCGGACTCTTCCCATTCCGTTTCTTTACTCAGCTTGATAAAGTCAAAAGTCGGGAAAGACATACTTTCCTTTATCTTGCCGTTCCGCTGCACTCTTATGGTCTTGGGGACTATGCAGGCTTTCTGAAATTCATTAGTGTATGCTATTTTTCCTTTGATGCCCAGCATTTTAGCGAGCAGGACTTCGTTGAGGTTCTTCGCACTGCAATCCTCGACACCGAATTGCTTTTTTAGCTGCTCCCGTGTCTTGCCAAAGTACGGGCGGAGCTTCTCAACGATGATATCCTCAAAGGAATGCTTTTGTAGTTGTTTCCAATCGGTGATGATACGCTCGTTAGTGGCTGTGCCAAAGATATACTGATTGAGTATCTGCGTCATGTATGATGATTTCAGAGAATATGCCCTCTGCTTCGCCATAGTGTCAGAAAACGGCTGTTTACGGACACTTGAAGAGTTCGCACCCTTAGTGCAGGCAGCGAGATACATCGTATCGCCCTCTGAGATAAGATGAGCCTGACCGTCACGCACCTTTTTCATGATGATGTTCCAGTCACGCTCAATGATAACAAGGTCTTCCATAGGAAAACTGAACAGCACAGCCTTGTCTATTTTGAACTCTCCCTTTGGGATATCCTTCTTATGTTCGTAAGACATGAGGAGCATTGTCTCGCATTTATGCCAGAAAGAGCTTGTTTTGAAGGTCTTGTCGTATTCCTCCATATAGTTGATGATGTTGCAGACAAGGCGCTCTTTAGCTCTTATATCGCCCTTTTTGCCCCTAACATAAGGTGTGACTTTCAGCTCTACGCCAGCTTCGGGAAAATCAGGCTCGGACTCGCTGTTGATAGAATACCCAAACCAACTCTCCTCGATGATAGAGCCGACAGCTCCTTTGCCTGTGGAGATGCGCCCAGTTTTATCTATGTCTTTCAGCGGTATGCCTATGGCTTCCTGACCACGTTTCAACACCGCTTCTTTGGTCGTGTATTTTGTGCCTTCCATTTTTCACACCTTCTATTTCTTTTCAGTATTTGAATCATCATGTAATTCAGAAAGTTTCATATGCCCGTATTGTTCGATAAGCCGAGTAACAATCTCTCTTGTTTCGTCAGAGATCACTATATCATCTACTCTTAATTCCACCATCTTGTTTAGCAAGGCATTAAGCTCTTGTTTAGAGCCTACTGATGATTTTGGCATAGACAGAATGTTGCTGATTTCTGTTTCAATTTCATCATTTGCCATTTCAAACATATGTTGTGCATTAAGAAAATGTTCATAGCCGAAATTATGGGCGTGCATTATATCGTTTCTGTAATTCTTTATAGCAATGAAGTTTTCTCTAACGTATTGTAAAACATCATTACCAATAATTGCGTTCCAAGTAGTTTTTTCTTCAAGTTCACCTATTATATGAATCAAATCGCTTTTTGAAAAAACACCAGATGACCCTTTTGCATTTATTCTTTCCTTTACCTTTTTATTAAAATCATCATCAATAAAAAGAATGTTGAATATTTCTCCAAAATCCTTCTCTTCTAAGTTCTTTATTACTTTAGGTAACTCTTCTCCGGTATATGAGTTCCATTTTAAGTATAAATATTTCCGGAGAAGTCTTTCAAATTTATTGGCTAACGGATAAAGAACTTTATTAAAATACTCAGAACTTTCATTTGACAATACAATTGGAGAGTAAGATTGGGTTATTGAATCATTTATTCTAGAAAGAATCTTCGCTGCATCTTTATTGTTCTGTTCAATCTCAAATTTGATTACCCAAAGATCAGTGCCATTAAATGTGTGAATCGTTCCTTTAATGGCTGCATATGCCTCTTTACCGTTTTTTATAATCCCAGGTTTATATGAGAAATCACTCATTGCTTCTTTGTGAGTTGAATCCAAAAATAAATATTCTAAAACCATAATATTCCTCCAACAAAAAAATGAGCCTTATGCATATCGCATAAGACCCATTGTAAAAAGCTGTTATATCATTTCTCAGCAGCAATGATAGTATCAAGGACTTTGCCCATACGAGTTATCATAGGAACAACAAGTGCATTTCCCATACAGAAATAGCGCATCCTATCGGGCATACCTGTGTTTGTCCAGTTATCATCGAAACCCTGCAAACGTTCAGCTTCAACAGGTGTCAGCAAGCGCAGATTACCTGTTTTACGGTCTGCTACGACATGAGTTGAACGATTGAGAGTTGATTCGCTAGTGAGCATTGTGCGTCCTGGTCTGTCCCACGGATCGGGGAAAGCAACAGGACCTTCTGAGAAAACATACTGATGACCATTGGCAGCGGTGCGGTTTATCTTCTTAGAACCTTTCAGATATGACCACTTGCTCATCTTGTCAGTCGGGATAAAGCATTTCTCGTCAGCTTCCTCTTGAAGTATCTCGCCCAAGGTGATAGGCTTCTCTTCCTTTTCCTTGATCTTGACTGTTGTTATCTCTCCGCCAGTCATATATCCTGCATTTTCAAAAGCAAAAGAGAACTTGTCGCTGACTTCCACTATATCCGTTCCGATAGTTGTTTTCTTGAAGTCCTCGGTATCAGCAATGGAAAAAGCCTTAGCCATAAAGCCCTGAGACTTTATGATATCCTCTGCCGAGATGCCCTTCATATCCTTGCCGTATTTCGTATCCTCATTTTTATAGGCGAATATAAAAGTCCTTCTTCTTCTCTGAGCTGCACCGTACAGAGCTGCATTGACCACACGCCATTCAACGCTGTAACCAAGCTCCGCAAAGCAGGCAAGGATAACACCGAAGTCACGCCCACGCTGTTTCGCAGGTGATTTCAACAGGCGGTCAACGTTCTCAAGAAGAACGAATGGCGGTTTCTTAGCGATAAGCGTATCTCTTATCTGCCACCAAAGAACACCTTTCTTGCCCTCGATGCCCTTAGAAGAAGCCAGCGTATGTGCTACACTGTAATCCTGACAGGGGAATCCACCCACAAGGAGCGTATGGTCAGGGATATTTTTCTTTTCAACTGTGCTTATATCCTCGCCCGTGTGAAACTCCCCATTAACATCGGGACTGTCACCAAAATGCTGTACATAGCAATCATGCGCCCACTGGACTTTCTTGCCGGGCTCCCATTGAGAGAACCAAACAGTCTGCCAATTGGACGCAAGCCTATCAAACCCGAGTCGGAAACCTCCGACTCCGGCGAACAACTCACAAATCGTTTTATTCATTTTTAAGCCCTCCTATGACCATAAAGGTCAGCTCGCTTGTAGCATAGACCGAATAATATTAGCACCGACAAATGTCGGATCGGTGGTCTATTGTTCTATTATAGCATAAATGAGCAGAAAAAGCAATGCTTTAGGCGGATATTTTGCTTAGATTTCACAATTTGTAACCTCGACTCCAATGGAATCAAAGTCCCTCTCAGCTATCCTCTCCGTCCTCATCTTCCCCCTCACGGAT
>CALCRR010000326.1 GCA_937894495.1 uncultured Ruminococcus sp. | reverse complement strand
ATTTTTCTTTCTGATGAAAGTGCCGGATAGCTTTGAGCCGGTCAGCTACAGCTTTACTGAGGGCGACAGCAACGAGTATCTATGCTGGGTCGCTCCAGATACGGAAAAAAAGATATATCCGACAGTTTTCAGAACGCTGTCCGCAGGAATGCCTGATGTAGTGCAGCATATTATTACAGATGAAAGGGAAATATAAAATGTGCCTGATATGCGACAGAATAAAAATGATACAGAACGGAACAAATCCCTATTTCGTCAAGGAGCTTGAAACAGGGTATGTGGTGATTGGTGACAATCAGCATTTCCGTGGCTACACGCTATTTCTCTACAAGCACCACGGAGATAAGACCGAGCTGTTCCACCTTGAACTGACAGAGCGGGCGAAATTCATTGAAGAAATGACGGTGGTTGCCGAGGCTGTGTCAAAGGCATTTGGCGCGGAAAAGATAAATTACGAGCTGCTCGGAATGGGTGATGCGCACCTGCACTGGCATCTGTTCCCGAGGATAAGCGGAGATATTGAGAACTACGGTAACAACGGCAGGGGTCCGGTATGGTGGTATCCTATGGAGAAGATGTATTCCGATGATAACAGACCCGACGAGGAACAGCTTGCGGATTTGAAGAAGCTGATATGAAAAAGCATCTGAGAATACTGGAGCAGGAAGCGGATAAGCTGATTCAGGACAGCACAGTAAATGCTGTCCTGCTTACCGGCTCAGTAGCATATGGCGAGGCTGCAGAGCATTCTGATCTTGATATTATTATTCTTTGTGACCGTGACCGCTTTGAAAGTGAATATATCGACGGTATCTTGGTTGAGAAGCATTTTCATAAGTTTGAAACGCTTAAATATGCCCTTGACAAAAACGCTGCCGAGGTGTATAAATATCTTTACTCTAAAATCATCGTTGATAATGCCGGAAAGCTGAACACTTTGATCTCAAAGGCAAAGGATATATACAGCACCTATTCTACTCCCAAGAAGGAGTATGACAGCATACGTTATTGGCTGTCAGCTACAAGGATCAAGCTGCTGGCAGCACTCGATAATAAAGATGAGAAAAGACTTTCCTATTTGCTTTCGACGAACACATGGAAGGTCTTAGAAGGAGTATGGGCGAAAAACAATAAACCTATGCCGCCTTCAAGTCTTGCGTATGCAAAGCACGATGAACTGACCGATGCGCCGTGGGAAGATTGGTTTGACGATCTTTTGACGGGGAACATTGGATCACGAGCGAATGCTATGATGAAGCTAATTGATTGGATATGTGAAAGCTCAGAGAACTGTCTCTGAGCCTTTTTCTTTTTCAGCGGATATTTTCCCCATAATCAGCTTGAACGGCTCTGAGAGGTATTTCCGTTCGTCTGAGGGCATAGCCAAAGGCTCTGCATTTCTGCAAAGCCCTTACGCTGGTTATTAGTCCTCGTCCAAACACTCCTCCAGCCCATGTATGAGTTGAATGTAAACGCACTCTGCACGTTCATACTCCTCGCCCTCGGCGGTCATCATCATTTCAAGGAAATGCGCCTTTGCTTCCTCGTAGTCCGTCCAGACCTCACGCCTGCCGTTGCATACGGTCGTGACCGTCTGACTTTTAGGCATTGCCAATTCGGGTATTGCAAACATATACTGCACCTCCAAAAAGTATTGTAAGTATATTATAGCCAATTTCGTTTTCAGAGTCCAGCTCTGCGAAATATTTGTAATAATTCTTGTGCAGGGCGCAGCAATAAAAGCGTTTTCCTCGGTGCATTTTTCTCTTATTTCTTCACGTCCTCGTGAGCCTTATCGACTATCGCTCTGAACGTCTGCGGTGTCACGGCAAAGCGTTCCAATTTTGCCTGATACTCTGCAAGCCTTGCCGAAATTTCTTCAACTAACTGACGTATTTCCTGCATATCTTCGGGATAAATATTCCCCGTCTGATTGACCTGAATGGCGATAGAATTTATGCGGTCGGCAATCTCTTTGAATCTTGCCTTTTCGGGTGCAAGTTCTTCGTCCGTTAACTCAATGATCGGTGTTGCAAGAATAGAGTTGAAAATGTACTCCGACATTGAGCGCAGACCGCTTTCCTCCGTGTACTGTTTCAGCTTGGCAAACTCCTTATCGTTCAAGCGGACTTTCAGCACCTTTGACTTCCGTTCATCATCACTTTTTACATTCATAGACAAACCTCCAAAATCATAGTATTCGCCCATTTTCATTATCTATTATATCACTTTTTCTTTCATTTTTCAAGCGGGGTCTTAGGGGTGCAAAACCCTCTAACAAGCTCCTGTATTCAGGGTGGTCATTTTTCAAAATGTACCCCATGAATACCGTGCTTGCTGGGTTTGAAATCAATCGTTTATTTGATTTTCAAAGCCAGCGCATATTGTGAACTTGTGTACACAATATGCAGAGCTTGCTGGGTTTGATTTTGATATTCTTCCGACCGTTCAGGTCGGATTGGTTTATTTTCATCGTTCCCGTGAAAAAATATCTGAGCGAACTCTCATAGTCGCTCATGCGCTCCTCTGAGCGTTTGGAGCTGTGCGTTTATATATATGCAGTTATCATGAAAATTACTGAAAGTGCATATTGCTTTTTCGGGGGTGGTGTGATATAATTTAGAGATAGAAGTAAACACTTGGCTTTCTGTAATGACCTACTTGTATACAAGGAGCGAGACATCATGAAAATTGCTAATGGAATGGAATTTGTAAATGATGATAGTGTAATAGGCAAATGGGAAAATATCGGCTGGATAAGCGATACAAATAGTTTTGCGGTCACAGACCTGAACGACAAAAGCGGTGAGTATAATATCCTCTACTTTCTCCCGAACGGTGAGCCTTACTGGATATTTGAGGGCTGGACAAAGGGTGTTATCCTTATCCACTACGGTGGTGATGAGCCGATACTTTCATACAAATATGACCTTCGGGATATAGGCGGCAAACAGTATCTTTTTTTCAGACTTGATGATAAGACTGAGGTATTTGTAAAAGCTGACAGTGAACGATATACCAAAGAAACACTCGGCAATCATGCTAACATAGATCTGCCCTTTGTAAGAGATGATAAGCTGATAGGGACATGGGATTCGGTCGCATTTGTATCGGAAGCAGACGATTTTTCGCCCGAAAATAAATACGATGATCTGTACCTGAAATCTATGGAAATACTGCCTGACGGAGATCTGATACAAACATATATGGACAGTGAATGGCATGATAAATGGACTAAGGGATATATTCTGAATCTTCATCGTACAACTGCCGCAAAGTATCAGATAGCCGAAATAAACGGGACAGAATATTTATTTGTGGAATGGAAAATGGGCAATTACATCTACGGCGGCATGAAACCGGATTATTATGTATTCAAGAGAAAAATGTGATTTATCTTGCAGAGCAACGCCAGCTCTGCATTTTTTTGCTCAATTCAAAATTCCCCATAACAATCTGTCGAACGTAAAACTCAATTGACACACCAAAGTTCATGCGCACTGCCAATAGACAAAGTAAGGCGTTGCGCGCTATAATATTATCATCGGATATGATCTCGAAATCTGAAATGAACGGTGGTGATGATATGGCTGACATCGCAAAGAAGATTGCAAAGCTCGATGAGAAGATCGGCAAGCTGAGAGAGCGTATCCAGACCGATACGGCTGAGTGTGAAAAGCTGAGTGAGCAGAAAGCTCTGCTGATCTATCAGTCGCTGTGCAAGCAGTATAGCTGTGAGGGACAGGCTCTTGCTGATATGATCGCAAGAGAACACGAGCAGGCAGCAATGCCCGTTGCCGATGAAAAATCCGTGTCGGATAACAGCTATGATGATGTTGCTGACGAGGAAGAAATGCTCGGTCAGACTTCTTTCTTTGAGAAGAAAAATCCTTACTCGGATTAAAAATATATCCGACAACAAAACGATAGCTGTGATATGGGACGGCTCTGCCGTTCCGCATGGCTACCCTGTGCAGGAGTAACGACCCTGCAACTAAAAGCCATTGCGTGTAGAGAGAAAAATATCGCAGGCGGAAAGGAGCAATTTGAAAGAGACAACTACTGCCGTAGACAGAGAGAAGGCAGGTACTATGATCTCCG
>CALCRR010000325.1 GCA_937894495.1 uncultured Ruminococcus sp. | reverse complement strand
TCGCCCACCACACAATAGTGCGGTAGGTGGGGGAAGTACCCCGTCCGGCGAGGACAGGTGGGGGAAGTACCCCGTCCGGTGAGGACTGTCAATATAATTTTAATGTTATTTTGTATGGTATTGGCTTGTTACTATTGAAAAAAACGGCGGTGTGTGTTAGAATGTTCTTAAAATAATTTGAAACGAGGTAATACTTATGAAAGCTGCGGTATTGAAGATCGACGCTGAGAAAAGGCTCAGCAGGATAAACCCCGAGATATACGGGCATTTTTCGGAGCATTTGGGCAGGTGCATATATAACGGCATTTTTGTGGGTGAGGACTCGGCTGTGCCCAATAAAAACGGGGTGCGCAGCGATGTTATCGAGGCGCTGAAAAACATTCGCATACCCGTGCTGCGCTGGCCCGGGGGCTGCTTTGCGGACGAATATCACTGGAAGGACGGCATTGGTGAGAAGTCCCAAAGAAAGAAAATGGTCAACACCAACTGGGGTCATGTGGTTGAGGACAACAGCTTTGGTACTCACGAATTTATGGACCTTTGCGAGGAGCTGGGCTGCGAGCCCTATGTGGCTGGCAACCTCGGCAGCGGCACTGTGCAGGAGCTCGCCGAGTGGGTGGAGTATATGACCTTTGACGGTGTATCCCCCATGGCGGAGCTGAGACGCAAAAACGGCAGGGAAAAGCCCTGGAAGCTGAAATACTTAGGCATAGGCAATGAGAGCTGGGGCTGCGGCGGCAATATGCGCCCCGAGTATTATGCCGACCTCTACAGGCAGTATCAGTCATTCTGCAAGGATCACAGCGGCAACCGGCTTTTTAAGGTGGCTTGCGGACCAAATGCAGATGACTACAGCTGGACGGACAAGCTGCTGGAGAACGTCAAGAGCTGGCACACAAAAGCCATATCTCTGCATTATTATACAGTACCCACAGGCGACTGGTCCCACAAGGGCAGCGCCACTGAGTTTTCAGACGAGGAGTATTACAGCACCATCTCAAAAACTCTCTATATGCGTGAGCTGCTGGATAAGCATATTGAGATAATGGACAAGCACGACGCTGATAACAGCATCGGGCTGATAGTTGACGAGTGGGGCTGCTGGTATGATGTTGAGGAGGGCACTGCCCCCGGCTTTCTCTATCAGCAGAATGCCATGAGGGACGCCATAGTGGCAGCGGTGAACCTTAACCTTTTCAACGAATACAGCCGCAGGGTGATAATGGCAAACATCGCCCAGACGGTGAATGTGCTGCAGGCGGTGATACTCACCGAAGGGGAGAAAATGGTGCTGACGCCCACCTACCACGTGTTTGACCTTTTCAAGGAGCACCAGGGCAGCACTCTTGTGAGCTCACAGGCGGAGAATTTTGATACAGGCAGCGGTGAGAGCCATGCACCTGCGCTTTCACAGTCGGTATCGGTGGACGGCGAGGGCAATTTGTTTATCACTGTTTCAAATGCGTCCCTCAGTGACAGCGTTAAGCTCAGCTGTGATACGGGGGAGTTCAAGGCTGCCCGTGCCGAGGGCAGGATAGTTACCGCAGCCGACCCCAGGACCTATAACAGCTTTGACGAGCCCGAGAGGGTAAAGCCCCAGCCGCTGGAGGTGGCTCTCGGCGAAGGCTCGGCGGAGATAATACTGCCCCCATGCTCGGTGGCAGCGGTAAAGCTTTTTAAGTAATGAAAAAGCCGTGCATAAAGTGCCTGCTGGCAGAGCTGGACTATGACGAATACAGGGCAAATCTTTTAGAGCACATAAAAAACTTCCCCCGTGAGAACAGGGTGAGCGATGATGAATATGACCGCAGGCTGGGCATTTGCAGGACCTGCGGCAGTCTGTCCGACGGTATGTGCCTTGAATGCGGCTGCTATGTGGAGCTGAGGGCGCTGAAGCCGAAAATGTACTGTGCAGGCAAGGTCAAAAAGTGGTGAACCGCACAGACCCAAATAAGTATAAATGCCCGGGAGTTTTGCTATTCTCCCGGGCTAATTTTATACTTCTGCTGCGCTGAGCTTAACGTTTTTGTAGTAATAGGCGAGTATCTCTTTGTAGTCTGCGCCGTCCAGAGCCATAAGGTTTGCGCCGTACTGGCTCATACCCACCATGTGACCGAAGCCCTTGGCGGTGAAGATGATATTGCCGTCCTTTATCTCAAACTCAAAGCAGGGGGAGGCTATCTCCATAAGGGAGATAAATTCCTGCACGTCGGCTTGGCTGCCGCAAATGCTTAGTGAGGTGACATAGCCGTGCTTGTTGGCAGAGGTGGTCAAGGGCTGGGCAGAGCCGCCTGTGCTTATGCCGTAGTGCCGGTAGACGAGCTTGTCAAACTCGTCAAGAGACAGGGTGGTGACGGTCTCTATGCCTTTGAGCTTGGCGTCATTTTCGCTTTTTACCGATTTAAGATAGGGTATATCCTGCCCCCAGGCGGTCTTTGCCGACTCGGTATAGCCCGATGAAGCTGCGTGGTAGGCTGCGATGACAGGCTCCCCCTTATAGGTGAGTATGCCTTTGGCTGACCTGACCGCCTTGGTAATGCGGTCACGGGCGGCAGAGTAGCCCTCGCCGTAGAAATCCTTTGCCTGCTCGTCGGTGAAAAAGCTCTGGTAGAGGTTTTCATCATCGCTTATGAGGGAACCGTGGAGGGCAGGGGTGGGGGACTCCTTTTCGCTTTGGTAACGGCGGATTATGTAGCTCCTGGCAAGCACCGCCTGAGCCTTCAGCGCTTCGGTCTCAAAATCCGCAGGCATTTGCGCCATCACCGCCCCGATAACATACTCCTCCAGCGAATAATCAACGCACTTTTTCTCTTTGGTGAAATACACTCCCACGGTGATATCGTCCGCTTTTGCACTGCTTGTCCCCTCGGGGGTAAGGTAGGCAAGGCAGGGGATAAACGCCAGCAGCAGTATAAAGGCTATGGTGGTGTGCAGGTTCTCTTTCATTTTCGCCGCTCCTTTTTAGAGTTCATCGTAATTTTACACTACTATAATTATATGCGGCTGTGTGGAAAGGTAGAACTTTGTGCCTTGAGCTGGGGCGCTGCCCCGCCCTGACTGCGTCGAGGGCAACCCCTGCAAGCCTGCTGGCGCGAGACTTGAGCGCGCGCTTTATTTCGCTATACTTATGTCCGTATGGTGACCATTGTGCC
>CALCRR010000324.1 GCA_937894495.1 uncultured Ruminococcus sp. | reverse complement strand
AATTTGCTAAACCATTTTCTTACCTCTTACTTCTTACATCTTACCTCTAAAAGCTAGGGGCGCTTACGTGGCAGCTATTATTTTGTGACGCTGCGCGAACCTTGTAAACGAGTTATTGTGCGATTTACCGCATATTTTTTAATATCGGCTTTCCAGCCACTAGCACTCTAACGCCTGGCAACTAGCAGGTTACGCTGCGCAAACCTTGGAAAATGATGACTTTGTGTTATTTAAAGATTTTTTTTGCTAAAACACTGTGGAGCTTTAGGGAAAAGTGTTAACCGACGAGAAAATTTGACAACATTAAGCTCATCTGCTACAATATAAAAAACGATAAAAAACGGAGGTGTGCATATAATGAGCATAACTTATGGCATTTCGGCGGCTGATCGTGAGCGTTTAAACAGCGAAATTGCTGAGGTGCGGCGGCTTACCGAGGAATTTCTTGGAATGCCCTTTTTCGATATCATCAGAAACAGCCTGAGAGAGCATATGGCAAAGGGCGGCTTTGCTGCGGTGAGCATTACTTTTTACGATATCAGCCTGCTCAGGGGCAGCAGGTATTCCCCCTCGCAGGATAATATCATCTGCCGTCTCAGCTTTTCACAGATGGGCTTTCGTGATCTTGATACCTTGCAGGAGCTTCACGCCGCTGCCTGTGGTGTGCAGCGTGAGCTGGGCGATGATTTTGCGGTGGACTGCATGAACTGCCTTACCTTTGAAAGAGATGCGGACGTTTTCTATGACAGAAATGGCAAGCCCTCCATCGGCGCATGGGTCGAGCGCAGGGCTTAGCTGTACGCTGGAACGCAAGGTGAATTGTCCGTTTTTATGGACAGCATTTCAAGCTGCTGTCTGCACGAAAAAAGTCAAGCCTTTCTCCCGATTTCCGGTCAGGAGAAAGGCTTTTATAACTTTATCACTTTTTCTTTTTTGAAGCTATAGCGCCTGCAATGCCGAGAGCCATGCCTGCCAGCATAAGGTTTTCTGCTGCGCCTGTTTCGGCGTTGGTGTTGTCAGGCTCGCCCTTGTCTGCGGTGCTGCCTGCTGCTGTGCTGCCTGCCGATGCGGAGCTTGTATTCGATGAAGCTGCTCCCGTGCTGCTGCCTGATGAGCCCGGATTACCCGAGCTTTGGGAGGATGAGCTCTGGCTGCCAGATGATGAAGCTGACGAGCTGCCGCCTGATGAGTCCTTGGTGATGTCCTTGTCGGTGCTTGTGTCGGTGCTGCTCTTACCGCTGTCTGCTGCGGCGGTGTCCTTGGTGTCATCGGCTGCGGTGTCGGTGCTGCCGCTCTTGTCTGTGCTCTCTCCCGACTCTGCCGAAGCAGCCTCTGCCCCGTCTGAGCCCTCGGCTGCTGCCTGCGTGTCTTCGCTGCCGCTGTCTGCTGTGCTGCTGTCGTCAGATGTCTCAGCTGCGGTGTCATCGCCCTTTTCCTCGGCAGTCTCGCCGCTGTCGGTCTGTGAGCTGTCATCGGTGCCGCTCTCGTCGGTGTCGGTCACAACAGGTCTGTTTGTGATGCTTATTTCGGTGCCGTCGGGGAGCACTGCGTTCTCAACAGCCTCGCCGTCAACATATATCCTTGCGCTCTTCACCTCAATGGTGGTGGTGTCGTTCTCGGGAACGTTATTCAAAACCATTTCGCAGGTCTGCATATGTGCAATGCCCTCTTTGCCCCGGGCATCAGCCATTTCCTGCAGGTTGCACACCAGTGTGTACTCGCCGTTTGAGTTTACAGTATATTCCGATATACCCTCAAAAGCGCCCGTGCCGCACCATGTGGTGCTGGCATCGTCCCAGAAGTCGATATTAGCTCCCCAGGACACAGGGAACTCTATGCCCGACCAGTCGGATATCTCAAAGGTCACAGCAAGTGCGGTAACGTTCACATCGGGACCCACGTCCTCAAAAAGCTTGAGACTGTTGCTGTTCTGAACTACCTTTATCCAGTTCTGACCTGCGGTCTTGTCCCCCTCGACGCCCGAGCCGCCCACGCTGTCGGTGCCCAGGTCGAATTTGTTTACCGAGTCTGTTCTTGTGAGCTCTGTCGCAGCCGATGCCGAAATGCTCATACAAGCTGCCAGTGAAGCCGCAGCAAAGGCTGCTGTTATTTTCATAAGTCTCATTATGCTTACCTCCGTTTTAATTTATCTGATACAATACCGAAATGCCGTATCTTCGGTATTTTCTTTGATATAATTATAGCAGATGAAGCTTTGGAAAAATATATAAAACTTGCTGTCAATTATATTTATCTTGCGGTGTTTTATTATGCTTAAAGGCTTAAAAAAGCCGCAGGACGTTTATCCTGCGGCAAAAACTTCACTTGTCATCAAAAAGCTTTTTGCGAAAATCGGTGGGGGAAGTGCCGTACTGCTCCTTGAATTTTTTGGCGAAATCGCTGTGGCTGGTAAAGCAGCACATATCCGATATCTCTGATATTTTTATGCTCTTATCGTAAAGCATACTGTACGCCTTTGAGAGCCTTGCGGTGCTTAAAAACTGCCGTGGCGATACCCCCATCTGCTCCTTGAAAATGTGGGTGAGATAATACTTGCTGATATAGAATTTATCCGAGATATCCGATATCCTCAGCTGCTCGGTGCAGTGGTCCTGAATGTAGTTGCAGACGTCTATGACCATTTTAACAGGGGCGTCCTCACTGCTGCCGGGCATACCTGTTTTTCTGATAATGCTTGCTATCAGTTTTGTGACTATGGCGGCGGTCACGGCTTGCGACAGGGGAGGGTCATCATCAAGCTCCCTGCCGATATCATTTATCATGGCAAGCGCACCGAAGTCATCTGTAAGCACCGCAGGTTTTTTTGAGATAAAGCCCATAAGCAGGTTCTGCACCGTGTTGTCGTGGAAGCTCCTGCCGTATATCCAGGGGTTTAAAAACATAAGGGTGCGGCGGTAGACACTTCGGTCTAAAAGCTCGTTTTTATGAACTGTGCTGCTCGGCATAAGGTAGAGCATACCCCCCGTCAGCTCATAGCTTTCGCCGTCGGCAGTGAGTTTTATCCTGCCCTCGTGGAGATAAAGTATCTCGCAGGAGGTATGGCTGTGCTCGGGAAAATCAGCCACGTTCTCATAATATCCGTAGTGCTCAATGCAGTTCATCTGTAGGACCTCTCTCAGAAATAAAAATCGTATGTTTTCAGTTTCTATTTTTTACATATTATAGCACAAAAATTATATATTTACAAGTACCAATGTGCTATATATAGTTCAGAACAATAATTAGGTCTAACAAACAAAGTACGTTACCAAACTTTGTAGGTAAGCCCATTATCTAGCTCCTAGCACTCTAGCCCCTAGCGACTGGCAGGGCAATTTAACTATAGTTTAACAGCAATTTTTATATATAAATACGATTGAACCAAGGGGCAAAATGTGCTATAATAAGGCAGCGAATTTTGAGGATATCATGAGTCGGGCGCAGCAGACTGCAAAAGGGCTGCGCAGGGCTTTATTTTAAGGAACAGGGAGGCTGCATTTATGTTTGAGATCAAAGATAAGTTTTATCTTGACGGCAAGGAGTTCAAAATAATTTCAGGGGCGTTCCACTATTTCAGGACCGTGCCCGAATACTGGCAGGACAGGCTTGAAAAGCTCAGAAATATGGGCTGCAACACGGTGGAGACCTATATCCCGTGGAACTTTCACGAGCCGAAAAGGGGAGAGTTTTTGTGGGAAGGCATGAGAGATATCTGCCGTTTTATCGAAACAGCCCGGAAGCTGGGGCTTTATATCATCATAAGACCCTCGCCCTATATCTGTGCCGAGTGGGAGTTCGGCGGTCTGCCTGCCTGGCTTTTAAAAGACAGGGGAATGCGCCTCAGGTGCTCATACAAGCCCTATCTCGATGCGGTGGAGAGCTATTATAATGAGCTTATGCCCAAACTTGCCCCCTACCAGATCGACAGGGGCGGCAATATCATTATGATGCAGCTGGAAAACGAGTACGGCTATTACGGCAGCGACAAGGCTTATCTCAAATTCCTCTCGGATACCATGAGGAGGCTTGGCATAACCGTGCCCTTTGTGACCTCAGACGGACCCTGGAACGACAGCGTTTTCAGGTGCGGCATGGCTGAAAATGCGCTGGCAACAGGCAATTTCGGCTCGTCGGTAAAGTGGCAGTTCGATACTATGCAAAGCATTATCGGGCAGGATAAGCCGCTGATGTGTATGGAGTTCTGGTGCGGCTGGTTCGATGCATGGGGCGAGGAGCACCACACCTTTGATGTCAGCGAGCATATGGAGCAGTATACCGCCGAGCTTGACGAGATAATGAGACGGGGCAGCGTGAACTTTTATATGTTCGAGGGCGGCACCAACTTCGGCTTTATGTCAGGCAGGAACGGGGGCAGCAAAACTCCCGACGTGACCTCATACGACTACGATGCAATGCTCACCGAGGACGGCAGGATAACTCCCAAGTATGAAGCGGTGAGGAAAATATTTTCAAATTATTTTGATATACCCCGGATACCCCTCACCGCAGATATAAAGCGCAAGGAATACGGCAGCGTTAAATGCAGCGGCAAAACCGACCTTTTCAGCGTGCTTGACAAGATATCATCGCCCGTTCACTCGGTTTATCCCCTGACTATGGAGGAGCTTGACCAGAACTACGGCTATATCCTCTATCGGGTGAAGCTGGGTGATGATGACAAGCTCAAAGATATTCGCTTAGAGGGCATGGCTGACAGGGCGCAGGGCTTTGCAGAGGGCGAGCTGATGTTCACCGCCTTTGACAGCAACATTTATGATAAGTTTGAGTGCCCCCGTGAGGAGCAGGGCGGCAGTGTGGATATACTTGTTGAAAACCTCAGCCGTGAGAATTTCGGCACAGGGCTTGAGAGCCAGCGCAAGGGCATATCGGGCGGCATAGTTATCAACGACAGCCGCCGCTACGGTATGGATATCTATCCGCTGCCCCTTGATGAAAAGCAGATAGCCGATATCGACTTTGAGAGCGGCTGTAAACCGGGCGCACCTGCATTTTACAGGTTTGAGCTGGACATAGACGAGCCGTGCGATACTTTCCTCGACTTCGGCGGCTTTGAAAAGGGCTGCGCCTTTATAAACGGCTTCAACCTGGGCAGGTTCTGGGGCATAGGACCGCAAAAGCGGCTTTACCTGCCTGCACCGCTGCTCAGAAAGGGCAAAAACACTATCATACTCTTCGAGACTGAGGGCAAAGCAGCCGACGAGATAACCCTGTGCGGTGAACCGTCTTTATAATTCCCCAACCTGTCCCTCTAGAAGCAAGAAGCAAGAGGCAAGGAGCAAGAGTCCTCTTTTCAGACTTTGTTTGTTTGGAAAATTTCTTGCCTCTTGCT
>CALCRR010000323.1 GCA_937894495.1 uncultured Ruminococcus sp. | reverse complement strand
AGTCGAAATACGTTCAGCCGGGCGACTGCATTTATGACGTTAAGCTGAACAAGCCCCTTGCGGAGGGCGAATATCCCGCAGTCATACAAATATCAACGATCGCACTTGACGGTGAAACGCCCCTTAACGGCGCGAACGTCGAGACGGTGCTGATAGCTAAGTAAAGGAGTTGAGAGAATGAAAAGCAAAAAGATCATAGCGGCGCTGTGTGCGCTGGCTGTGGTGGTTTCATCAGCGGGAGGTTTGCCGTTCAGCGGCTTGCGGCTGTTTGATACGGCTATTACGGCAAGTGCGGAAGAATTTGAGGGTGACGGTAGCGAATCAAATCCTTATCTGATAAATTCAGCCGAAGATTGGATTGCTTTAGAAAGCAGCAGCGTGATTTCATCAGGCAGTTACTTCAAGCTTACATCAGATATTTCTATAACAACTGCGGTTGGTGTCAACACTCCGTTCACAGGAGTGTTTGACGGTGACGGACATACTCTGACAGTTGATCTGAACAGCTCGTCAAGCATAGCACCGTTCGTAAATGTACAGCACAAGCCAAAGCGCATTCTTTTTGTTCCATTTGTTTTCCATAATTACTTCTCCTTTGGTAAATGATTTTAGTTTGCATTAACTAACCCTATAAAAGCAAAAAATCCGCACAGGCGGAATTTTCACTGATATACATATTTTAATAATCAAAGCCCGAATATTTCCTTCCACCCCGGGTAGAGCAGTGCTTTCACAAAGCTCATGTGGCGGTACGCTTCTTCCTTTGTCATGTCATGGCGGACTATCTCCAGCACCAGATGGATATACTCGGTGGAAAGGATATGCCACTCCATTTCGGTCAGCGGCTTGACGCTCCTGCCTGCCCTGCGGAGTATCTCGGCGTACTGCTTGTTTGAAGCGGTCTCACTGTCAATAAGCTCCTCCTCGAAGCGCTCATATTTCGAGCCGTTAGCACAGCAAACAAGCAGCTTCCAGCTCTCAAAATGCTCATATATAAGTTCGATAAGCTCCGACGAAACCTCATCACTGAACGGGTCGTAATCCTCCGCCGTCATCTCTCTGGTACCCTCAGACTGGATAGACTCAAGCGCGTCGAGAGCGTCCCTTACCAAAAATCCGAACATATCCTCCTTGCCGCAAAAATGCTTATATAGCCCTGCGGTAGTTATACCGACCTTAGCCGATATGCGGTTGAGCGAAGCCTTGTCATAGCCGTGGGTCAGGAATTCCTCCCGCATACAGGCGATGATTCTTGCATTCGTGGCTGATTTATCCTTGGGCATGGGCTCACCTTCTCTATAGTTAATAGCATTAACTATATTTAGTATACACCATTAATTTGGATTTGTCAAGGGGAAAATCAAAACCTAATCAAAACATTCAGAAAAGTCGCGATCACCCTCTTGACAAACAAAAATAATTGTGCTATTATATAAATGACCAAAATCAAAAGCGGTCATTTAGTGAAAGGAAGATAAGCTATGCCGGTAATATTCACGGAAGAACAGCGCGAGCAGATAAAAGCGCAGATCAAGCAAAAGGCGCTGGAGCTGTTTGAGAGCAAGAGCCTGCGCAAGACCACGGTGGCGGAGCTGGCGGAAAGCGTAGGTATCGCAAAGGGGACGTTCTACAATTTCTACCCTTCAAAGGGAGCGCTAGTGGCGGAGATAATCGAGGACTACAACGCCGTTTCCGAAAGGGAGCTGAGGGCGATGCTCGAGAAAAAGGGCAGGATAAAGCTCGATGATCTCTATGGATTTTACAAGAACGCCTTTCGACCCGAGGCGGCGTTTTCCTACCATTTCAGCCCCGACGACATTCGCTGGATGATGGATACCGAGGAAACGAAAAGGTTCTTCGACCCCGAGCAGTCAAAGGAGCTTGCAATGCTTATTCTCAGCCATGTTGACGGCATAAGGCAGGAGATTGACTACGGCTACATTGTCAACTTTGCAAAGATGATAAATATGTCTATCGAAAACCGTGCCGCTTTCTGCGGTGACGCCTTTGAGAAAAATCTGGCTTCGATATTCGAGGTCATGCTTGCTTACCTGAGGGGGGACAGTGATGTACATTAAGGTTGAAAATGCAGTCAAGAAATACGGCAGCGGCGAGAACACCCTCTTCGCCCTTGACCATGCCTCGCTTACGCTTGAAAAGGGGGAGATATGCGTTATACTCGGTCCTTCGGGCTCGGGCAAGTCAACGCTGCTCAATCTGCTGGGCGGGCTGGATTCGGCGGATGAGGGAACGGTAACGGTGGACGGCTGCGAGCTGACCTCGTACAACAAAAAGCAGCTTGGCGAATACCGGCGCAATAAGGTCGGGATCGTGTTCCAGACCTACAACCTCATCAACGAGCTGACGGTAAAGGAAAACGTCAAGGTCGCTGCGGATATTTCGGAAAACACCCTCGATATCGACGAGCTTCTTGACGAGCTTGGGCTTGCAAAGCACAAGACCCATTTCCCGTCTGAGCTTTCGGGCGGTCAGCAGCAGAGGTGCGCCATCGCAAGGGCGCTGGTGAAAAATCCCTCCATACTGCTCTGCGACGAGCTGACGGGCGCACTTGACTCAAGATCCTCCCGCGATGTGCTGGAGCTTTTGCAAAATGTAAACCAAAGGTACCACACCACTATCGTCATCATAACCCATAACGAAGCCATCGCGGGCATGGCTGACAGAGTGATTCGCATACGCGACGGCAAGATAGTCTCCAACACTCGAAACGCGAGAAAGGCAATAAAGGAGCTGGAGATATAATGACTTTGCAAAAGAAAATACTGCGAAGCGTCAGGAAAAATCTGTCCTTCTACATCACAGGCACCGTGCTGACGGCGCTGACCATAATGATTTGGGTGGGAGCTTTCGCAGTGAGCGACACCATGACCGAGACCTATACCAAGTTTTTCGCAGAGGAGAATGCCGAGGACGGTCAGTTCACGGTTTCTGAAGAGCTTTCCGATGAGGATATAACCGAAACCGAGCAGAAGTTCGGTATACAGATCGAAAAGCAGACATATCTGAATATCGGAGGAGATGACGGCACAAAGCTGAGAATGCTTTCAGACGGCGAGAAGATAAACCGCACAAAAGTCCTTTCGGGCAGAGGCTTGCAGAGCGACGGCGATGTGCTGATAAGCTATAACTATGCAAAAGCACACAGCATAAAAGAGGGCGATACCGTCACTCTCGGCGGAAAGGAATATACCGTTTGCGGGCTTTGCGTCAGACCCGATTACGCCATGATGTACGCCGAGTTTGCCGACAGCTTCCCGGACAGTGAAAACTTCGGGCTGGCGGTAGTCACTAAAAAAGCTATTGACAGTACAGGAGGCATTTCTTCATATTATTCCGTAAAATATGACAATAGCAGCAACGAATCGTCAGCCAGGGGATATCTGTATGATAAATACGGTCTGCTTGAATATATCCCGCAGTCGGCAAATCCCAGAATGGGAACAGTGCTTTCAGACGCCAAAGACCTCAAAGCCGAATTCTCGGTTTACAGCCCGATAATCATGCTGGTGGTGATAGCCGTTATCGCAATGGTGCTGCGGCGCACCGTCAAGCGTGAAAGCAAGACTATTGGCGTGCTTATATCCCTTGGATACAACAAGCAGGAGCTTGTGCGGCACTATATGTTCTATGCGCTGATACCGGCAGTTCTCGGAGATATCATGGGGCTTATCTGCTGTGTGCCGTTTTCAAGGCTGTTCGGGGTGTATCTTATGAGCTTTGCCGAGCATATTGACTATGGCATAAAAATGCCTTGGGGCATAGTAGTCATAGCACTTCTCATACCTCTCGCAGTTTATTCGCTGACGGCATTTATGGTGCTTTCTGGTTCACTTAACAGCGATGCGGTGACGCTGCTTAAAGGCATAAAAAGCGGGCGCATATCTCATGTGCTGAAAAACAGCAATATTAATTTCAAGTGGCTTTACAATATCCGTATAGTGCTTGCGAATGTCTCCAGAAGTCTTACCCTGCTCGTCGGCATTGCCGCCGCGACTATGGCAGTGGTGCTCAGCGGCGTTTATCAGGACGCTTACGATGATATGCTTGAAAACAAAGTCCCTATGGCTATGATGGGAGGGAAATATGAGTACGGCTTCACAGAGTTTCAGCAGGATAACAACTACGGCGGAAATGCTATAATGGACGTGAGCTTCGGCGTCAAAGGGACGGACAGTATGTTCAACCTTGTGGGTATCGACGAGGGCTGTGAGCTTTTCGAGCCACAGACGGTGTCGGGCGAGCCGTTTACCTACGGCGGGTACTATATGACCTCATCTGCGGCGAGGATATTCGGAGTTAAGGCGGGCGATGATTTTACTTTCTACAATATCGTTTCCATGAAAAGCTCCACGGTACACATCGACGATATCCTTGACAATGACGTCCTGCCGCTCATCATTACAAGCAAGGCAAACGAAGCGGAAATACTCGGCAGGCAGCCGAATGAGTTCAATGTCATTATAAGCGGAACGCCTCTCGATATCCCGCAGGAGCTGCTGAACAAATCCGCCTCGCTTGAAGACTACCGCCGCAGTACAGAGAACGCCCTGAAGACCGCAGAGATAGTGCTGAACATCGTCAAGGTCATTGGAGCATTGATTTGCGTGCTTGTGGTGATGATGCTTGCAGGAATGATAGTCGAGGAGAACCGCCGCAACATCTCTATGCTTGACGTTCTGGGCTATCGCAAAGCTGAAATACGCAGCATGACACTTTCGTCAAATCACCTTATCGTGCCTTTCGGGTTCCTGCTGGGTACGCCGCTGGGTGTGGCGCTTTCCGCGATGATAGCCGAAAACAATGCCAAGGCAAGCGGCATAATGATGTCCATAGCTCTGAGCGCAAAGACGTTTTTTATCAGCCTGATATTCGTGGCTGTCGCATACATCGTATCACTCCTGCTTGCGGGAAGAAAGCTTAAAAACGTGGACATGGTGGAGTGTTTGAAAGAAAGCAGAGAATAAACATAGAAAATGAGGAGAAAGCATAAGCGATCTCCTCACTTTTTTAATTCAGCTTCCAGCTGCCTGCTCTCTGCTGATTTTCCCAGAGAGCTGCGTATCTTCCGCCCTTTGACAGCAGCTGTGAGTGGGTGCCCTCCTCGGCTATCCTGCCATCGTCCAGCACGATGATGTCATCAGCATTCATCACCGATTGCAGGCGGTGGGCAATTACAAGCACCGTCTTATTCTTCACAAGCTCGTCGATTGCCCGCTGGATAAGCACCTCGTTTTCGGGGTCAAGGCTTGCGGTAGCTTCGTCCAGAAAGACTATAGGCGCATCGGAAAGTATCGCCCGTGTGATGGAAATGCGCTGCTTCTCACCTCCCGAAAGTGTCGAGCCGCCCTCGCCCACCATTGTATCGTAGCCCTCGGGCAGCGACATGATGAATTCGTGGCAGGCGGCAGCTTTTGCGGCAGCGATCATCTCCTCACGGGTGGCGTGGGGTCTGCCGAGCCTTATGTTTTCCTCGATGGTGTCCTTGAAGAGATATACGTCCTGAAATACCATGCTTATCTTTGAAAGCAGATGCTCCTGGGTCATGCTTGTTATCGGCACGCCACCTATGCTTATCTCGCCCTTTTGGATATCCCAGAAACGCGCCAGCAGCCTTGCTATCGTCGTTTTGCCCGAGCCCGAAGCTCCCACCAGCGCCACGAATTTCCGCTCGGGGATATCAAAGCTTATGCCCCTGATGACCTCCTCCTTGCCGTCATATGCAAAGTGAACGTCCTTGAAGGAGATATCGCTGTGCTCCGTGGTTTGCGCAGGCTCGGTGACGTCAAGGGCTTTTTCTTCTTTAAGTGCCGACAGCTTTTCCACGCACTGATTTATCCTCGCCATGCTGATGACGAACACGAACAGCTGCATTATCGGTTCGTAGACCTGCAAAGCCGCCAGCAGACACATTATGTAGAAAAACGGTGATATCTCTCCCACTGAAAGTAGCTGTGCTCCCACACCCATTACTATGCTTATCCCAAGAAACAGTATGGCTCTGCCGTACATCGAAACTGCGCCGCCCGCCTTTTCCTGCCGCTTGGAATCCTCCCGCAGCCTGGCGAAGCTGTTTTTTAATCCCTCAAAGGCGCTGCCTGTTCTGTCGTAGGCTTGCAGTGTGGTTATGCCGCCTGCATACTCGATAACGTTCGCCGCAGTCTGCTGCTGTATTGCGATAAGCTCTGCGCTTGTGTGGGCAACTCGCCTGTAGCTTATCACCGCAAAGGGAATAGCAAGGGGGATCACAATAAACATTGCAAGCGTCATCTTTACATTGAAAATGCTCAGCACCACAAGTGCAATAATCAGCCTTATGAGTATGACCGCGCCGTTTGCCACAACGCTTGATGACAGATTCTCTATCTCCTCATAGTTGCGCATCATAAGCGTTGAAAGCTCGCCTGCATCGTGGGTGGCAAAATACCCCATAGGCAGAGTTTTCAGCTTGTCGCCGATACGCAGCTTTTCCTCCTGCTGTGCCGAAACGTGTCCCACACAGATGTCGAGATAGGACTTTCTTCTGACTATCGCATATGCGATCGTCTGCACAACCAGTATCCCCACAAGCATCCAGAATGGCTTCTGCTCATAGGCTTTGGAGCTGTCGAGTATGGGCGCTAAAAGATAGTACACTGCCACCATCAGCACGCTGGAGGGTATTGACGCCACAAAGCTGTCAAGAAACAGCCACGCTATGAAGCCCGTGTATTTTCCGCTGTCTCCATAGGTAATGATGTTCCACCATTTTGCAAATTTCTCACGCTTGGTCATGCTGCTCCTCCTTTCTCATCGTCCAGCTGTCACGGCGCTCGTTTGCCGTGACCATATCGCGGTAAAGCCCGCAGCTTTCCATAAGCTCCTCATGCCTTCCAACAGCTTCCAGTCTGCCGCTGTTCATCACAAGAATATTGTCCGCATTCTGAATGGTCTTTAGCCTGTGGGCTATCATTATTACTGTTTTCCCCTTTGACAGCCGTGAGAATGCCTCCTGTATCCTGGCTTCGTTTTCGGCGTCCGCATAGGCTGTGGCTTCGTCCAGCACAACTATGGGTGCATTTTTCAGTATTGCCCTTGCTATGGCGATACGCTGCTTTTCGCCGCCCGAAAGCCCGATGCTGTCCGCCACCACCGTCTTGTAGCCCTCGGGCAGAGACTCGATGGTATCAGCGATGTTCGCGGCTTCTGCGGCGGCTTTTACCTCCTCAAAGGAAGCGGTGTCATTACCCATTCTGATGTTATTTTCAATGGTGTCGTTAAAGATGAAGGAATCCTGAAAAACATATGCAATGTTCTTCACAAGCTCAGAGTGTGTTACCTCTCTGATATCCACCCCGCCTATTTTTATAGTGCCCTCGTTCACCTCATAAAAATGCAGCAGAAGCTGTGCAATGGTGGATTTTCCACCGCCCGACGGACCTACAAGAGCATTGCAGCTTCCTTGTGGTAAGCATATGCTAACTCTATCGCAAGCTTTAATGCCGCTGCCCGGATAAGCAAACGACACTTCATCAAATTCAATATCAAATTTCGTAAGCTGCCTGCCTTCGCCGATGAGGGTTATCTCAGGCTCCTCCAGCAGCTCATCAATGCGCTTCAAGCCTACGTTTATTTTGGTGCTGTCGATGGAAACGTTCATCATGTTTTCCAGCGGCTCTTTAAGTCCTGCACATATCACCAGAAAGAAAAGTATCTTGGGCAGCACCTCGGCATAGCTTGCGGAATGGTTCAGCATTATTATCGCCGCAGGCAGCAGAAACAGAACCTGCGCACCGAAAAATGCGTAATACAGTCCTATGCCGTTTGCGTTGTAGTATGCCGTGTCGTGGACGGCTTTGGTGAAGCTGTTAAGGTCGGTCTCGTACCGCTTGAAGGCGTTTTTCGTTCCGCCGAATATCTTGATGACCGACATACCGTGAATGTATTCTACTATAGTGCCCTCCATTTTCGCCTTGCTGTCAGCCATGTTCTGCTGATGCTTTGCACCGTCTGGCTTTTTCAGCGCCATAGCAAGTATCACGAAGGAGCATATTATGGGCAGCAGCGACACCAGCGTCAGCCGCCAGTCCACGATGAACAGTACGATGATAGTCATCAGGGGAGTGGCAATGGCGGCTGCCACCTCGCACATGGAATGGGCTATGAATATCTCTATCTGCTCCACGTCCTCGATGAGCAGCTTCTTGATGGAGCCTTGAGTGTTAGAGGTGTAATACCCCGATGAGATGCGCCCCATCTTCTCCATCAGCTTCATTCTCAGCTCGTAGAGAATATCGAATGCCGCCCCGTGGGAAAGCATCGCCGAAGCATAGGCGCATACACCGTAAAGCACGGCACTGACAGCGGTCAATATCACGAGTGTTTTAACTCCTGCAAAGGCAAAGCTGCCGCCCGAGGAATAGCTTTCTATCAGCCTTTTCAGTATCTCGTAAATGGTGAAGTAGGGCACGGTCTTGAACACGCTCGACATTACCGACAGCGTGCATGCAGCAGTCAGTCCCGCCTTCTTAGTCCCTGCCAGCTCCATCAAACGGGCGACACCCTCTTTTTTCTTCGTTTCCTTACTCATTTCCTTCCTCCTTAAAAACGCAGCCGAAAAGCAGACCAAACAGCTTATCCTGGGTGGACTGATATGCGCTTTCGTGGAGCATGGAGCGATTCTCGGCAGTAAGCGCCAGTATTTTCAGCAGGTTTGATACCACAGCATATTCCACATCTTCTCTCACCCCATCAAACATGGCAAACAGCCGCTTCAAGGTCTCTGTTTCCTCGACGATATCAGCCTCTGCTTTCTCTGGGCTTGCATCTGCCAGCTTTTTCTCATCTTCGGGGGTCAGGTACTGATATACGCTGTCATTGTTGTTGATTATCGCCGTCAGCACCTGCTTGCTTTCGTCCACGGTCAGCCTTTCCCGCCCGTCCAGCATTTCAGCCACTGCCCGCCAGAAACGGCTGCGGTTGAACTCGATGAGCTGTATGACAAAGTCCTCCTTCGACATGAAGAAGTTATAAAAGGTGCTTTTGCCTATCCCCGCCGCAGCGGTTATCTTTTCCACCGACATATGGGTCATGCCATGCTCCTTCAAAAGCTCCAGTCCGGAAAAGAACATTTTTTCCCTGAGCTGCTCTTTTTCGGCAATCGAAAATATCTTTGGTGACATCTTATCCTCCTTTTCAGACTATCTTGTTAAATTTAAGCGACTAAAAATAAAATAATGGTCGCTAAATAGTATTATATCACAAAATCGAAGCAATTTCAAGCACATTATATTAACTTTCCCGTTTTTATTCGTGCTTTCATCGAATTTTAGGGCATTTGGAGAACTTTCCGATAAGTCATATAATTGACTTCTACCAAAAATTTCTACCAGATTTTCTACCAAAATCGCTCTTTTTTGAAATTTTCCGTTTCTTCATCGGTCTTGTCACATTATATTATTCCACAAAATCCTCGACTGCGTAAGCGATACCGCCGCCGCTGAGATGAGGGTTGCATACAAGGTCGGCTTCAAGGACGGAGCGACTATAATGAAGGAAATTCAGGACTAATATTATCATAACACAACAAAAGGGCTATACCCTCCGTAACTGTGTGTACGGAAGGTATAGCCCTGATTTTTCTTTTCAGAAGACTATTCTGTTTATCTCTATTCTACCACATATTCTTTCATAAACTCCATGAATCTCTTTGCAGGCTCACTGAGCTTGTCATAACTTTGAAAGATAAACGCAACGCTGAAGGTCATATCCTTATCGGAAAAAGGCACAAAGATCAAGTTGTGGAACAGGTTGTGTGGCGTAACCGGTACGCATATCAGCACACCCTTGTTGTTGTCGGCAAGACTGCAAAGCTGATGAATATCAGCCGTTTCGTATGCGATATTCGCCATGAAGCCGTATTCCTCGGACTTATCCTTTACGATCTGCTGATAAAATGAACGCTTGTCGAGAAGTAAGAATTTCTCGTCCTTTAGATCTCCAAAGGATACGCTCTCACGCTTTGCAAGGGGGTGAGCCTTGTGCAGGCAGAGCTGCAAGGCGTAGGTCTTGACCGTGGAAAATTGCGTGTGTCTGCCGTGCCAATGCTTCGGCTTGGTGATAAGTCCGAGATGTGTAGGATCGTCAAGCACATACTGCAAGACCTCGGTATCGGAACGGTCAACCAGATCAAGCTCTATATTCGGATATTTTTCCTTGAATTTGAACAGCAGATCGGGAAACAGCAAGCCGAACAGCCACGGCGAATTAGCGATAGTGACCTTCTGCGGCTGAGGTGCTTGCCTGACCGATTGCCCACAGAGCTGTATCGACCTGACCGACAGCAGAGCCGTTATCAGACAGCAGAACTGTCTGCATTGCGGAAACTGTGCGGCGGTATGTCCTGTGGGAGCAGTCATTTTTGGGTAATACCATGAGCAGACTTGATAAACTGATAGACTATGCCAAATGACCGTAGTCTAATGGCACACTCAAAAACCGTTCCGCACAAGTCAAAATCAGCATTCTGGCGCGTTCCATAATGCCAATATACTCCATTGGCATACTATTAGCAGTAAAAAAGACCACCCATGAAGTGCATGAACCTCATGGGTGGCTTTTCGTTAAATTTTACATAGTACCCTAATTTCACATATACGATGTTATCAGGATTCTGCGGATAGTCCTTATGCGGAGCAGTATCATTTGTATAGCCGAACACGATGACCGCCTGCGACTGTGCATTGTCGGCAATCTTAGCAGATTCACAGACAGCACGGATATTGAATGCAAGCGTGGGAGATTCCAAATAGCAAGAGCCAAGTCCGAAATCGGCAGCCGCAAGAAGCATATTTTGCCAGACCTCAGCTCCGGTGGTTTGTTAAGAAGTGCATCCGGGCTCAATGCCCCCTGCGGGTCACTTCTATCCGGTTGACATTATTTATTAATTGTGTTATAATTTAATAGAATTTGAACTAAATCAATCACGCTGGATATAAGGTGGAAAAAATGATCTATTATTTTCATTTTACGGTCATACTATCGGTCATACTTTCGGGTATATTCCTGCTGCGCTGGCGCAGGGGGATAGCTGTGCATTTTCCAATGATCTTCTTGATGATTCCCATAATCAATCTGGGTTACCTTAAGGTGGCAACGGCAGTCAACATCTATGAGGCACTGCTGGCAAACGGCATCTCCTACCTTGACGGCTGCTTCCTGGAGCTGGTATTCTTTTTGTATCTGATGAATTTCTGCAAGCTGCGGCAGCCGAAGCTGCTGACTGCCGTACTGCTGACCATAGGCTCTGTGGTGTTTTTCTTCTCAATAAACACCGCTGCCAACCATCTGCTATATACCTCTGCCGAGCTGAAAAGCATGGACGGAGTTTCATATCTGGTCAAGGAGTACGGGCCTGTGCACACGGTCTATTATGTGATGATCGCGATCTATCTCTTGGTAAACCTTTCGGTCATTATTTTCAGCTTTACCAGAAAAAACGTCTCAAAGATAAACGCCGCCCTGCTGCTTGCGATATACCTGATAATAATCGTGGCATTTCTGGCCGGCAAGAGCTTCCACCCAGCCTTTGAACTGCTGCCGGCGTCCTATACCCTGTCGCAGATACTGTTTCTGGTGATAATCAAGAAAATAACCCAGTATGACATCAGCGAGTCTGCGCTCTCCACTATATCCGAGAAGGGCGATATAGGCTTTGTTTCCTTTGACCTTAAAATGCGCTACCTCGGCTGCACCGATCCGGTGCTTGAATGTATTCCCGAATACGGCGAGCTGTATATCGACAAGATCCTGAAGCCAGAAAACGAGAATCTGAAAAAAACGCTGGAGTGCATCAGGCGGGTGCAGAAGGGAGAACTCTCTCCCAGCTTCTATGTTACCCGCAACAGCGTTACCTATAAGATCACCGCAGGCTATATGTACCTTGGAAAAAAGGTGATCGGATATCAGCTGAGAACTGAGGACAATACTCAGGAGCAGCGCCGGCTGGAGGCATTACAGCTTCGTGAGCAGCAGAAGGAGGTAGAAGCCCGTATGCTCAAGCTGGAAAAGACCGCAGCCGATGCTGCCAATAAGGCCAAGAGCAGCTTCCTTGCGGAAATGTCCCACGAGATACGCACCCCGATAAATGCCATTATCGGTATGAATGAGATGATCCTGCGGACCTCCGGCGAGGATAAGACTCTGGAATACTCGTCCAGTATTGATTCCGCCAGCAGGACCCTGCTCTCGCTTATCAATTCCATTCTGGATTTCTCCAAGATCGAGGACGGCAAAATGGAGATCGTTCCCGTCAGATATAAGACGGATAATCTCGTCCGCAGTCTTGTTGAGCCAATACGGGAGCGTGCCGTCAGCAAGGGCTTGAGCTTTGAGGCGGACATTGACAGTACGGTTCCGCCCTTCCTCTTCGGTGATGACGTGAGAGTTGAGCAGGTGATACAGAATCTGCTCACAAATGCCGTTAAATACACCGATAAGGGCAGCGTCACCCTAAACATAAGAAACGGCGGCAGCTCGGAAGGCAGCGTTCTGCTGGAGATCTCCGTAAGGGATACCGGCATAGGCATAAGGCAGGAGGATATTCCCAAGCTCTTTGAGCCCTTTGCAAGGCTGGAGGAAAAGCGCAACCGCAGCATCGAGGGCACTGGCCTCGGTATGTCCATCGTTACAAAGCTGCTGTCGATGATGGGCAGCGAGCTTAAGGTGAACAGCGTCTGCGGTGAGGGCTCCGAGTTCTCCTTTGTGCTGCGTCAGGGCATCACAGATGAGGCTCCGGCGGACAGCTCTGCTGCTTCCGGCAGTCTGCACAGGATAGAGCTCTATGCTCCAAAGGCGGCTCTGCTGGTGGTGGATGACAATGAGATGAATCTAAAGGTTGCGGAAAGCCTGCTGGGGCTTTTTGGGATAATGCCTGCCCTTGCACGTTCCGGCGAGGAGGCTGTGGAGCTGGTAAAGCAAAAGAATTATATGATCATCCTGCTTGACCATATGATGCCCGGGCTGGACGGCGTAGAAACGCTTAAGCTGCTGCGGGACGAGAGGCTTCTGCCCGAGGATACGAAGGTCATCGCTCTTTCGGCAAACGCCATTTCCGGAGCGAGAGAGAGCTATCTGGCAGCCGGCTTTGACGGTTACCTCTCGAAGCCTATCGATATAGCCGCGCTTGAACAGACCTTGATGCGCTATCTGCCGGAAGAATGCATTATGAAGAAAAAGGAAGACTCCTCCGGAGATAACGGCAGTGAAAGCAGCCTGCCAGAGTGGCTCTCCACTCTCCCGGAGGATATAGATACGGCCAGAGGACTGAACAGCTGTATGAATGACGCGGAGTTCTATCGCAGCCTGTTGGAGGACTTCGCCGGCTCCGCTGCCGGAACTGCCGAAAAGCTTGGCAGCTTCCTTGAACAGAATGACCTCGACAACTATAGGATACTCGTCCATTCCTTGAAAAGCTCTTCAAAGACAGTTGGAGCAATGAGACTGTCTGCCGCAGCGGAAAAGCTTGAAGCTGCCGCAAAGAATAACGACAGGCAATATATAAATGAAAACCACAGGGGCTTGTGCGATGCCCTTGCCGATACTGCTGGACGGCTCGCCGAAGCCTTCGGCAGGCAGTGAATAACAAAGCAAAGGAGGAGCGCCGATGAAAACCAATATCCGGAGCATTATTCTGCTGGTTGTCGTTGCTGTCCTTCTTGTTGCGGCGAGCATCGCAGAGATAGTGCTGGTCTTCAACGTTACCTCAACTCAGAGCAAGCAGTCGGGCGAGGACCGTTTGCAGGTCATCGGCAGCGAGCTTGAGGAGACTATCAGCGATGCCAAGCTCAAAACGATGCAGTTGGCAATAGAAGTGCGCCCATACCTCGATAACGACAACGGCAGAGAGCAGCTCACTGATATTATTCAGCTCAAAAAGCAGGAAAACCTCGAAAGCACCGGCGGCGTCTGCTTCAACACCTACATAGGTGGAAGCAGCTGGCATATAATCCCGGACTTCGAGGAGCCGGAGGAATATGAGCTGACCGAAAGGAACTGGTACAAGGGCGCTGTCAGGAAAAACGGCGAGCCCTATGTTACCGACCCCTATGTCGATGCTATGACAGGCAGCATCTGCTATACCGTCTCTGTAATGGTGGACGGCGATACGGTAGTCGCAACCGACTATACTATGGAGAATATCCAGCAGCATATCAGGCAGATGAGCGAAAAGGGCACACAGCAGGCTTTTATCGTTACCGAGGAGGGCATAATTGCCGGAAGCTCGGATGAAACGCTGGTGGGCAAGATCCTTGTCCAGAGCATTCCCGAATACGGCGGGATATTCTCGCTGGTAAAGAACAGCGAGAGCTCTGTCTCTGTCGAACAGAGAGGCGAGAATCTCTTTGCCGTCCGCTCTGGATTTGGGTGGTATCTTATTGTCAGCGAAAACAACTGGTCGCTCTATAGGACCTCCTATATCGAAATGATCGTGATGCTGTGTCTCTCTCTTGTGATCTTCGGTATGCTGGTGGCAATGTATCTCGGCACCTCCCGGCGTGAAAAGAGAAATCGGGCGATGCTGGAGGACGAGCGTGAGTTCCTGCGGGACTTTACAGGCGAGATGAGAGAGCCTCTTGACAGGATAATGGCCAGTGCCGGCCCGGAGAACGTTAAGAACTCCATTGACTATGAGCAGGAGTTTGTAGACATCAGATCTGCCGGCACCGAGCTTTCCGAAAAGCTTACCAAGCTCTACTCCTACTCCGAGCTTTCAGATGCTGCGGAAAAAAAGCGCAGCCACAGAAAGCCGCAGGCGCGCGAGCTGACCGTCAGCAAGCATTTCCGTTCTATTATTCTGGGCGCTCTGCTGCTGGTAATGGCGATCTGCATCTATATCAATCTTTCAGCCTCCCTCCGCTACGGCTCCGGTCAGATGCAGAAAGCGGTGACCACCTATGAGTATCAGCTGGCTGAATGGATCAATATACAGAAGAGCATTCTTGATATGTTCTGCAGCAATATCTCCACCGACCCCGAAATGCTAAAGGACTATGAGGGAACGGTAAAATATCTTGACCGTATCACCAGTCAGTACCCCGAAATATCGGTAAGCTATATGACCAACCCAGAATTCGAGCATACAGTTATGATGAGCAACGGCTGGGAGCCGGACGAGGACTGGCACGTCGAAGAACGCGGCTGGTATAAGGATCTCATGGCTTCCGACAAGAACTGGATCATATCCTCCCCGTACTATGACGAGCAGACCGGTCTCTACTGCGTCACCTTCGCCGAAAAGGTGTATGATGACAGGACAGGAGAGTTCCTGGGCAACTTCGGGATAGATTTCTATATGGACAAGCTGGTGGATATTCTCGGCAGCAGCTATACAGGCAGCAGCTATGCCTTTCTTGCTGACGCAAAGGGAGAGATAATAAATCACCCCTTCGGAAGATACCAGATGACAGAAAGCAGCTCAGTCAATATCATAGGGCTGCCGTATAACGACACCGACCCGAATGACAGCGACGTCAGCTTCATCAAGGATTATGACGGAAAGCTGAAGGCTGTTATCGCCACCCGCAACGAAGCCTCCGGCTTCAGCATATATGTGGTGGACAGCATCGGTACGATATATAAGAGCGTGTTTATCTACGGGACCGTCTGCATCATCGTGATGATAATCTGCGTGATCACAGTGTATAAGGTAATGACCAGCCTCATCAGGCTTCAGGACGAGGCCAATGCCAAGCTCAAGGAATCTGCCGATGCCGCTATCGCGGCAGACAAGGCAAAGAGTGATTTCCTTGCACAGATGTCCCACGAGATAAGAACGCCCATCAACGCTGTGCTGGGAATGAACGAAATGATAATCCACGAGAGCGGGGATGAGAACATCAGGGAGTACGCCGCCAATATCCAGAGCTCCGGCAGGACACTGCTCTCGCTTATTAATTCGATACTGGACTTCTCCAAGATCGAGGACGGCAAAATGGAGATAATCCCTGCGGAGTACGAGACTGCGGCTATGATAAACGACCTTGTCACTTCAGTCGCGCCGAGGGTCGCCGCCAAGAGTCTGGAATTCACCGTTGAAGCGGACGAACAGCTGCCAAGCGTACTCAAGGGCGATGATATGCGAATAAAGCAGGTCATTCTCAATCTGCTCACCAATGCTGTCAAGTATACAGAGCATGGCAGGGTGAAAATGGTCATCAGAAGCGAAAACACCTCCGGCAGCGAAACAGAGCTCTATGTGGAGGTGTCGGATACGGGAATAGGTATCCGCGAGGAGGATATCAGCGCACTGTTTGAATCCTTCAGGCGGCTGGATGAAAAGCGCAACCGCCACATCGAGGGCACAGGTCTTGGAATGTCCATCGTCACAAGGCTTCCCAATTGAACACCTTACGCACCAAATAAAACAGCGATAAACAGACGATTTTGCTATAATAATAGGATCAAAGACAGAATATCAAGCAAGGCGATACCTCACTAACAGAAGGTATCGCTTTTTTGCCTTAATAAATCCGGATTGTAGAAGTTTACCAATAGTATAATTTAATTTGAAATTTCCCCAGTGAAAAATGCTGTAAAAATTTCGGAAAAGCCTTGACAAATCTATGAATTTGTGCTATAATAATTACATTAGTGAGGGTTTACTGCCGGTAATCGGCAAAATGTAAATTTTTTGTAAACTTTATGCAGAAAGGGTTGACAAGGTTATGGTTATGCGGTATAATGCGCAAGCAAGCAAGCAAGCAAGACATAACTGCGCCCTTTTTTCAATTGAATATTTGGTAATAAAAGCGTACTCTATGGGATAAGTGTTTCCTGTGGGGTGCGCTTTTGTTGTTGGAGGTGGTATTTTTGAGCGAAAAGAAGGACGGCATTACGATACAGAAAAAGCATATCATCATTGCCGTTATTATTATTTTGCTCTTACTTGTCGGAGGAATTACCCTCGGTGCGAACTGGAATAAGTGGTTTGGGGACAAACAGCCTGAAACCACGGTTTCCGATACGGAGGACAGCTCTAAGCCCTCTATCGAGCTTGACGAAAATGCAGGCGAATACACGGGCGAAAAGCCAAAAGACGAGGGCGGTGAAGAAGTCGGTATCAAGATACCCGGCTACCCCACGATAACTATTGCCAAGGACACGGAAGATGTGCAGATGGCTCTGATGAACCCCGAAGGCAATCCCTGTTACTTCAAGTTTGAAATCGTGCTGAAGGACAGCGGTGAAACGATCTTTGAATCGAAATACGTCAAGCCCGGCGACTGCATTTATGACGTTCATCTGAACAAGTCTCTTGCAGAGGGCGAATATCCGGCTACAATAAAAATCACAACCATTGCACTTGACGGTGAAACGCCCCTTAACGGAGCAAATGTCGAGACAGTGCTGATTGCAAAGTAAGGAGTTGAGAGAATGAAAGGAAAGAAAATCACAGCGGCGCTGTGTGCGCTGGCTGTGGTGGTTTCATCATCGGGAGGTCTGCCGTTTAGCGGCTTGCGGCTGTCTGATATAGCTATAACGGCGAGTGCAGCGACTATTGATACTTGGACAAGCGGTTCCTGCACACTCACTTTAGATGATGCAGGCAAGCTGACTGTAAGCGGCAATGGTGCTATGGATAATTATAATACCGATGAATACGGAGGTAGCACTGTTCCATGGTATGATGTTAGAAACAGCGTAACTTCTGTTGTTATAAGCGATGGAGTAACAGAAATAGGTGATTACGCATTTTCCAACTTTGATAACTTAACAAGTCTTTCTATCGCTGATACGGTAACAAACATTGGTGAACGCGCTTTTATGCACTGTGATTCCCTTAATACGATCACCATTCCGTCCAGCATTACAAGTATAGGATCAGATGCATTCTATTCTTCTACATATGGCAGGAGAGTAACATTCATTCGTCCCGAATCGGAAAGCTCTTTGACAGTCGCAAATGGTGCATTCTATTACTCGGCAAAGCTTTTTTACTCCGATGACGGTAATTATTCTCTTTTTGAGGGTGATACCGAAATGGAATTAACAGGCGAACTCTCTAAGGGCGATAAACTGAATGGAAAGACGCTCACATGGAAACTCCCAATATTCAGTATAACAGATAATTCGGTTAACGGTTCTGTTACCGCAAGCGTAGACGGCGCTGATGTCACATCAGCAGAAGCCGGTGAGACCGTAACGCTTACTGTCAAACCCGATACAGGCTATAAGCTCAAAACTATTTCGATTTCAACTTCAAAAGAGAAAGTCGAAGAATTCAGCGATCTTGTATCCCTAATGGGGACTGCGGTTTTTGCAGGTGATAATGATTATGATTTTAGTGGATATACCTGCAAAGTCGAGGATAATAAATTTGTTGTATACAACGGTACTACACTTGTTGCTGAGACTGAAAATATAAGTGATTTTAACGTTGGAAGTTATGGTGTGTCGTTTAATTGTGGAGTTATTAATTGGAGTTTCAGTATTTCAGATAACAAGATCACAAGAATTATGTTATTCGATACCTCGGATTATTGGAATAGTCTTTTTGTTTCGGTATACCCTTCCGAATCCAATGGAACGTTACCACCCTCTAATGTTGAACTGACTACAGTTACGGAAGGCTCAAAGTATTCGTTCACAATGCCGAAGAAAAACGTGACTGTCAAGACGGAGTTTGAGGAAGGCGATGAACCGCAAATCGACCCCACCTACACCATAACTATCCCCTCTGCCGTCTCCATTGACGGCGGAACGGCTGAATTCAAGGCGGAAAATGTCACTCTCCCCGACGGTGCGAAGATAAACATTACTGTTGACGGCGATAACACCGAAATCGGAAAGACAACGTTCAATGCGAAGAACGATGCGAAAGATTCCACCGTTCAGTACACGATAAACAACGGCTCTGCTGATGTTGCTGACGGCGGTACTGCGCTGACCTTTACCGAGGGCGGCACACAGACGCTGACCTTCGCAAAGGTCGAGGGCAGCAACCCCACCTACGCCGGCACACACACCGAAATGCTGACGTTTGGTATCTCGGTGCAAGATACTGCTACCACCGCACCTTCACTGGCTTCGGTATTTGATAATAATTCAACCATTACTGTGTATGTAACACGAGGACATAGAATTGCAGGTACTGTGTTTGGAACAGGTGGTTATGATTTTGAGTATAAGGACGGGGTGTTTACTGCAACAAGTATGCCGAATGCGGTACGACCAGTATGTGCTGTAACTAAATTGGATGATACACATTTTGTCGTAAAATACTCCCCAGATACAGATCTTTCGATAACATCGATTGAATATCAAGGAGTAGATGGTTTAGATATATATACTTTCGATACTACAACCAACACTTATACTTATCACCCTGCTACATGGGGGACTTCTTCAAACTATTATACACAAATCGATACTATTTCTGTAAACGGCGTTGATATACCCGTTACACAGGCTTAATAAAAAGGAGGACTACACATGAAACACACGAAAAGACTTTTGGCGGCTGTAATGGCTCTCACAATGGTATCGGCAATCGCTCCGATGAGTGCGTTTGCAGAAGATACAACGATCAATCAGAGCAGTGCAACACAATCCGGCACAATGACCGCCACCTATGATGTTACGGCTAAGTACACCGTGACCATTCCGCCCAGCGCAGTTATCGCAGACACTGAAACTGCCGCCACAGCACAGACAATCAAGGCGGAGAATGTTCTTCTCGCAAGCGGAGAAAAGGTGGTTGTAACACTATCAGAAGCAAGCAACACTACCACAGCGAACTCTACCATATTCAATGCCAAGAAAGGTGATTCTACCGTGAAGTACACCATTAAGGCAGGCAGTGACACCGTAGCACTCGGTGGAAAGGTTGCTGAGTTTGAGAGCAAGGCAGCAGAGCAAAAAGTCGATATAAAGTTCATCAAGGACTCCACCAGTGCCCCTACCTTTGCAGGCACACATACCGAAACGCTGACGTTTGGTATCGCGGTGGAGAGTCCTGCACCCTCATTGTCAGATGTATTCGTGAGCGGGACGACTATTTCCTTGCAACATGAAGCAATTGGCAGTACAGTAACTCGTTCATTCAGAAATGACGACGGTACATTTACTTTTACAAGTAATCAGTACAGACAATTTGCTATTATGGAAAAGACAGATGATAGTCATTTTACAATTACATCTACAGTTAATGGCGATTATCTCCCGAGCGACCCTACATATGTAGACACTTTCTGTGTCAAGTATACATTTGATACAACCAATAATACTTATACTATGACAAAAGGATCCAATGTATATTCTTCTTATAATGTTACACTGGATAATATCAAGGTAAATGACGTAGAAATACCTGTTACATTAACAGAATAAATAAGGAGGTAACCCGCAATGAAAAAACTGATAAGCGGTCTATCCGCACTGATTACAGCGGCAATGCTCATCGCCCCGATGAGTGCATTTGCCGACACGGAGATAAAGCCCGATACCGTTCCGCCGGAGGGTGGACTTACCGTAAAGTATGACGTTGATCCGTCCTACACGGTGACGATCCCTGCCGGAGTGGACATTACAACGGGCGATAAGACAGCAAGCATTACGCTGAACGAGGGCGCAC
>CALCRR010000322.1 GCA_937894495.1 uncultured Ruminococcus sp. | reverse complement strand
TTCCCTACACGACGCTCTTCCGATCTACGTCTATTCTTTTAAGTCTGTCCCATGTTACTATGTCAAACTCCCTGACAGAGCTGTTATACTCCGGGGGATTACCTGCGGTCACCACCACCCAGCCCTCGGGCAGCTTATGTCCGCCAAAGACCTTATACTGCAAAAATTGCAGCATTATAGGCGTAAGCGTCTCGGAAACGCAGTTTATCTCATCGAGAAACAGTATGCCGTTTTTCACACCTGTTAAGCTCATCATATCGTAAATAGCTGCGATTATCTCGCTCATGGTGTATTCCGATGCGTCATACTCCTTGCCCTCAAAGCTCTTGTGCTTTATTATAGGCAGACCCAGTGCCGACTGTCTGGTGTGGTGGGTCATTGAGTATGATAGCAGACCTATGCCCAGCTCGGCGGCGGTCTGTGCCATTATCTCGGTCTTGCCGATGCCGGGGGGACCCATCAAAAACAGCGGACGCTGCTTGTGCTGGGGTATCACATATCTGCCGTAGCTGTCCTTTTCAAGATATGCTCTTACAGTATCGGCTATCTGTTTTTTTGCCTTTTTTATGTTCATTTTCTATCTCCTCACAGTGCGAATTTATCATCAGCCAGCCTGTCTGTGTCCCGGCTGCCGAAGGTCTGCTGCTTGAAACGCATGAGGGTCACCTGCTGTTCAAGCCGCTTTTGGTCTATGGCATAGCTTATGCACCGCTGTGTATACTCTTCATTAAGATACCCGAAAGCCAGTATCCTGCTTATGCCCTCGTTATCCTCTCGGTCGATGTGATAGCACATGACCTCGGTGATATTGTCCCTGATATAATCCCTGCATGATGAAATGCTGTCGGCATAGCACATTGCGGCAGGTATCATATAGCAGGGCTCGCCTATCGCCTTAAAGCTGTTGTCATCGGGCTTCTGCGAAAACTCATAAAGTGCGTTCTCGCTATGGCTGCCGGGGGCGGTGAGGTCGTTTTCAAGGGTGACTTTAAAGCTGCCGCTTTTCCCCTCAAAGCAGAGGGTCGCCCCTCTTGGGAAGGCAGCCTCCCCCACGGCAGCACCGCTTTGGGGTATGACAGCGCAAAGTCCCTCACTGCTGATAAAGGCTTCCTTGCCTATATATTCCACAGAGCTTGGTATCTTAACCTCGCTGAGGTCACCGCACCAGCGGAAGGCGCCGTCTCCTATCACCCTTATACTTTCAGGCAAAACCGCCCTTTTGACCCCTGCGCTGCCCGAAAAGGCAGAGTCTGCGATGACCCTTACGCCCCGGGGCACAGCCATCTCGTCCTCACTGCCGCTGTAGCGGATAAGATATCTGCCGTTCATCACCAGCAGCTTTTCCTCATGCTCTGCCAGCAGACGTGTGCCGTAGAACACATCGCTGCCTATATGCATTACCTCGTCGGGCAGCACTGCGTCTGTAAGGGCGGCGCAGTCCACAAAGGCTCTGTCTCCCAGCTTTTCAAGGCTTTTCGGCAGGCTGACTTTTTCAAGAGAGCGGCAGTATTCAAAGGCGCACTCCCCTATCTCGGTGACTCCCTCGGGAATATCTACACTTTTAAGCTGCTCGCTGTAGGCAAAGGCTCTCTCGCCTATCTTTTCAACTCCCTTTGGCACCTGCACCTTTTCATCATCGCCCTTATACTGTATAAGTATGCCCTTGCCCAGCACAAGGCAGCCCCCTGCGAAGTCGTCTATCAGCGAGGTTCGGTAAAAGGCGCTGCTGCCAATACTCTCCACCCCCGCTGGTATCTCCACCGACCTTAGCACAGCGCAGCCGTCAAAGCAGTGCCTGCCGATCTTTTTAAGGGTGTGGGGCAGACTAATGCTTTCAAGCCTTGCGCAGCACTCAAAGGCATAGTCATCAAGCTCGGTTATGTTATCGGGCAGCGTCAGCTCCTTTAAGCTGCGACTGACCTTTACCGTCCCGCCGTCCCTAAAGAGGCGCTTTCTCTCTCCTAAGATTACCG
>CALCRR010000321.1 GCA_937894495.1 uncultured Ruminococcus sp. | reverse complement strand
TCCATTCTTGCGCCGCAGTAAGGACAATATGGCGTTTTATCATATTCATCGTCTCCATATGAACCGCATATTGAGCAATACGGTTTTCTTACTACCTTATGTTTTCGCAGCCTTATTATATGTGCATCATTGAGACTAAATGGCTTGTCGTTGCTTGTCTTGCTAAGTATATGTCCTTCCGAGACAGCAAATTTACCTGTTGGCACAAGCTCAGTTTTTTCCCTCACAAGCCACCGCCCGTGTTTAACAAGTTCAGCCTCAATGGTTAATGAGTTATCTATGTACCTCAAACATTCAGCTGTGTCACAAGCTCCGCACCTCTCATTTGGGTAAACACTACTACAAGCAAGACAAAACTGCTGTTTTATGCCATTTTTAAGCGCATCAGCATTAATCGGTCTCATTTTCTCACTCCCTTTCAAGCAGATCAATGTTGTCGTGTATGTTACCAATGATTTCAATTTCCCTGCTCATGGAATCACGTCCAAGCCCAAAATATGCATCGTCAAAAGTCATGTAAAACTCTGTCTCCACGCTGTCATAACGTACAAAGCTGCGAGCATCTTCACCGACGATCTCTATAATATCCCCCTCAAAAATTTTCCTGCCGTTCTTATCCGTCAGCCCTGTGAACTCTCCCACCGTTTCGGGGTCAACAGGGTTATACCCGCCGTGCTCATCAACGATGATATGCAATTCCGTATCATCAGGCTGCTGGTGGTGCAGGCAGAGGTAATAGCCCTCTACCCGTTTGCCGTTGTCTTTTCTTATCCCTCTGAAAATCATCTCACGCATTTTTACATTTCCTCCTGTATTACCTACCACTCCACAAAAATAATATCCTCCATCTTACACCCCAGCCTGTCAGCCAGCAGATACACCGTGTTCAGCGAGGCGTGCTTTTTGTTCAGCGCACACCACAGGGTGTTCACGCTCAGCCCCGACTCCTCTGCCAGCTGCTTATAGCTCTTTATGCCCTGCTTTTTCATCATGGTGTAAAGCCTGAGCTCGTCTACGTATATTTTCATGGCAGCTCCTCGCTCTCTATGCTCTCTATCTTCCTGCCGCACATCTCGGGCAAATTTGCCCTCACAAGAGCCTCGGCAAAAGGCGGCGGCACTGCGTTTCCGCAGCGTGCAACCTGATTAGTCCTGCTGTACTCATTGCCCATGTAGTCGTGGTCGATAATGTAATCCTTCGGGAAGCCCTGGGCATTATACAGCTCCCTCGGTTCCAGCATTCTCATGCCGATATCGTCAATGTAGTAGTTTTCTCCGCCTATCGCCAAAAGCAGTATCTCATTATGCTTTAAGCTGTAGCCGCAGTATTTATTGAGCAGTACCCTCACCTTGCGCCAGTTGCCAAGCTGTGAAGCCTGCTTCGGAGGATATCTTCTTATGCTCGTTCGTATTTCCGCAAAATGACCTCCGCTTGTGCATTCGGTAGGCAGCGGCTCTGTCAGCGGCTTGCAGTCCTGACCGTTTCTGAGTATGCACAGATGGCTTTCCACAAGGGCATTGCGCTCTTTGACAGTTATGGTGTGCAGCGGCTCGCTCACCGCCGAATAATTATCTCCCGAATAATATTTAACTATGTACGCCGCCGTCAGGGCGTATCTCGGCGAAGCGTCCACCGTCATTATAGGCTCGTCTATCGCCTGACCTCGCACTTCATGTGAAGAAGTCTCGCTGTGATACTGAATAAGCGAGGGAGCAAGCAAAGCGTTGTGATCTACGGCGGTTACCGTTGAAAGCGGCTCATTTATCTCGCTGCCTGTTATACCGCCATAGAATTTCTGAATGGAAGGCGCAACAACAGCGTGCTTTACTGTTGATACTATCGTACCTAACGGCTTGTCCACACTGTTCACTCTCGGTGACTGTCCTGAACGTTCGCCATAGCCTGTTGGTATGATAAACGGCTTATCTGCCTTTATCGTAAATTTGTCAAGTCCCTTTGCTATCCGTCTTAATGTGTTTGGTCTTAATCCTTTTCTGCGCCCGAATACCGACTTGCAGGGTATGCTCCAGTCAATGCATTCCGCTGCCGTTCTGTAAGGCAGTCTGCCCTCGCCATGGGTCGGCTCAGGAAACACTATCGGTCTGCCGTCACATCTGGCAATAAGGAAAAACCGTTTGCGTATGGTGGGCGCTCCGTAGTCACAGGCTCTCAGCTCTTTCCAGCTCACACAGTAGCCGTGAGACCTCAGCGCATTTACAAAGCTTTTGAAGGTCTCGCCCTGCCTGTTTTTGTCGGGCTGGTTCTCTTTGGTGAGCGGTCCCCATGTGACGAACTCGGGCACGTTTTCCAGAATGATGACTCTAGGCTTGACCGCCGCCGCCCACTTTACAGCTATCCATGCAAGTCCTCTCACGTTCTTGTCAACAGGCTTGCCGCCCTTTGCCCTCGAAAAATGCTTGCAGTCGGGAGACAGCCACATCAGCCCCACAGGGTGACCGCCGCAAAGCTCCTTCGGATCGACCTCCCACACGCTCTCACAATAATGCCTTGTGAATGGGTGATTTGTCTTGTGCATAAGTATCGCCGCAGGGTCGTGGTTAACAGCTATATCAACGGGTCTGCCCGTTGCAAGCTCGATACCCGTTGAAGCACCTCCGCCCCCGGCGAAGTTATCGACTATCAGCTCGTAGAAGAAGTCCAGTTGTTTCATTTACTTAGCCTCCCCGATAAAGTCAAACAGAGTAGGCGTATCCATTTCTTCCTCTTCAGCCTTGCAATATCCCACGCCGTCTCTGAAATAGTCAGGGTTCAGCTCTATCGCAATACCGTATCTGCCCATTTTTATAGCCGTCTTCGGAACTGTTCCTATGCCGCCGAAAGGATCCAGTATCTTGTCTCCCTCGTTTGAGTATCTGTTGATAAGGCGCTCAACTATGTCAAGCTGCAAAGGGCATACGTGCATTGTGAGGTCTCGGCGCTTCTGCTCCGAGTTTAAAGTACGCATTCGGTTTATATCGTCCCATACCCTGTCATTCCAGCTGGCAGGCGCCGCCACCATGAATGTAGCAGGCAGCTTACCGTCCTTATCAAGTCTTTCAACGAGCTTTATGTGTTCCTTAAAGTCATAGATATGCTCTCTGCTGTATTTACTGTAAAGCTTTTGCAGCTTGTTTACCGGAGCGGCTTCGACCTCTTTCTTACTCACAAGCCTGTCACCGCTCGACTTCCAGTAAGCATGAGCGTCTATCTGCCACCTTGCCCTTGTATATTCATCTTTAGTCTTTTTAACAGGCACATCTGCATAAGCTCTTCCCGTGTCGGTGGGGAGCTTTCTGAAAAGCAAAACATACTCAGGGCAGCCTACACCCATTTTTGAGCCGTCCTTGCACTGCTCCGTCCACCCCAAGCGGTAGGTCTGGTTGTTCTCTCTTACAACATCGGTGGTTATCGTTATCCTTCCCATGTACCGAAACCCATGCTTCATGTAATGCATTACCGTCAGATCACTGAAAGGATCCACAGTGGGCATGCCTGTGCAGGCTGTCATGATAAGCTGTGTCATAGTGGGAAGTCCGTCCGGCTCGTAGCCGAGATACTCGCTGAGGTTGGCCTGCGGATCAATGTCGGCAAGCAGCACCTTTTTGTCGTGGTTCAGGGCAAGGACAGCGCCGAGGTTGTATGCCGTGGTGGACTTGCCGATGCCGCCCTTTTGATTCGATACGGATATTGTAATGCTCATGTTCATTCCTCCTGTGGTCTCCCGACAGCTCTGCCGTAGTCCTGATAGATGCCTTCGGTCTCGCCCATGCAGTCGAGAGCGAGGGAAAGTGCTTCTTTCAGTTCGTCGGAAATATCGGGTCTTTTGCTTAAATTTGCTATGACAGGTATAGCCTGTTCGATCTTTTCATACTGCCTTTTGCAGTAGTCGATAGCTTTGGTGGCTTGCTTTTCGTCCGTCCACATATTGGGGAACTTCTGCTCAACGTCCGAAAAGCAGCACCAATAATGCACCTTGTTGTCAAACATAGCCGTCACCTTTCAGAACAGCACATCGCCGTCATAGGTACTGCCGCTGTCTGCGGTGCTGTTGTTCTCCTGTTTTCTGCGGTAGCCGGGGAAGTGTACCTCGTTCACCTTGATCTCGACAGCGGAGCGTTTCTCGCCGTTCTTCTCAAAAGTGGAGCTTCTGAGATTGCCGACCACGGTTATCATTTCGCCCTTGGAGAACATATCGTTAATGAACTCGGCGTTGTGATTCCATGCGGTGCAGTTGAAGAAGTCGGTCTCGGGCTTGTCCTCACCCTTGCGCTTGGGGCGGTCAACGGCGATGCGGAACTTGCAGAGCTTGCTGTCTCCTGTGAGTTTCAGTTCGGGGTCGGCAGTAAGTCTGCCTGTTTCGATTACGATGTTGGTCATAGTGATTACCTTTCCTTTCGTGTTGGTGGTTTTGTTCTGACTGTGATTATATTATATATGACTTTACGCATAAAGTCAAGTATAATTTTAGGAAGAAAAATATTTTTGTAGGAGCGCAGCAAACAGCACCCCGATTATTGTATTTCCCCGGTCACTTTTTCACAAAATTCTTGTTATGCTTGACTTTATGCTTAATATATGATAGAATAAGTAAAAGACAATTTTAGGGGGGATACGCTTGTTTACACGCAAATGTGAGATGTGCGGTATGGAGTTTCAGACAGCTTCAAGCCGTGCGAAATACTGTATATACTGCCGTGACAAGGCTCAGGTCAACCGCAACCGTGCCTATGCCGAGAAGAAGAAAGCCGGTGCGTCCGTCACGATCGGGAGCGAGCAGATCTGTCCGCTCTGCGGCAAGCCCTATACCGTGACCTCCGGCTCTCAGAAATACTGTAAGGAATGTACCGAAAGTCGGAAACGAAAGAAAGCCCAGCCGACAGCGGAATATATCAAGGAGAATTATGATTATATCCGTTTCAATGTCCCCAAAGGCGAGGGCGATGAGATCAAGGCCTATGCTCAGAAGCGCGGTATGACCATAAAACAGCTTTTGCTGACGGCATTGGAAGAATACAAATCTAATCATAGTAAGGAGCTTTAATAATATGAATCAAGAAGATAAACAATTTCCACTTGACTCGAAAAAAAACTGCTGCATTTATCTTAATAGGATCATATCATCATGCGAACTGTGCATGGACAAAATGAAATCTTATAATATTGAACTCAAAGAATATGTTGATAAATACAAAGGACAAGAAACGGTTCCATATAAGATATATAGCGAAATGACTGATAAAACCTATAATGTACTATCGTATCTTGTTAATTTACTTGGAGATTCACAGAAAGTATCTATATCGTATTTTAAGTATCGAGAACATATTAGAAAACGAGTAAAAAAAGGAAACACAGATATTCCATTGTTAGAAGCAACAGAAGAAATATCACAACTCTTAACTCTGTTTAATCGAGAAAGAAACTGGCTTAATCATATTCCTGAATCATTGTTGATTGAAGAATTAAAAAGAGTTGAAGAAGGCAAAATGGAATTTCCGATGAATCCTGTGGAAATTACTCATTATAACTATGTAACATATGAATATTTTAATGAGTTGTACTTATCAAACTGTGAGTTTTATGACAGAGCAAGAAAACTGATCCAATTTGCCAAAAAAGAATACTCTATGCTTATGGGTTGCAGCATACTATATCCGAGAGTTTATTCAGATAAACCGATAGATATTGAAAAAAGCATTGCCGCAAAAGAATCTGCAAAAAAGCAAGGAATCAAAATAGAATAAAGAACTCACTCCAGATCCCCATTCTTTTTCTTCTTCCTGCGCTGTTCTTCCTCATTTCGCTCCTGAGAGTTTTCAAGGAATTTTTCAAGCGTATGCGCCGATTTGGACAGGCTCTTGCTCTCTTCGTCGGCAGCCTTGAACTGCATATCTTTTTCCGACCGTTCTTGTATAAGGGCGGTCTTTTTTCGTTCAAGCAGATCAAGGGTCGGTAGCACTCCGTCCGTGTACCATTTTTTCAGCTTTTTTGCCGCTTTCTGATACTCGTCAAGCTCGTAACGGCAATCGTCAAGGAACTTTTTCTTGGCTTTCCCCGTAAGCGTTTTTAGCCTGTCATGGATAGGCTTGTATTTCTGCAGCTGCGTGATTAAAGCTGTCTGCTCGTCTATCTCTTTAAGCTGCACATTGATGAATTTCAGCTCGTCCATTAGTTCCATTCGGTGAACAAAAGCTATCTGTGCCGCCTGATGAACTTCGTCTGCAGTCATGCCGTGTTTTGCAAGCTCGTTCATAGCCTTGCTTGCCTCTTTCATGTTCTGACGGTCTGCCCAATTCGTCAAGCCCTTTGACTGCAAAAACTTCTCCGAAGCGGTGCGGATAATTTTTATCCTCGGGGTGTAGTCGGCATAGAATTTCATCTTCTCTATGCGCTCGGTTATCTGCTTGGTTTCGTAGTTCCAGCCCAGCGTTTTTGCTCTTGTCATCTTGGCACGGGGGTTACGCTCTTTTTGCTCCGCAAGCATGAATTTGAGGTCGATCTTATGATTGGGATTGTATTCCGCAAGCACACCGAAAACGGCGCATTTTTTCAGAAAATCCTCAAAGCTGTCGCTGACCTTTACCACCTGATCTATCGTGTGTTTCAGCTTGGCTTTCCACGATAGATTTATCTGCTCCATGCTCCATTCATAGTGCGACATTCCCTTTGTGCTGCGGTGATCTTCGATCACGGAAAGATGATGCTTACGGCATATCTCATCCGAAAATCTTAGAAGTTTTGCCGCCGACGGATCGCTCTTTCTGTTCTCTAAAGTTTCAAAAGTTCTGCCGCTGAATTGATTTGTATTATTGAAAATACAATGCACATGGATATGGTCGGTATCGGTGTGGACTGCAAGAAAATACTGATACTCTCCGTGGAGCAGTTTATCCGCAAGCTCTACGCCGACTTCAAGAGCCTTTTCGGGAGTGATCTCCCCGGGCGCAAAGCTCTGAATAAAATGCTGTGACAGCACGGTGCTTTGCCCCGTCCCCATGAGCCTGACTTCATCAAAATCAAGGCTCGCCTGTGACGGTTCATCGGAGCAGCCGTAGGTGTATATCAATCGTCCGCCGTCGGTCTTTTCGGGGTTTGCAATATAGGCGATGGCTTTATACTCTGTAGCTGTGATCGGAAAGATCTTAGTTGCTGCCAAATCTCACTTACTCCATTCTTTATCTCGGCTATATCCTCGGCATAAACATTGCCCGTGGAATTTACCCGCCGTGCGATCTGGTTCACGTTATTTGAAACGCTGCTGACCGCACGGTAGATGTCCTTTGCGGTCTTTTCGTCAATGTAGATCATAAGACCTTCAAGCACCATGACACGGATAAATTCGCTCTTGGACTTCAAGCCGCTGTTGCGGAACTTTTCTTCTATCTCCCTAAATTCGTATTCGTTCAGCCTGAGCTGGATATATCGGTTTCTCTTTTCATCTTCTTCCATTTATCTCTCTCCTTAAAATTCGGGGTCTTAGGGGCAGCGCCCTCTGACAAGCTGTGCAAGGCGGCATTCATTTTTTCATAAATGTAATGACACCTTGCCGAGCTTGCTGGGTTTGAAACACGCCTTTCCGGCGTGTTCTCTTTTTTACAGCGTTGCTCGTCAGTTTTCACGCTCCGAGTGAAATTGGAGCTGTGCGACTTCGGCGCAAAATATCCCTCTATTATAACAGCCGATTTTTACAGGCGAATGCAACCCCTCTGAAAAGAAAAAGGAGATCTTTCAATCGAAATCGGAAATATTATCATTATTCGTAAGCGGCGGCATATCGTGTGCGATAAGAAAATCATTGCACTCTGCCACGCAATAAAAAGAGCCGATAGAAAGCAGATACATATAGTATCGCTCTATCGGCTTCTTCTTTCTTAAAAATTGCCCGTTAAGGTTTATCAGAAGGTTGGCGTGTTCGGGGGTCATGTGAAGTCCTACCGCAAGAGCGACCAGCAGATTCAGTTCGTGTTTTACGTCCCCGGCATTTTTAGCCCTGAGACTTGTTACCGTTCTGTCTGCGATGCCCGTCCGCGCGGCGAGCTTCTCGGTGGTCACTCCCGTTTTCCCGATGTACCACGCCACAAGATCGTGAAAATCATCAAAGTTGGGAGACCCTTCAAGTACAGCCCTGATGACCTCCGTTTCGGGAATAGTTTCGTACCCCTTATTTTTTTACAAACTCCTTGTCCATTATGCAGTTACCTCCGTAAAAAAATATGTCGTAAATCGGCGATTTACAGTAACCATTATACCACAATTTAGATAAAAGTTCAATATATATTTTGGATATTTCTCACAATTACACGGACAATGTAATTTAAAGCAGCTCTATTATGTGGATATGATATATATGCCGTACAAAATCGTGACAGCTCTGCGCCGATACAGTGTCGGTTTTCAATAAAAATCCTCTTGTTCCTGTTACATCACCTCTGCCTGTTCTTTTCATAAATAATATGGTATCCTAAAGACATAGCTAAATAAATCAAGTGTACACGGAACTGGAGAAAACAATGTTACTTAACCGACACACGGCGCTGTACTGCCGTTTGTCCAAAGACGATGCCAATTACGGCGAAAGCACCAGCATAAAAACGCAAAAACTGATACTGGAGCAGTATGCCTTAGACCACAAATACTACAAGTACAAATTTTACGTCGATGACGGGTATTCGGGGGTCAATTTTGAGCGCCCCGAATTTGAACGCATGATACAAGATGTTAAGAACGGACTTGTGGAGAGGGTGATCGTTAAAGACCTTTCCCGTTTTGGAAGGAATTATATCCTCGTGGGAGAGTATGTCGAGCTGTTATTCCCGAAATATGATGTGCAGTTCGTCTCGGTCTCGGAGAATATGGATTCCGAACAAGGAAACCTTGACATGATGCCCATTAATAATTTGGTGAATGAATGGTATGCCCGGGATATTTCCAAAAAGCAGAAGGCTTCTGTAAAGGCAAGGGGCAACAACGGGAAGCGGCTTACCACAAAACCTATCTTCGGATACGCATTTGATCCAGCCGATCACTCAGCTTGGATCATAGATGAAACGGCGGCAGCTGTGATACGCATAATATTTGATATGTATGTTTCGGGAAAAGGTCTCAGCATGATAGCAAAATACCTCAAAGAGCATGAAGTCCCGACACCGAAGGTCTATGCAAGTGAGACTGCCGAGAGCGATGAGCCTTACAACTGGAGTCACAGCACATTGAAGTCACTGCTATCAAAACAGGAATACTGCGGCGATACAGTCAATTTCCGAACGGAGCGTATTTCCTACAAGTGTAAGAAGATACGAAGCAATCCTCCCGAAAAGTGGGTGATATTCAAGGACACTCACCCTGCGATCATTTCAAGGGAGACCTACAACAAAGCGCAGGAGATCATCGGGCAGAAAAGAAAGGTATTCGAGGAGCGACCGAAGCTGTCCGTTCCGATGTTCCATGATGTGCTTTACTGTGCCGACTGCGGCAAAAAGCTGTATATCATGCGAAAACACGGCAAGCATATCAATTCCGATTCCTATGTGTGCAGCACCAGCAGAAAGAACAAGGCTTTATGCACCACGCACTATATCAAGGAAGATGAGCTGATCGAGCTTGTGACTGCCGATATTCGTTTCTATGAGAGCTATCTTATCATGGACGAAACTGCGCTGAAAAGCAATATTATCCGATATATCCATATCAGGCAGAATGAAAATACGGAGCAGTATTCCGAAAGAGTGAAGCAGATAGATGTCCGCCTGAATGAGATACCAGAGGTACGCAAGCGGCTTTTTGAGGACAAGCTGAACGGCGGGATCACAGCCGAGGTCTTTGCGGATATTATGACAAGTCTGGACGATGAGACCGAAAAGCTCAAAGCCGAGAGAAACGACTGCCTTTTACATATCAATTCGGTCTCCGATGACGTCGGCGGTGTGGAGATATTCCTTGCAAGGCTGAAAAAGTATCTGCACTTTGACAGTCTTACAGCTGAAATGGTCGATGACCTTGTGGAGCGCATTGATGTGTTTGAACCCGAACACCCGAACAAGTACACCAAAAAGCCCAAGATACGCATAAATTACATTGGTGTCGGTGATATAGAGGGTATGCGGCAATGAACGTGGAATTAAAGCGGCTGATGCGGCATCAGCGGTATGTGATCGAGCGTGACTCCGCAAAGGGGGTACTGCATTACGGCTCGGAGGAAGAATTGTATAAAATGTCCCCATGCGGTATCTATGAGTATGAGCAGGAGCAGCGGGAAGCGGAATACCGAGCGTTACTGCGGAAAGCGATGTATCTTGCCCTGCGAGACCTCAAAGAGTGGAATCCCTATTGGTATGAACTGGTGACGGCATACTATCTGACGGAGTCGCAGCCGACATTGGCACAGCTCGGTGCGAGGTACGGTGTCACACGTCAGGCGGTCACTAAATCTCTTCGCAAGGGAATGACGGTGCTGAGATGTCATGCGAATATGCACCTCAGAGAATTGATGAATGAATAAAAAAACAAGCTCACGGGAGATTTCTTCTCCGTGAGCTTGTTGACTATACAAGTGTTTTGAGAAATTGCAGGAGCTTATCGGCTTTGTCATCGGACAACATTCGGTAGCACTCCACAAGCTCCTTTTCGTCATTGCTTAGATACGATACATCTTCCGACTCCTTGAACATATCGGCAAGAGATAACCCCAAAGGCTTTACCAGGCGGTTCAGCGTATCAAATGACGGATTGCGGTCTCCGCGCTCCAAATCTCTGATATGTGTTTCAGAAACGCCCGTAAGCTGTGACAGCTTGTAAACGCTCAGATCCTTTGCTTTTCTGGCGGTTTTCAGTCGCTCTGCTATATCCATAAGGCTCATCTCCCCTCATAGTCTATTATAATACAGCACCACGCAAAATATAAGTGTTGTAAAGCGTTGCATTTGCAGATATTTTGCACTATAATAATATAAAAGACTATGGGAGGTTTCTTTATGAATATTTACACCGTCAGCTTTTTCGGACACAGGACTATCGAGAACGGAGTTGAGATAGAGCGCCGGCTTGACAAGCTCCTGCATGAGCTTATCAAGCAAAAGGAGTTCATCGACTTCCTTATCGGTCGGGACGGAGAATTTGACCTGATGGCTTCTGCTGCCGTCAAGAGGGCTGTCCGCAGCTATGCTTACGGCAACACCCATTTCACCCTCGTTCTGCCGTATATGAGAGCCGAGTACCGTGATAACGAGAAAGAATACCTTGACTATTATGATGAAGTGGAGATATGCGGAGAAGCCGAGACAGCCCACCCGAAGGCAGCTATACAGATACGCAACAAAAACCTTGTTGACCGTTCCAATCTTGTTATATGCTGTATCCAAAGGAAGAACGGCGGAGCTTATCAGACAATAAAATATGCCAAGAAGCAAGGAAAGCGTATCATCAACCTTGCAGATGATACCGACCGGGAGTTATAAAAACAGGCTCACGAAGCAATGACAACAGCTTCGTGAGCCTTATTTGTTTGTTCCCCGACACTACACTTTTTTTCTTTGAGGTGTAATGTCGGGGAACAAGGGAAATGCGGTGTGCTGGACAAATCGAACCGAGTGCGCTATAATTTATATATGCTGAAAAGCACAACGGAAACTTGAAAACTGAATATGGAACGCCTGAAAGAAAAGTGCTGCAAAAAGGTTACAAGTGTCAAATACCTCTTGAAAAATCCGATAAAGCGCGCTAATATAGATATAGCGATTTATCGGTCTGTCTGCAAAGAACAGGAGGTCATTATGGCACAGACAGGCAAGATCACAGCACTTTATTGCAGATTTTCGGCAGACGATATAAGGGGCGAAAGCGACAGCATTGCTCACCAGAAAGCGATCCTGACCGAATATGCAAACAACCACGGACTTATTAACCAGCGTTACTACGTTGACGATGGTGTCAGCGGAACTACCTTTGAGCGTGACGGCTTCAAGGAGATGCTTAATGATATAGAGAACGGTATCGTCGGAACGGTCATAGTTAAGGATATGTCAAGATTTGGCAGGAATTATCTTATGGTCGGACAGTACCTTGAACTTATCTTTCCCGAGTATGGAGTTCGCTTTATAGCGATAAGCGACAATGTGGACTCTGCCGAGGGTATGAGCGATATGATACCTTTCAGCAATATCATGAACGAATGGTATGCAAGGGATATTTCCCGAAAAGAGAGAGCTGTCATACAGAACAGAGGCAACAACGGCGGAAGAACTACCAACAATGCTGTTTACGGTTACAGAAAAGACCCTAACGATAAAACGATATGGCTGATCGATGAGCCAGCGGCGGCGGTGGTAAGACGCATTTTTGAAATGTACCTCAGCGGTATTGGGATACTTGAAATCGCAAGAACGCTTACGGCGGAGAAAATACCGAGACCAACGGCTCACATGGGCTTTAAAACGGGTGTCGGCAGCGATGATTTTGAAGAGTATTTCTGGCATCCATCAACGGTAAGAAACTTTCTCAGGAGACAGGAATACTGCGGTGATACCGTGAATTTCCGCACAACAAGGCTCTCATATAAGTCGCACAAGGTCGTATGGAATCCCAAAGAGAAGATAAGGATATTTGAAAATACACATGAGCCTATCATCACAAGAGAGATGTACGAAAGGGTGCAGGAAATGCTCGGCGAGCCGAGGAAAATTCCGAGAACGGGTGAACGTGCCTTGTATTATAATTACCTTTACTGCGAGGACTGCAAGCACCCGATGAGGATAAGAAAACGTGCAGCCGTGCCTAATGAGGGAGCATATTTCTGTTCTTTGGCAGGCAAAAAGCAAGGAGCCTGCGATCTGCACTACATAGCCGAGGTCGTGATAAATGACTACGTTATGGAGCAGATCAACAAACTCCTTATGTTTGCTAAAAAAGACAGAGTGGGCTTTGAAAAAATGCTCAGAGACAAGAGTGAGGACAATATGCTTGCGGAGCTTGAAAAAGCTACTGCGGAGATAGAGCAGATCCAGAGCCGTCTTGCAGAGATCGAGATGTACGTTCAGGGTCTGTTTGAGTCGAAGATCAGAAGAGAGATCGACGGCGATATGTTCTGCACCTTTTCCGAAAAGTACCGCAAAGAGAAAGCTGAACTGAGCGAAAAGCTCGATGATCTGTTCCTGACACAGCAGAACTTGAAGAAAAAATCCGATAGGAGCGTACTGTTGGGAACAAGTGTTAATAAGTACGACACAATTTCAGAGGTCAATTCTGAGGTTCTCAGAGATTTTATTGAACGTATCGAAGTCGGAGATTGTACGGGTGAAAGAAAATTCCGTAAAAAAGTGCGTAAAATCCGCATTTTCTTCATCGGGATTGGCGAGGTACACTTCGACTAAGATTTGTTCCCTATGGACATTACAAGTATGTTTCTTGTTATCTATATTATACCATACCCAAATCGAAAAATCAAGTGCAAAATGCGAATTAACGCAAGTTACAGCATTATAAGTTCAATAACGAAAGGTTGTGATAACTATGCTCCTTATCATTGCTGAAAAACCCTCGGTCGGGAGAGCCATAAGCTCTGTTGTCGGTGCAGGCAGGACAGGCAAAGGATATATCGAGGGAAACGGATATATCGTTTCCTGGTGTGTCGGTCACCTGGTCGGGCTGAAATACCCGAATGACTACGGTAACGGCTGGGAGCAGAAATGGAGCTTTTCTCAGCTCCCTATGATACCCGAAGCCTGGCAGTTCAAGGTCACGGAAAGCACAAAGGAACAGTTTGGCATTATCAAGGCTCTTATGGGGCGTGATGATGTGTCCGAAATAATTTGTGCTACCGATGCTGACCGTGAGGGCGAGTGCATTTTCAGATATGTCTATCAAATGGCTCGGTGCCGCAAGCCCGTCAAGCGTTTATGGGTTTCTTCCTTGGAAGAGTCGGCTATTCGTTCCGCACTCGGCTCTATGAAGCCTATGTCCGCATACGATAACCTATTTTATGCCGGATATTCAAGGGCAAGAGCCGACTGGCTTGTTGGCATGAACGGCTCTCGGCTGTTTTCCTGTCGGTACGGAGGTAAGCTCAATATCGGCAGAGTGCAGACACCCACACTTGCAATCGGCGGTCATACCGGCGAGGGTAATATCTCCCACGTTCACTATGACGGCAAGGGGCTGACTTTCGACTTTGAAAATGGCGAGAAGTTCCGTCACAGTTGGTATAATGTTGCTTCTATGACAGATGCCCGCCTAAAAACAGACAGCTATCTTAGTGCGGAACAGCGTACCGCCTATGAGCAGATGAAAGCCGACAAAGCTGAGGAGCAGACGGCAGAAAATCCCGAAGCTCGCAATAAGATCGAGATCGGAGACAAGTTCCGAAACAAGCTCACGGGAGAGGTTTGCGAGGTAGTGTCCTTAGAGGGCGCACTTCCGTATTATACCGATGATTGTACGGTCCAGCGTGACAGCGGCGGCTTTATGATTACGGAGAATATCTCCTATGACAAGCTCCTTAACAGCGGTCTGTATGAATATATCGGCAGAGCTGAACAGGAAAAGGAACAGCTGGAAGCTGTGAAGCTTGAGCCTGTCAGGGCTGATGAAACTCTCGAAGCTGAAAAGCCCGAAATACCTACTGTAAATAATCTTTCTCAGCTCAAAAAGGCACTAAAACCCGGTATGATGTTTGAGATTACCGACCACCTCCGTCCCGAGTGTATCGGAGAGCGCAGAATGGTAACGGGTGTTAATACTGTCGAATTTACTTCCCGAAAGCTCGATGAAAACGGCGAGCCTACGGGCAAGGATATTTATATGGAGTTTGACAGAGCGAAGAACTGGAGCTTTGAAGGCGGTGAGCTGACCTCTCGGCTCGATAACGGCGATATGGTTATGAGCTTTCATTTCATTGACAGCCTGGAGCGTGAGCAGACAATTCATGCTGAGAAAGAGCCTATACCCTTATATAGAAGCGAATGGGCTGTTGCAGATAACCGTGAGCTTTTCAGAGAGATCGTTTCTGAAAACGAGCGATTTGCAAAAATGGCGAGTGAGGTTATTGGAAACGGCAAGAATCCCATTGACAGTGTAAAGGCTCTTGTTGGTGAGTTTGGTATGGAGCGTACTGCTTTTCTTACAGCTTTGAATATTGTCGCTCACCCCGGTGACGGCAGATTTTATCCTGCGGATAAGGAGTGGGCTTGTAAAGTTCTTTCTCCGAATTTGGAAGTCTCGCCTGATGAAGTAATTCATCGTACTCCTGAAAAAGAGCAGCTTTTTGAGCGTATGATTGACGGTGGTAAGCTGTATTCTATCCACAACACACATCTCGCTCAGTTTGCAGAAGCACTTATGCCTGAATATGAGAAGTATTTGGAAAGGTCACGCTCCGCCGAAAAGACAGCCCCCACCCTTGAAGTCGGTGACTTCATCGAATATAAGGGCAAGGAGTACAAGGTCGAAAGCCTTGATCCGGACGACTTTATTACGTTGAGTAACCCTGAGTTCAGCGGTCCAGTGAAAGACCGTGTGACCTTTATCGCTGATGAGTTCATCAACAGCGGTGAATACAAGGTCATCAAGCCGAAAACAGAGCCAACTGCGGAAGCTCCAGATAAAAGCGATAACTTCACGATCACGGACGATTCTCTCGGTGAGGGCGGTGCAAAATCTAAGTTCAGGGCGAATGTCGATGCGATCAGAGTGCTGAAAACACTTGAAGCGGAAAACCGTCCTGCTACGGCAGAAGAAAAGGAAACGCTTTCACGCTATGTCGGCTGGGGAGCAATACCGCAGGCATTTGACAAGAGTGCCGACAAATGGTCGGCTGAATACAAGGAGCTTTCTGAGCTTCTCACTCCCGAGGAATATAGGCAGGCTCGTTCAACTGTCGGTGATGCTTTTTATACCAGCCCGACGATTATTGAGGGCATTTATGAAGCTCTCAGCAACTTCGGCTTTGAGGGCGGTAATGTCTTGGAGCCGGCAATGGGTGTCGGTAACTTCTTCGGCTGTATGCCGAAAGAAATGCAGGACGGCTCTCACCTTTACGGTGTGGAGATAGACAGCATTTCGGGGCGCATTGCTCAGGCACTCTATCCCGATGCAGATATTGCTATTCAGGGCTTTGAGAAAAACAGCTTTCAGAATGG
>CALCRR010000320.1 GCA_937894495.1 uncultured Ruminococcus sp. | reverse complement strand
ACATTTCGCCTCAGATCCCTTGCAAGCAAGACCGTTCGGCTTCATGTTATAATAAGCGCATAGCCTTCTGACGAAGGCTTGTGTTGGAGCTAAAGCTCCAACAACAGGCTAAAGCCTGTTATGCGTTATTGTATCATTTCGCCTCAGGTCCCTTGCAAGCAAGACCGTTCGGCTTCATGATATAATGGTTGAGGTAAATTTTAGTTTATGGAGATGTTTTTATGATACAGGTCCTTTCGCAGAGCTCTGAGCAGATGCAGAATGTGTTCACTCCTCTGCCTATGAATGCCCATTTTATTTTTTGTCTTATAGCAACACTGGTGTATTTTGCGCAGTATTACAGAAAGGGCTCGCTGCATTATCTGCTTATGCTGGCAGCCTGCGACCTTACCTTTGTTACGCAGATAAATACCTCATCAGTGGTGATGACGGCGCTGTTTATCGTTGAGACTGCGCTTATCATTGCGTCTATAGTGATATCCTTCAAATTCAGCAAAAAGAACAAGGCTAACGAGAAAACCACCCAAAAGCCTGCTGCCGATGCGGCTGACGACGCTTTTGACGACTGAGATATCATGAAGATAGTTATACTTGACAGTGAGACAGTCTCACGCGGCGGCGATATATCTCTGGAGGGGATAACCTCTCTGGGGGAGAGCAGGGTGTACGGCTATACTCCCGATGATGAGGTGGCTGATAAGATAGGCGATGCCGATGCGGTCATCTGCAACAAGTGCCTTATTACCGAAGAGGTATTCTCAAAATGCAAAAACCTTAAATATGTGGGGCTTTTTGCGACGGGCTACAACAATGTGGATATCAAGGCGGCAAGCCGTCACGGGGCTGCGGTGTGCAATGTTCCCGCATACTCCACCGACTCGGTGGCGCAGCATACCTTCGGGCTTATACTCAACCACTTTTGCAGGATAAGAGAATATGCAGACTCGGTAGACAGGGGCGACTGGGTGAACTACAAGCTGTTTTCATATTTCAGCATACCCACCTGTGAGCTCAAAGGCATGACCATAGGCATAATCGGCTTTGGCGACATAGGCAGGCAGGTGGCACGCATAGCCGGGGCTTTCGGCATGAATGTTATCACCTACACACGCTCGTCCGAAAAGGTAAGCGCAGATGTCAGGGCGGTGAGCCTTGACGAGCTGCTCAGGATATCCGATGTGGTGACTATGCACTGCCCCCTCAACGAGGGCACTAAGGAGCTCATAAATAAAGAGACCCTTTCAAAAATGAAGCCCACGGCATATTTTGTGAACACAGCCAGGGGCGGCGTTATGAATGAGCATGACCTTGCTGAGGCACTCAACAACGGCGTTATAGCAGGGGCAGGTATCGACTGCCTGACTGCCGAGCCCATGAGGGCGGACTGTCCGCTCAGGGGGGCAAAAAACTGCACCATAACACCCCATGTGGCATGGGCGCCTAAGCAGACAAGAGAGCGGCTTATTGAAAAGGTCGCAGAAAACCTGCGCCGCTTTATGGAGGGAGAGCCGATAAATCAGGTCAACCGAAGCGCCGATAAATAACCATGAAATATCGTATTGCCTTATAAAGCAATACTGTGAAATATAAGGAGTTAAAATGTCTTACTTAAAGGAAAAGAAAAGAGTAGTAATAAAGCTGGGTACATCGACCCTTACCCACAGAACGGGCAGGCTCAACATAAGGCGTGTTGAGGGGCTTGTGAAGAACATTGCCGACCTGCAGAACGCAGGGCATGAGATCATAATAGTTTCAAGCGGCTCAATAGGGCTGGGGGTCTCTAAGCTGGGGCTTATGGAGAAGCCGAAGGACACCCCGTCAAAGCAGGCTTGCGCAGCGGTGGGTCAGTGCGAGCTGATGTATCTTTATGACAAGCTTTTCGGCGAATACAGCCTTAAAGTCGCACAGATGCTGCTTACCAAATATATGCTGCTGGAGGACAGGAGGAGAAATGTCACCAATGCGCTGGAGAGGATAATAAGCTTCGGCGTTATACCCGTTGTGAATGAGAACGACGTGGTAGCTATCGACGAGCTGGAGCTTGAAGTGGGCGAGAACGACTCGCTGGCGGCTACGGTGGCTTGTTTAGCCAAGGCTGACCTTCTGGTGATAATGTCGGATATCGACGGACTTTATGACGGCGACCCCAGAGAGAACCCCGACGCCAAGCTGATACCTGTGGTGGATAAGATAACAGGCAGGATAAGAAAGCTGGCAGGTGGCGCAGGCACCTCGCTGGGCACAGGCGGAATGATAACCAAGATAAGGGCAGCCGAGATAGCCAATGACAACGGCATCGACATGGTGATAATGAACGGCAAAAATCCCGACAACCTCTACTGGCTGTTTGAGACCGCAGAGCTGGGAACCATATTCAAGGCGCAGAAAAAGGGTGACTGAGCTTGAAATATTTTATAAGCTGCAATGAGCGAACAGGCACTTTGTACCATGAATTCTGCAAGGGGCTCTGGGACAGGAAGTCATACTGGCAGGAGGGCTCGCTGCTGATACACGATGATGTGCTGCACGACACAGGGCTTGCAAGGATATTCAGAAACTGCGTGCCCGAGTTTGATCTTTACGCAGTCACCGAGATATATCCCCGGCACTGGGAGGAGATATGCCGCAGCGCCGAAAAGCAGGGCGGCGAAGCTCTTGAAGCGGTAAAAGAAGCCCAGCCCTGGGCAGAGCAGGTCTTTGAGGAATACGGGGTGTTCACCTATATAGGGATATGAAGGGGCGAAGCCCCCTTTATTTCCCCCACCTATCGCACTATTGTGGAGTAGGCAAGCACTCGAGTCCTCCCCGGA
>CALCRR010000319.1 GCA_937894495.1 uncultured Ruminococcus sp. | reverse complement strand
CGAAGAGCTTTATAAACGCACCCGCCGCCAGCGGTATGCCTATGACGTTATAGATAAACGCCCAGAACAGGTTCTCGTGAATATTTCTAAGCGCCGCCCTGCTCAGCCTTATGGCAGCGGGAACATCGCTGAGACTGCTTTTCATCAGCACCACATCGGCGGCGTCAATGGCAACATCGGTGCCTGCGCCTATGGCTATGCCCATATCCGCCCTTGTGAGGGCAGGGGCGTCGTTTATGCCGTCGCCCACCATAGCCACCCTGCCCTGCTTTTGCAGCTGCCTGATGACCCTCTCCTTGCCGTCGGGGAGCACCCCTGCTATTACCTTATCCACCCCTGCCTGTGCGCCTATGGCATCGGCTGTGCGCTGATTGTCGCCTGTCAGCATTACCACCTGTATGCCCATTTCTCTCAGCTGGCGCACAGCTTCTGGGCTGTCCTTTTTGATAACGTCTGCCACGGCGATAATGCCCATTAGCTTGTTATCCTCTGCAAAAAACAAGGGAGTTTTGCCCTGCTGCGCCAGCTTGTCGGCTTGGGCTTTCGCACTCTCGTCTATCTGAGCTTTAGTCCCGATAAGCTTTAAATTGCCGCCCCAAAGGGTCTTGCCTGCCAGCCTTGCGGTAAGTCCGTTTCCTGCCAGGGCTTCAAAGCCGCTGACCTCGGCAGCCTTTACAGACTGCCCCTCGGCATATTTTATAACAGCCTTAGCCAGAGGGTGCTCACTTTTTTGCTCCAGCGAATATGCCGCCGTAAGCAGGGCGTTTTCATCAAAGCCCTCACAGGGGATAATGTCGGTAACTTCCGGCTCGCCCTCGGTGATAGTACCTGTTTTGTCAAGGGCGACAATGCGCACCTTGCCTGTTTCCTCCAGCGACACCGCAGTTTTAAATAGTATGCCGTTTTTAGCTCCCACGCCGCTGCCCACCATTATAGCCACGGGGGTGGCAAGTCCAAGAGCGCAGGGGCAGCTTATCACCAGCACCGATATAGCTCTTGCCAGCGAATAGCCCACCGTCTGACCCACCAGCAGCCATATCAAAAATGTCACCGCCGCAATGCCTATCACCGCAGGCACGAAAACCCCTGCCACCTTGTCGGCAGTTTTAGCTATAGGTGCTTTGGTGGCAGCCGCATCGCTCACGGTTTTTATTATCCGGGAGATAGCAGTGTCCTCCCCCACACGGCTGGCTCTGCACTTTAAAAAGCCCGACTGATTGATAGTAGCTGCCGAAACACCGCTGCCCACCGTTTTATCGGCAGGTATGCTCTCGCCTGTGAGAGCTGCCTCGTTCACAGCGCTTTCGCCCTCTATGACTACGCCGTCAACAGGTATGCTCTCCCCCGGGCGCACCACAAAGATATCGCCGATATTTACCTGCTCCACAGGCACAGTGACCTCGCTGCCCTCACGGACTATAACGGCAGTCTTGGGCGAGAGCTTCATAAGCCCTTTGAGAGCGTCGGTGGTCCTGCCCTTTGAGCGTGCTTCCAGCAGCTTGCCCACCGTTATCAGGGTGAGTATCATGGCAGCCGACTCGAAATAAAAGCTCATCATAAGGTCCATAACACGCTCATCGTTGCCGTCGGCGGCAGCTCTTGTCATGGCAAAAAGCACGTAAACGCTCCATATAAAAGATATGCCCGAGCCCATCGCCACCAGCGTATCCATATTGGGCGAGCATCTGATAAGCCCACGAAAGCCGCTTATGAAAAACCTCTGGTTTATGACCATTATCAGCCCTGCCAGCAGCATCTGGAAAAGCCCCATAGCTATATGGTTATCATCAAAAAACGCAGGCAGCTGCCAGCCCCACATCATATGTCCCATTGACATATACATAAGCGGCAGCAGCAGGCACAGCGAGGCGACAAGCCTTTTGGCAAGCTTGGGCGTCTCCTTGTCGGCAAGTGAGTCATCATCTGCGGCAGACTGCTTCTGTGCGCCCTTGACCGCAGCGCCGTAGCCTGCCTGCTCCACCGCCTTGATTATCTGTGAGGGCTGGGCTGGGCCCTCAACTCCCATAGAATTTGTCAGCAGGCTCACCGAGCACGAGGTCACGCCCTCCACCGCCGACACCGCCTTTTCTACCCTTGCGCTGCAGGCGGCACAGCTCATTCCCGTAACATTATATTGCTGCATTTTTATCCTCCGGAATAGTTCAGACTTTAATGAAAACTTAGATCATTATTTTGTGCATATGCTTAAAAACGCTTGACAAAACCGTTTTTTGTGCTATAATATATATAAGAAGGGTACTGCACAAAGCCTTACGGCTCCAGCGGTTCTCCCTCATAGACATTGTTATTGTTTAATAACCGTCCTATGTGGTAGTGGGGCGGTTATTTCTTTTTATTATTGTTGACGATAGCAAGATCAACTATATTGATCACCAAGTTTATCAGTGTAAGTATCTCCAAAACGCTCACGCAACTCACCCCCTTGCGAGGGAAAGATTGAACCGCCTTTGCCGCTTATGCACAGCACCCGTAGTTATAATACCACAAATATTGAGATTTGTCAAACGTCCTCACCGGACGGGGTGTTTCCCCCAACGGCGCTGCTAGTCGCTAGTGGTTAGAATGCTAGTGGCTAGAGAACCGTTTTACAAAAATATGCGGTAAAACGCACAATAACTCGTTTACAAGGT
>CALCRR010000318.1 GCA_937894495.1 uncultured Ruminococcus sp. | reverse complement strand
GTAGCCGTGACTGGAGTTCAGACGTGTGCTCTTCCGGTCTACCCCAACAACACCGTTACGGTGACAGCGGCGATAATGCACGCACCTTTTTTCGACCCCAAAGCCGATACTGGAACAAATCTGGGCGGACTGGGTGCGATAATAGGTCACGAAATGGGTCACGGCTTTGATACGATGTGTATGGACTACAACGAAAACGGCGAGTATGACCCCGACTGGCTCTCTGATGCCGACAGGAAGGCATTTGAGGAAAGGACCGAAAAAATGCAGGGCTATTTCTCCGATTATACCGTCCTTGATATCTATCACGTTGACGGCAAAAAAACAAGCGGCGAGAACTATGCCGACCTGGGTTCGATGGAGTGTATCGTGAATATCCTAAAAGATGATGATCAGCAGCTAAAAAAATACTTTGAAAATTACGCAGTCATTTACTCCGAGACCAGAGTTGACAGCTATGCCATAGATGCTCTGGAGTCCGACGAGCACAGCCCGGGAAAGGTCAGGATAAACGCTATGCTTTCCTGCTGTGACGAGTTTTATGAGATGTATGATGTGAAGGAGGGAGACGCTATGTACCGCGCTCCCGAAGAAAGGGTAAGCAGGTGGTAAAATGAGTCTTATAATCAAGCACACGCTGAAAAGTATGCGGGCGCACAAAATGCGTACCTTTCTGCTGCTTTTCTGTGTAAGCATATGCAGTCTTGCGGCGATGCTCTGCTTTGATATGTCGGGTTCGCTTGAGCAGGCGGTGAAAGCGAATAACGCCAAAGCCTTCGGCAAGGCAGATATTATCGTCACCGCTTCATACGACCTTGACGATGATTTTGCAAAGGGTATACCCGAAAGCACCGTACTTAAATTATCCACAGGCTCCACAGTTTTTACAAGGCATATTGACGGAACCTATGATATGCTCACCCAGAAAGCGTGCAGTATCAGCGGCGTGGATATCGAAAGCGCAAAGGAAATGGGCGTTTTGCCGAAGGATGCTAAAATAGGAGATATGCAGGCAGCGCTCAGCAAGGGCTTTGCCGACGAGTTCGGATATGCCGTGGGAGACACCATAACCCTTTATAACGATAAAAAGCAGCCTATGGACTTTACCGTAAGTGCCCTGTACGGCGATAAGGTGGGGCTTTTCAGCTCGGGCGATAACATCATAATTAGCCTTGGTTCGATGAACATACTCAACGGCAGAGAGGATAACGGCGCAAGGCTCGCATATATTGATCTGGCAGATGATAACAGCATCAACAGCGCAGTAAAAACGCTGGAAGAAAATTCGCCCCTGGCAAACGTAAAGGCTGTGTTTGAAAATGAGCAGACCCAGGAAATGATCGGTAATATCACAAGGATATTTACCATACTGTTTGCGGTATGTCTGCTGCTAGTGATATTTGTGACAGTTTCGGCGTCACAAAGGATAATCACCGAGAAAATGCCCGTGATAGGCACCTTCAGAAGTCTCGGCATATCATCAAGGCTGACATACACGGTGCTGCTGGGTGAGAATATCGCCTACGGACTGATAGGCTCGGGGATAGGCATAGGCTGCTATTGTGCCCTGCGCCCTATGATATACAGCTCGCAGCTGGGCTCTTCCGAAAACGCAGGTAGAATAAGCATCGGCGCAGTCATCGGTGTGATAGTATTCTGCGTACTGCTTGAATGCCTTTGCCCAATAAAGGAGATACTTTCGGCGGTAAAGACCTCTATCAGAGATATCATCTTCTCAAACAAAGACACCCAGTATAAGCACGGAAAGGTTTCAACAGCAGCAGGTATTATTCTGGCAGTCACCGCAGTCTCCACAGCATTTTTCTCAAAAAGCTTTTTCGCAGGGCTTATCTGCTTTGTGAGCACGGCGGTGGGCGCAGCACTTCTTTTCCCCTATGTACTGCGTTTTATATCACGGCTGCTGATAAAGATATTTGATAGGCAGAACAAGCCCATTGCAAGGCTTGCAGCGGTGGAAGCAAGAGAGAAAAAAAGCACGGTGGGCAGCTCGGTGCTGTGCTTTACGGCGGCAGCGGTGTGCATTGTGGTGTACAGCTTTGCTTCTTCAATGAGCAGCTTTTATATGCACGAAAACAGCTCAGCCGACCTGAATGTGACCACCGACGGCTCTGCCGAAAGACCGCGTTTTTCATATATTGAGGATATAGAGGGAGTAAGACAAACGGAATACGGTTATTATCAGAACAGTGTGATTAAAATAAACGGTGAGCAGACAGCAAACTCACTCCCCATATACGGCTGGAAGGAGGGCGGCTATGAGCTTTTCAGCGGCGTAGACGGTATCCCCGATGACCTTGCTTATGATGAGATAATAGTCAGCAAGGGGATAGCGCACAAATACAGTCTGAACACAGGCGATACAGCCGAGTTCACATTCAGAGCCGACGGCTTTATGCCTTATGCAAAACAGCTTAAAATCAAAGGTACATCTCTTACCGACCATGAAAATTCCAGCGGCACAACAGTTGTGATATCCGAGGAGCTTTTCAAGGATATCTACAAGGATATCCCGACAAGTATCTATGTAAAATGCAGCGACCCCGAAAAGGCAGCTTCGGTAATACAGGATCACTCTGCCGATAAGGTATCTGATATACAGACGCTTGATGAATACCGTGAAAGCGTCCGCCGGGACAGCTCGGGACTTATGGTGGTGATAGACGGTGTGATAGCTCTTGCGCTGGGCATAACCTTTATCGGTGTGGTAAGCAACTGCCTTATCGGTTTTGAGGGCAGAAAGCGTGAATGCGCTGTGCTGATGTCTACCTCACTTACAAGAGAAAAGCTGTCAAAAATGTTTATTGCGGAAAGCGCCATTGCATCGGGTGCGGCACTTATCACAGCAATACCGCTGTCGATATTTATGTATTCGGTGTTCATGAATATCCTTGACGGACTTATGGTCACCATACCGATACACATGAGCGTCATAAGCAGCATCATTCTCGCTTTGCTCATGTGGGCAGTATTCACACTTTCGGCACTGTTCCCCATAAAAGCACTCAGAAAAATGAACATAGCAGCACAGCTCAAATATGAATAACGGAGGAATAAACATGGACCTGATAGAAGTAACAAATGTAAGCAAGACCTTTGGCAAGGGTGAGGCAGCTGCAAAAGTCCTTAACAATGTATCCCTCAATGTCAGGCAGGGTGAATTTGTATCTCTTATGGGAGCATCGGGCAGCGGTAAATCAACGCTTTTGTACCTGATAGGCGGACTTGACAGAGACTTTGACGGCACCATAAAGGTCTGCGGCAAGGATATTACAAAAATGAAGGAGCGTGAGCTTTCAAAGCTGCGTCTGGAAACCACAGGCTTTATATTCCAGTTTTACAACCTTGTGCAGAATTTAAGCGTTGAGGATAATATCCTGCTGCCCCAGCTGACCAAAGGGCGCACCAGGGCAGAGCTTAAAAATGACCTTGACGAGATACTGGAGATCACGGGACTTTCAGATAAACGAAAAGCCATGCCCAACGAGCTTTCGGGCGGTCAGCAGCAGAGAACGGCAGTCGCAAGGGCGGTCATCGCCTCGCCGCAGCTCATACTTGCAGATGAAGCAACAGGCAACCTTGACTCGGTATCGGGCGAGGAGATCATGAAGCTTTTTGCAAGAATAAACAAGGAGAAAAATATCACCATATTACAGGTGACTCACAGCGAAGAATGTGCGGCATACGGTACAAGGACGGTAAGGCTTGCAAATGGGCAGATAGTGTGATAAAATAGTTATAAAAGGACGTGATATCATGCCGAACATACTCATCGCTGACGACGAAAAGGAGATAGTCAAGCTGCTTAAAATATATTTGGAGACCGACGGCGTGACCGTGCTTGAAGCAAACGACGGTGCCCGGGCTCTTGATATCCTTGAAAACAACAACATCGACCTGGCGCTTGTAGACATTATGATGCCCAAGATCGACGGTTATCAGGTGATAAAGAAAATTCGTCAGCAGCAGAGATATATCCCCGTTATGGTGATATCGGCTAAAATAACCCTTTCTGACAGGGTGCTGGGTATCGACCTGGGTGCGGACGATTATATCACCAAGCCCTTCGAGCCCCTTGAGGTCACCGCAAAGGTCAAAGCACAGCTCAGGCGGCTCAATGTTACCCTGCCACAGCCGCAGCAGGCAAGCGTTATCACCGTGGGCGATATGAGCCTTGATCTTGATGAATGCACTTTTATCAGAGGTACAGCAGTCACCGAGCTTACAAAGGCTGAATTTAAGGTGCTGGAGCTTTTGATGAGCCAGCCTAAGCGTGTTTTCACCAAAGAGCAGATATACGAAAGTGCATGGTATGTTGACGGTGCTGTGGACGACAATACTATCCGTGTGATAATCAGCCGTCTGCGTGATAAGATCGGGGCTGAACATATCAAGACCATTAGAGGATTGGGGTATAGGTTTGAAGAATAAAAAAATGCTGTCGCTGAAAAATAAGATATTCCTGAGCTATGTGGGACTGTGCTTCATAATGGTGGTGCTGTTTAAAAATCTGGACTATGTCTATTATGACATAATAGACCCGAAGCTCAATCCGGACGTTAAGGATCTTAGTGTCAATACACCGTCACGGTGGGGTTATTTTGTCCTGAGTATTACGATCTTTGTGGCATTTGCATTGATTTTTTATAAGCTTACCGCAAAGGCGATAAAGCAGGAGAGCGAGCACCGACTGAAAGAACAAAACCTTATCTATGCGGCTATAGCCCATGATCTGAAAACTCCCATGACCTCGGTGCAGGGCTTTGCCAAAGCACTTTCCGATGGGAAGATCCGCCCCGAGGAGCAGCAGGAGATATTCGACATCATCTACCGCAAGTCAAACACAATGAATGATATGGTCAACACCCTGTTTGACTACGCAAAGCTGGGTACAGAGGGCTATGAGCCTGTTTTTGCCAAGACCGATGTGTGCGCTCTTGTGCGTGATATCATAGCCGAGAATTACTGCGATCTTGAAGATCACAGCATACAGCTTGATATAGATATACCCGACCGTGCAATCATGATAAATGCCGATAAGAACGAGCTGAAAAGGGCAGTCACAAACCTTGTGGTGAATGTTTACAAGCATAACCCCGACGGTATCAGGGCGAAAGTTTCTGTTGCGGAGGATAATAAAAAAGCCGTTATCATGATAGCTGACAGCGGCGAACCTATCCCCCGGGGCG
>CALCRR010000317.1 GCA_937894495.1 uncultured Ruminococcus sp. | reverse complement strand
TCTTTATCTGCTGGAAGTCGCCCTTGAAGGTACCCTCCATTCTGTGCTGCAGGTTGCCGTCCGATATCTGGGTGAGGGCTACAGTGATAAGGTTTATGTACTGTCTCAGGCAGACAACAGTCTCTTCAAGTGAGCTTGTAAGTACCCCCAGCTCGTCCTTTGAATACCATACATCAACGGGAGCTGAAAGGTTGCCCTGCGCCAGAAGTCTGATACGCTTGGTAGCCGACATGATAGGCTTTGATATCCTTGTGGAGAAGATAAATGCCACAAAAACAGTAACTACCATAAGTATCGCACCGATAATGACGATATACAGCATAGTTCTGTCAGATGTCTCGGTGAAATCATCGGCGGTCATTGAGTATACGAGAGTGCCGTCAAAATAGCCTGTTTTGGCTGAGCCGTAAACATACTCAGCATCATCAAGCTCATAAGTGCCTGAGCTTGTATCGCTGCTGACTGCGTCCTTGACAGCGGCTGCCATTTCCTTGTAGCTATCGTCAGATGCAGCCTCGGTTATGGCGTTAAATCTGTTTATTGCCGTCTTAGCCTCGGTATGCAGCAGGGTGTTGCCCTCTTTATCCACCAGAAAGCTGGTGCCTGAGCCGTCTGAACCGTTTTTAAGAAGATCGTCAAGCAGACTTGTGTTGATGGTCGCACAGGCGATCAGCTGATCATCTTTATTTTTGCAAGCCTGCAGCACCGAGAAAAACTGCTTGTCTCCCGAAACAGCGTCCTTATAGACCGCAATGTCAGTAATGACCGCGTCTGAGGTCTTGTTAGCGGCTGAAATATCATCGTCCTTGAGGGTGGTTATGTAGTTTTCATTATCAGCCTTGATAAGTGTGCCGTCGGTCTTGAAAACCGAAAGATGTACAAAATCCCTGGTTATCTCGGGATATGCATTTTTCAGAATGGCAAGCATCTCATCAGTATTCTCAGCATCAGAAAACGAGGGTGACTTGGCAGCCTGCGAAAGATCGGTGATATACTGCCAGATAGTAGTGTTGAAATTTTTAGCGCCCTGCGAGGTCATGGGCTCAGCCGAGCTCATGAGGGTTTCTTCGGCAGATCTTCTTACTGCCTGTATCGCACCGAAATTCATCAGTGCAACTATAACAAGGGCTGTTGCAAGCATGGTAAACATCAGCTTAACACGTATAGTCTTCATACACGAGACCTCCATACAAACATTTTAAGTTATATATTATGACAAAATGCAAAAAATATTTTTCAATGATATAATAAAGTATATCATATTTGCACAAATATTTCAAGTGCGCAGCCGACTTTTTTTGAAATTTTTTTATGAATACCGCATATAAATAGTAAAAAAGCCGAAACCACAACGTATTAATGTTGATCAGGAGGTACACCATGCATTTTCGATTTGATATAAAGCGGTCAACAGCGGTGCTCACGGCGGCGCTTATGATCTGTTTCTGTTTCAGGCTGTATGCCAAGGCGAAGTCAACTGATAAGGAGCTGCAAAGCGAGGGGGCATTCGTGCCTATCATCATGTATCACAGCGTTGTCGATGATGAAAGCCCTGCCAGCGAATACGTAGTAACTAAGCGCCAGCTGGAATGTGACCTTATGTATCTTAAAAACAACGGCTACAACACAGTGACCATTAACGATCTTATCAGATACGTCAGCTACAAGGGCAAGCTGCCTGACAAGCCGATAGTCTTGACATTTGATGACGGTACATATAACGTATATAAATACGCAATGCCGCTGCTAAAAAAGTACGGCTTCAAGGCTACGGTCTCCATAGTCGGCTCATACGCGGTCGAAGCCACCGAGACAGCTCTGCCCCCGGACCCTGCCTACTCATACCTCAGCCTTGATGAAATATCCGAAATGAGAGAAACG
>CALCRR010000316.1 GCA_937894495.1 uncultured Ruminococcus sp. | reverse complement strand
GGTTGCCCTCGACGCAGTCAGGGCGGGGGCGGAGCCACCCAGCTCAAGGCACAAACGGCAAAATAGAAAAGGAGCAGTCATATGGAATACAGCGAGATAAACAGGATATTTGAGGAGCATGATAAATACACCATACTTACTCACAAGAGCCCTGACGGAGACACTTTGGGCTGCGGCTTCGGGCTGTGCTATTTTCTGAGAGATATGGGAAAGCAGGCTAACGTGCTCAACTCTGACGGTTTTCCCGAGAGGTACGGCTTTATGTATGCGGATTACGAGCCGCAGGAGTTTGAGAGCGAGTATGTTATCGCTGTGGATATAGCCGACCCCCAGCTGCTTGGGGGAGGACTGGCGCAGTATCAGCAGGAGGGAATGGTGGACCTTAGCATAGACCACCACATATCAAACAAGCTGTTTGCTGCGAAAAACCACGTTGAGGGCGATGCATCGGCAGCTGCGCTGATACTTTATAACATCATGAAGGAGTCGGGCAGAAGGATATCTGACCTGACAGCAAAGTGCCTTTATACGGGCATTGCCACCGATACGGGCTGCTTTAAGTATGAAAACACTACCCCGCAGGCGCATATCGCTGCGGCAGAGCTTATGGCTTATAACATCGACTATGCCAATGTTAACAGAAAAATGTTCGATGTGAAGAGCAGGGGCAGGATAGAGATAGAGCAGATAGTAACAGGCAGAATGGAGTATTTCTTCGGGGGGCAGTGCTCGATGATAGTCCTCACCAAAAAGCTGGTGGAGGACAGCGGCGTTGACCCTGCGGAGTTTGACGGACTGGCTTCCGTGCCGCTGTCGGTGGAGGGCGTGAAGATAGGCATTACTGTAAAGCAGCGCCATGAGAACGTCTATAAAATATCTGTGAGAACTACCGACGAAATGGACGCTTCGGCTTTCTGCAGGCGCTTTGACGGCGGCGGACATATAAGAGCCGCAGGCTGTGAGATACACGGAACTCTTGAAGAGGTAAAGCAGAAGCTGCTTGAAGAGGTGGAAAAGGCGCTTGAAAACGGATAAGGAGCTGTGCGGCATTGTGGGGGTCTATAAGCCCACAGGCTGGACATCATTCGATGTGGTGGCAAAGCTCAGGGGCATTCTGCATACTAAAAGAATAGGCCACGGCGGCACCCTTGACCCTATGGCGGAGGGAGTTCTGCCTGTGTTCGTGGGCAAGGCTGCCAAGGCTTGCGATATGCTGCCCGACAGAAAAAAAGCCTATACCGCAGGCTTTAAGCTGGGGCTTAGCACCGATACCGAGGATATAACAGGCAGGGTGCTCAATGAAAGCACCGAAAAAGTCACCCATGAGGAACTGGCTGCGGCAAAGGGCAGCTTTGTGGGAGATATAATGCAGCTGCCGCCTATGTATTCTGCGGTCAAGGTGGGCGGCAAAAAGCTTTACGAGCTGGCAAGAGAGGGCAAGACCGTGGAGCGTTCCCCAAGACCCATACATATCGACAGTATAGAGATAGCGCAGTATGACGAAAGCACCCGTGAGGGGGTAATGCTCATAAAGTGCGAAAAGGGCACCTATGTGAGAACTGTCATAAGCGATATCGGACAGAAGCTGGGGGTCGGCGGAGTTATGACCTCACTTATAAGAACATATTCGGGGGGCATAGGTCTAGATGACTGCATGACCCTTGGGGAGATAGAAAAAGCAGTGCTGCAAAATGGCGCTGAAAGCGTGCTTTCGCCTGTTGATAAGGTGTTTGAGCTTTATTACGAGATAAGGCTGGATGAAAGGCTCACAAGGCTCTATAAAAACGGAGTCAAGCTGGAAGCTCGGCAGGTGGGACGTGCAGGTGATGATAAAAACTACAGGGTATACGGCTCTCAGGGAGAATTTCTGGGGCTGGGATATTTTGATAACAGCCAGCTGAGGAGCCGAAAAAATTTTTACTGACAAAGCTGCTGTGAGGGAATGATTTTATTGCAGGAAATATTTGATAACTCTCTGCCCGGGTGCGAGACCGTGTGTGCGCTGGGACTTTTTGACGGCGTACACAGAGGGCACAGGCTGGTGATTGAAAAGGCGCTGAGCCTTAAAAACCAGAACAGGCGCTCGGCAGTTTTTACCTTTAAGACAGACACCGTCACCTCAAAGGGGCACGACGGCAGGATAGAGATGATACTTAACGACAAGGAAAAGCAGAAGCATTTTGCAAAGCTTGGGGTCGATTATATCTATTCGCCCGAGTTTTCAAAGCTTCGGGATATGTCGGGCGAGGATTTTGTGAGAGATGTGCTGAAAAAACGGCTGGGCTGCACGGCTATGGTCTGCGGACGGGACTTCCGCTTCGGCAAGGGTGCGGCTGAGGACTGCGACAGCCTTTATCTCTTCGGCAAAAAATACGGCATAGAGCTTTATGTCTGCGACAAGCTCACCTATAAGGGCGAGGAGGTAAGCTCCACCGCCATAAGGGAGTATATACGCTCAGGCAGGATAGACAGGGCGAACGAGCTTTTAGGCTACACCTTTTCGCTGACGCTGCCTGTTGAGCACGGGCGGCAGATAGGCAGAACATGGAGCTTTCCCACCATAAACCAGATAATACCCGAGGGACAGATACTGCCGAAATTCGGGGTATACTGCACAAGGGTGATGATAGGCGAAAAGCTTTATTACGGCGTTACCAACGTGGGTGTAAAGCCCACCCTTAAAGCCCACGACGCACCGCTGGCTGAGACCTATATACTGGGCTACAGCGGCGACCTCTACGGACAGGAGATAGAGATACTCCTTGACAGCTTTGTGCGCCCCGAGCACGGCTTTGACAGCATTGATGAGCTGAAAGCCCAGATAGGCAGAGATACCCAAAGGGTGAGGGAATATTACGGGGTTTGACCAGCTTTCATTATGCTGTCACCACGTATACACATAAATGTTGTAGATTAAAAATGAGACAATTTTTCCGTAAGGAGGATCAGAAGAAATGATCGAGGTCATAAACCTTTCCAAGCATTACGGCGATAAAAGGGCTGTGGACAATGTGTCCTTCAAAGCCGAGGACGGCGAGGTGCTTGGGTTTCTTGGACCTAACGGTGCAGGAAAATCAACAACCATGAAAATAATTACAGGGTACATATCAAGCACCGGCGGCAAGGCTCTGGTGGACGGTATCGACATTCTGGAAAATCCCATAAAGGCAAAGCAGAAGATAGGCTATCTGCCCGAGATACCCCCTCTTTATGAGGATATGACCGTTAAGGAGTACCTGTATTTTATATACGACCTTAAAAAGTGCAAGCTGCCTAAGATATCTCACCTGAAAGATATCTGCGACCTGGTGAAGATAGACCACGTTTACAACAGGCTGATAAAAAATCTCTCAAAGGGATATAAGCAGAGAGTGGGTCTGGCACAGGCGCTGGTGGGCAACCCCAAGGTGCTCATTCTGGACGAGCCTACTGTGGGACTTGACCCCAAGCAGATAATCGAGATAAGAACTCTCATAAAAAAGCTGGGCAAAAACCATACCGTTATACTATCATCACACATACTGTCAGAGGTGCAGGCGGTGTGCGATAAGATAGTTGTCATCAACGAGGGCAAGGTGGTGGCTAACGACACCGAGGAGAACCTCTCCCACAGGCTCACAGGCGACAACAAGCTGATATGCAAGATAGACGGCGATAAGGACAGAGTTATGAGAGTGCTGCAAAGCATAAAAGGCGTGGACAGGGTCTACTGCGATGCTGAGCATAAAAACAATGTGAATGACTACAGGATAGAGGCGCAAGAGGGCACCGACATTCGCTATGAGCTCTTTGGCAGGATAGCAAAGGAGGGCTTCGTTATACTGGAGCTCAAGTCCTCTGAGATGTCCCTTGAGGATATATTCCTAAAGCTCACCATGGGCGAGAGCCTGCCGGGGCTTACAGATGATGAAGAAAAGGAGGCTGAGGACTGATGGGAGCTATTTTCAGGCGTGAGGTAAGGGCTTACTTCACATCACCCATAGGCTACATTATCATTGCGGCATTTTTTGCCTACAGCGGCATAATGTTTTCATACTACAGCCTTAACAGCGGCTATACCAAGCTGGACTCCCTCTTTGGTTCGCTGCTGACGATAATCATAGTGCTGATACCCATTCTCACCATGAGAACTATCGCCGAGGAAAAGCGCTCACGGACAGACCAGTGCCTGCTGACAGCGCCTGTGAGCCTTGGCAGCATAGTTGTGGGCAAGTTTTTAGCCGCATTTCTTATCTATGCCATTGCAGTTTCGATAACCGCAGTTATGGCTGTGGTGGTATCATACTACGGCAAGCCCGACTGGAACGTTATAGTGGGCAACATAGCCGCACTGCTGCTGGTTGGGGGAGCTTATATCGCCATAGGCATATTCTGCTCATCATTCACCGAGAACCAGGTGGTGGCTGCGGTCACCAGCTTTATTGCGCTGATAGCAGCGTCATTCATGACCACCATAGGCGACCTTATACCCCAGGGACATCACTTTGACTGGCTGATAACCGCCTTTGAAAAGGTGTCCTTCGGCGAGAGGTATTATTCCTTTACCTACGGCGTGTTTGATTTTTCAAACGTAGTGTTCTTTATAAGTGCGATAGCGGCATTCCTGTTTTTAACAGTCAGGGTGCTGGAAAAACGCCGCTGGGGCTGATAAGGAGGGATATGACCTATGGAAAACAAAAACGAAGAGCAGGTATCAAAAAACAGCAAGGACCTGCTTGCCGATGTTTTAAATGACGAGAAAAAAAGCTCTGAAAGCAAGACAGAGGATAATAAGGATAAAAAGAAGGAAAAGAAGAAAAAGGATAAAAAAGCCTTCAACGGCAAAAAGCTCAAGCACGGCACTATGGCGACGGTGTTCACCTGCGTGTTCATAGCGCTGCTGGTGCTGGTGAATATTGTGACCACCATGCTGTTTGAGCGCTACCCCATAACCATAGACCTTACAAGCGATAAGATATACTCGATGACCGAGGAGTCGGAAAAGTATGTAAAGGCGGTGGACGTTGACGTGCTGGTAACTATCTTTGCCGATGAAGATACCTACACCAACTATTCGCTTTACAACAAGCAGGCTGTTGAGCTGCTTAAAAACTACTGCAAGCTCAACCACCACATCTCATACAGGTTTACCGATATCGACTCAAACCCCGAGGTGGTGAAGAGCTACAGCGACTCGATATCAATGTTTGATATAGTGTTTGAGACAAAAAACACCGTTGACGGCGAGGAGATACAGCGCACAAGAAAGCTCACCATGATAGACCTTCTGACCTTTGATGAAGAGTTTGTCGAGAACTACTCAACCACCTACGGTATGAGCATTGAGATGCTCAGAGACCAGGCAGGGGGCGACCTGCAGTTTTTAGCTTACTTCGGCGATTTTGTAACATCATCAAATGCCGAGCAGGCGTTCACCTCAGCCCTTATGACCGTAACAGACCCTAACCCCGTTTATGTTACAATGCTCATGGGCAGAGACGAGCTGGCAGAGCTCAGCTACTTTACAACTCTGCTGGTGGCAAACGGCTATAATGTTAACACCATTGATATAACCACCGACGATATACCCGAGAACACCGATATCATAGTTGTGCCTGCCCCCCAGACGGATTATCTGGAGGAAGAGGTGGCAAAGCTCAGCGATTTTCTCAATAACGACGGCAATTTAGGCAAGCAGATGATATATATAGCTTCCTACGGTCAGTCGGATACGCCGCTGCTGGACGAATTTCTGGAGGAGTACGGACTGGCTATTGGCGACGGTGTTATCTGCGAGACCTATAAGGACTACTACTACAACCAGCCCTATTACACCATAACCACCGAGCTCTCAGACAGCTTTGACCAGGATATTCAGAGCAGCCAGCCTGTGTTCAGCTCGGTATATACAAGACCTGTAAAGGTGCTTTATGACCAGCAGGGCATGGTGACTACCGAGGAATATGTAAAGTCCACCGAGAATGCTTATACGGCTGATATAGTGCTCAATTCATCAGGCGTTTATGAGCTGGGGGATAAGCTGGAAAGGGGTCAGCAGTGCTACTTTGCAATGGGCTCAAAGGCTAAGTTTGCACAGGACGGCACGGGTGATACCTTCTACAGCAGCATTCTCTGCTTCGGCTCGGAATATATGCTGGGCAGCAACTTCTTAGCTGCCGAGCAGTATGACAACAGCGAGTATATTTTCAGCGTTCTTAACGGCATTACCCACAAGACAGACGGCATATTTATCCAGCCCAAGACTATCACAGGCAACGCCTTTGATATCAACGAGGAGCAGAAGGACAGGCTCAAATGGATATTCAGCCTTATCATTCCCGCAGTGGTGCTGGTGACAGGTCTTGTAGTGTGGATAAGAAGAAAGAACAAGTGACCGAGGTTTTAGCATGAACGGAAAATTACAGGGAATAATCGTGTGCACAGTTATCGCCGCAAGCCTTGCAGGGGTCATGGTATTTCTCACAAAAACGGGAGATACGGACAAAAAGGGCAAGGACGACTCTTCCTCAAAGGCATCTGCCGCAGGCACTGTCGAGGAGGACGAGAGCGTTATAATACTTGAAAAGGACTCAAGCGAGATAAACTCTATACACGTTTCAAACGAGCACGGCGAGTTCACCGTATCAAAGCCCACGTCAGGCAAGGCGAGCTGGACGGTGGAGGAGCTGGGCGGCATAAACCAGAACACCACCCGCAAGGAGAGCATGGTGACTATCAGCGGTCTTATGGAGGCTAAAAAGCTGGTGGAGGAAAATGCCGGAGACCTTTCAAAATACGGTCTTGACGAGCCTTTGAGCACCTTTACCGTGACCTACAGGGACCACACCGAGGCTGTTGTCTATATAGGTGACGAGGCGCCCGAGTCGAGATATAATTACGTGAGGGTAGAGGGCAGCAATAATGTGTATATGGTGCTGGGCACCAAGCTCACATACTTTACCGACCCCGTCACTGCCTATGCAGAGCTGGCGCTGATAGCTACTCCATCAAACGAGAGCTGGCCCGATTACGGCGTTGAGACTGTCACCAGAAGCGACTGGGATTATGAGGTCACCTTTGAGAACGACCCCAACGATATCGAGGGTATGCTTTCCAGCCAGGTGATAAGCTCACCTATATTTGCTTACCTTAACATAACAGGTTCAAGCAATGTTACCCACGGTATGTGGGGGCTCACAGCGGCTGACTGCGTTGTGGTGAAGCCCACCGAGGAGCAGCTGAGCGAATACGGTCTTGACGACCCCTTCTGCACCGTATCGTTAAAGGGCGATGAATATGACTACTATCTCAGGATAGGCAATGAAGCCTTTGACCCCGATATACCCGAGGACGAGACCCCCGTGAAGCTGGGCTACTACTGCTATCTCGAGGGCGTCAGCGGTGCGGACTGCATTTATCTCATATCCGAGAGCAGCCTGCCCTGGACCACCTTTAAGATAGAGAACGTTATCACCAGCATAATGACAGCCAACTATCTGGTGGACCTTTCACAGATAACCATTGAGGTGGGCGGCGAAAAGACCGTATACGACATAACCTCAAACGGCAGCAGCAAGGACACTAATGAGGACGGCTCGGTGGCTGATGTCACATCGGTAAAATGCGGCGGTGAGGAGCTTGATGTTGAGAACTTCAAGAGCCTGTATCAGTATATAATGACCTGCCCCACCGATGAGATATGCTTCACCGACCCCGAGGGCGACAGCGAGCTGACCATAACCGAGACCCGAACAGACGGCGGCGGTGACACCATCGAGCTTTTCAAGGATACCTCAAGAAGATATATAGTAAAGCTCAACGGCAGGACGTCATTCAGGATACAGAGCACCTGGGTGGACACACTGCTCAAAAACATGGATAATGTTAAAAACGGCGTAAAGATAGACGAAAATTATTGATGCGCATACAGATTACGACAGAAAATACGGCTTGAATGGATTAAAATTGAAAATGCGCCCTCCCGTGGCGCTGATAACACACAGAAAGGCGGAAATTATTATGGCAGATAAGAAAACAGGATTTTTCACATACAAGGGGCTGCCTCTGGTAAGAAAGGGCAACCAGATATACTTTGGCAATATGTATGATGAATTTGTAGTAATGATCGAGATACAGGGCACAGAAAAGGTAGGCGCCCTTGACGTTGCCAACAAGGTGATGATAAGAAAAATGGCTACAGACATCACCCTGCCCCCCAACGAGGCTATCGTAAAGACAGCCAAGAAAAACAGCCTTTACGAAGCGCTGGACATCGCCTGCGCATGGTTAAAAGTCTGATCCCACTAAAACGGTGTGGAGAATTTTTGAAATTTTGCATTTGTGCGTTTTACCACAAAATTTTGTAAATCGGTTTTCTAGTCCCTAGCACCCTAGTAACTAGCAGCGAAGCCCGAAGGCGGTCAAACCTTCGGGCTTTTTTGTGCTTATTTTTTTATGGGAGCATCAAGGTGCCTGTCAGCCTCGCCTGCTGCCTGGCAAAGGCACAGGGTAACTACTCCCACAATGCCGCCGAACATCGTTCCTGCAATAAATGCGGTCATGCTATCACCTCAGCTTTCGCTATCCCTGAGATGATTGTTCCCCGTATCTGAGAAAATATTACTAAAAAACAGCCTTTTTATTTGTTATCTTAATCCCCTTGTGGCTATTATATAAATTATCAGCATAATTCCTGTTACGACTCTTGTAACATATCTGTACCACATACTGCCATGCCCCGGGAAAACCTTTTCAAGCCCGAAGCGTACCGCAGCAACTATCGCCAGGCAAACTATAAACAGCAATACCTCTGCCATACCTGTTATCCTCCTTTCATTGCGCTCTGCTAATATATGATAACATATTTGATAACAAGAGTCAACGGTTTGCCGTTAATAAATGCAAATAAAAAATGGTATCATATATATGTGAGATCACATGAAAGGACAGCATATATATGAACATCTCCGAAGCGGTATCCGCCCGTATCATTGAGCTTTGCATTGAGCACAACATAACAGTGAATAAGCTTGCCACCGTTTCGGGCGTTACACAGTCAACGGTGAACGATATAGTGAACCACAAGGTGAAGAACATAGGCATAGTCACCATTAAAAAGCTCTGCGACGGTCTTGATATGACCATAACCGATTTTTTTGACACCGAAACTTTCAGAACTCTTCAACAAGAGCTGTACTGACTAATAAAAAACAACAGCGGGAAACAGCCATGCTCCTCGCTGTTTTTATAGTTTATCTTTTGCTATGCCGCAAAAATAATTATGAATTATGCATTATAAATTATGAATTATCAATACGCTTTGCCCCAAAGCACCATGCTCTTTGCAGGCTTGCCGCAGCATACGCATACATCGCTTATCTGCTCCTGCTCAAAGGGTATGCACCTTGATCCTACGCCTGTGAGCTCCTTGACCTTGTCCTCGCACTCTTCTTCGCCGCACCACATAGCCTTTACAAAGCCGTCGCCCTTTTCTTCAAGAGCCTTTATTATCTCGTCGGTGGTGGTGCACTTGTAGGTGCGGTTCTCTCTGTTTTCAAGAGCCTTTGCATAAATGCCGTCTCTTACCTCGTCAAGCTTAGCCTTTACAGTCTCGGTGAGCTCAGACAGGGGAGTAAAGGTCTTTTCTCTGTTGTGCCTTGTAACTATTACGCACTGACCGTTCTCGATATCCTTGGGACCAAGCTCTATCCTTACAGGCACGCCCTTCATCTCATACTCTGCAAACTTCCAGCCGGGGGACTGCTCGCTGTCGTCAAGCTTGACCCTTATGCCTGCCGCTTTGAGAGTCTCAAACAGCTCCTTCGCCTTTTCCAGCACGCCCTCCTTGAACTGCTGTATGGGCACGATAACTGCCTGAACAGGTGCTACCACAGGGGGCAGCACAAGTCCGTTATCGTCGCCGTGGGTCATTATGATAGCGCCTATCAGCCTTGTGGTAACTCCCCATGAGGTCTGGTGGGGATAGGTGAGCTTGTTGTCTCTGCCTGTGAACTGTATGTTGAATGCCTTCGCAAAGCCGTCGCCGAAATAGTGTGATGTGCCTGCCTGCAAAGCCTTGCCGTCGTGCATCAGCGCCTCGATAGCGTAGGTAGCCTCAGCTCCTGCAAACTTGTCGCTGTCGGTCTTTCTGCCCTTTACCACAGGCATAGCCAGGTCCTTCTCGCAGAAATCTGCATATACGTTGAGCATCTGCTCTGTCTCGGCGATAGCTTCCTCGGCTGTTTCGTGTATAGTGTGTCCCTCCTGCCAGAGAAATTCTCTTGAACGCAGGAAGGGTCTTGTGGTCTTTTCCCACCTTACAACGCTTACCCACTGGTTGTAAAGCTTAGGCAGGTCTCTGTAAGACTGCACGATGTTTGCATAGTGCTCGCAGAAAAGTGTCTCTGAGGTAGGTCTTACGCAAAGCCTGTCCTCCAGCTTCTCGCTGCCGCCGTGAGTTACCCAAGCCACCTCGGGGGCAAAGCCCTCAACGTGGTCCTTCTCCTTTTGCAGCAGGCTCTCGGGGATAAACATGGGCATACACACATTCTCATGACCCAGCGCCTTGAAGCGCTCGTCAAGGTCCTTCTGTATGTTCTCCCAGATAGAATAGCCGTAGGGTCTGATGACCATGCAGCCCTTGACGCTGGTATATGATATAAGCTCTGCCTTGGTGCAGATATCGGTATACCACTTTGCAAAATCCTCGTCCATTGATGTTATAGCGTCCACCATTTTCTTGTTTTTAGCCATTTTAAAAAATACACTCCCTTTTAGATGTAAGATGTAAGATGTAAGAGGTAAGACGTGCGTTTTTGCAGCTTTTGTGTGCAGCACGTACCTCGGGTCTCTTACTTCTTTTTCTTCTTTTTAAAATCAACACCGTAGATATCGGTGTTATATATCTTGTAGTTAGGGTCAAAGTCATCAAGCTTTGACGCTTCAAAGGCGCTGTGCGCCTCATAGTCCTGGGGATCACGTCCCGTGGCAGTATCGTCTACCCTTTCGGGACCAAGCCCCCTTTTTTCTATCCTTTGGGCGAGCTGGGGGTTTTTCTTTTCTATCCACCTGGCTATCTTAGGCGTAACAAGGCACGCCAGCACGATAAATGCCATAACTATAACACAGCTCAGCGCCAGGTCGCCCAGCTTTCCGAGAAGCTCTGTATTCATGCTTGTTACACCTCCTTTTGCTGTTTGTCCCGACAGCAGCCCGACGCAGTCAGATCTCACCGCCGTGGAGCTTAAAATAAGTTTTCATTATTATCATCTGCGTTTTTGAGTCGGGTATCTCGTTGTTCATCACCAGTTCAAAGGCTTTTTTCAGGGGTATCTTCTTCACTCCCAGAAATTCCCCCTCGTCCAGGTGCTGCTCGCCGAAGCTCAGCTTTGTTGCAAGATACATATGTATTATCTCGGTATCGTAAGCCACCGTGGGGTAAAGGCAGCCCAGATATTCAAAGCTCTCGGCAGTGGCTCCCACCTCTTCTTTCAGCTCCCTTATGCCGCACTCACGGTGGTCCTCGCCGATCTCCAGCTTGCCTGCAGGCACCTCGGTGAGCACCTTGCCGAAGGGGTAGCGGAACTGCTCCACCATGTAAAGATTTTCTTCATCGTCAAGCGCCGCAACGCACACGCCGCCGGGGTGCTTTATATATTCTCTTGTAGCCTTGTAGCCGTTGTCAAGCTCCACCTCGTCTTTAAAAAGCTTGACAACTATGCCGTCAAATATCTGCTCTGATGAAAGCTGTTTTTCATTCTGATACATCTTCGTCCTGCTCCTTTTCTGCATTATCATCGGTCGTTTCATTGTCCTGAGAGGTATCCTCACCGACCGCCTTGTCATCGGCTTTTTCTTCTGCTTCGGCTGAGCTTTCGGCGTTTTCGTTTTCCGAAGCTTCGTTATCCTCGCCGTCGCCGCCGTTATCATCATCGCCCTCAGCCGTTTCTTTCCTGCGTTTGCCGATAGCTGCGGCAGCGCCTATATAAACCACCAGCACTATAACTCCCCCTGCGGTCATAAGCTTGCCGTACTGCGAACCGTAGGCTTCATAGCTAAAGCTTATCTGACTTTTTCCTGCAGGGCAGAGCACCGCCATAAAGCCGTAATCCACCTTTTCGATATCAGCCTTTTTGCCGTTTACCTTAGCCGACCAGCCCCTGTTGTAGGGCACGCTGAAAAATACCAGTCTCGGGCTGTCAAGCTCTATCTCGGCTTCAAAGCCGTATGAGTCATACTTGAAGCTCGAACAGCTCATAGACCTTCTGTCGGCGCAGTTTTTGTAGAACTCGTCGTCCGAGAAATCCATGCCCGAAAAGCTGTAGTATTCGATCACGTCCTTATATTTTCTCACCTGCTCGGGTTCAAGCACCAGGGATTTAAGCAGCATTCTGGTCTTGTCGACCTCGCTGGCTGCCTTTATATCCTTGTCGGTGGTGTAGTGATCAAAGGCAAAGCCCATTGGCAGGTAGTTTTTGTTTTCGTAAATGTTGAACTTGTTCTGGGTAGATACATATTCAAAGCCCAGCAGTTCACCGCAGTGCTGGGGGGTGGTCAGCGGTTCCTCGCCGCTGCGCTGCTTTTCGGGCAGCTCGTTAAAGTAATACTTCACCGAGAACAGGCTTCTCAGGGGAAACAGCTTTTTCTCCATACGTGAAGCCACATCTCTGGTCTGGTCTATCTCGGTATAAAAGTCCATGATAGAGGTAGAAACCACGCTGTGGAAGGTCCTCATAGAGGACAGATCCCAGAACATACACCAGTTGTCGGTGCTCTCCGAGGAGTCTATCCTGTAGAAATTGTTAGTCTCGCTGTAGCTTGGCGAAGCGGCTTCCAGCCTGTCCATATCAATATTCTGCTTGCCGTTTATCACCCTGTCTATATAGTCCTGGTTATCAGCTCCCTGTGCCACGCCGTAAAGCACCGATGATGTGTTGCATATAACGCAGGCGACCACCGTCATGGCGCAGGCTATGGGCTTGAAGTCTATTTTAAGCTTGGTTATAACAAACACCAGTATGACCAGCATAAGTATCATCAGCACAGTCACCGCTGCCTGTATCCAGTAAAGCTCGATATACTTTGGCAGCTTGAAGTATTCCAGCTTGTCATCCTTAACGGTGGGCAGAAGACCTATGCCCACAAAGGCAAGCCCCGTTACCGCCGTAAGACCAAAGCCTTTTTTAAGGTCATTCGGCTGCTCGTCAATGACGGTCGAGGTCATAAGGCAGAACAGCAGTATGGGCATATAGAACCACCTTGCATAATATGAAGCGTTAAACAGCACAAAGGTGGCATTCAGTATGGGTACAAAAGCCATTATCACAAATATCACCAGCGACCTTGTGAGCCAGCTTTTCTTTTTGCCCTTTACATAAGCGATAACTCCGCACATTGAGAACATGGGCAGATAGCCTGCCAGAGACGCCCACCTTGCAGTGTCTGCGCCGAAGATATTCACCCTTGCAGGCATATCCGAAAGCATGAAGAATGCCTGTATTATCCTGGCTATCCTGGTCTTGTCGTTATATACCACCATGTCAAGACCGTATACTCTCTCAGCCACACGGTAGTTTAAAAGCACCTCCAGCACCGATGGCAGCAGTATTATGCCTGCGCAGGCGGTGCCTATAATGGCTTCAATTATCAGCAGTACAAACTTTTTAAGGTCTATATCAAAGCTGTCGTCGGTGCATCTTAAAAAGAAGTATATCACCATGAAGATAGCTTCGCAGACAAAGAAGAAATAGCTTATGCAGGCGCTTATGGAAACAGCCACGGCAAAGGGTCCCTTTTTGTTCTCCTGCACCAGCAGCTCAAAGCCCAGCAGCATAAGGGGGAAAAATGCAGTAGCATCGTGGAAATGGTTAAAAAACACATTGTAGGTCTGAAAGCCCGAAAATGCATAGAGCATAGCGCCGATAAACGCCGACTGGGGACTTTTTACGAACCTGCGTATATAGGCATAGGCGCACACCGCAGCCACCGCTGTTTTAAGCGAAAGCAGCCAGGGCATCAGATATACCGTGAAGCCCACGGGGAACAGTGTGGTTATCCAGAAAAACGGCGAGCCCAGCAGATAGAAGGAATATGAGCTTACAAAATCCGTTCCCAGATCAGTTCCCCAGTCCCAGCCGAGGCTGCCCTCCTTGACCATTTGCTGTGCGTGCTTGTAGAACATCATCTGCTGCGAGTTGAAGTCGCCGTAGTAGAGAAAAATGCCTTTATTGCTTATTATCGAGGGCAGAAAGCATATCATCATGCCCACAAAGGCTGCTATGAACAGCCAGAGGTATAGCTCCTTTTTCTTCTCTCCTGCCCCCTGCAGCGCAGGCTGTTTTTTAAACATCTGTTTATCCTCTTTCCTTTGTTTTTCTTAACCTAAATTTCTTCTCTCAGTCAGCCTGTCGATAAGCGGCGTCAGCAGGTTCATTGCCAGCACTGCCACCGTCACGCCCTCGGTAAAGGGGGTGAAAAATCTTATTACGCAGGTGATAAGTCCGCAGCCCATGCCGAATATCAGCTTGCCCAGCCCTGTGACAGGTGTGGTGGTGTAGTCGCTGACACAGAATACCGCCGCGAACATCACACCGCCTATAAGTATCTGATAAAGCCCGTTCTCGCCTATCAGGTAGGATAGCATACATACCGTTCCCACAAAGGAAAGGCTTGCGTAAAGGTCTGTCACTCTCATAGCAGCCAGATATACAAGCCCTGTTATGAGCGCCAGCTTTGAGACCTCGCCTATGCAGCCCATAGTGCTGCCCATGAAGATATCATAATAGCCCTCAGCCCCTGTTACTATGGGGGTGGGTCCCGTGGTCACGTCGGTGGAGTCGGTAAAGGGCACAGCCCACAGGGTCATTCGTGCCGAGAATACAAGTCTCAGCACCAGCCTTGAAGCCAGGGCAGGGTTAAGGATATTTCTGCCCAGACCGCCGAATATCTGCTTGAATATCACTATGGTCATAAATGTGCCCAGCCCTGCCATCCAGAAGGGTACGGTAGGGGGCAGGGTCATGGCGAATATCATGCCGCTGACCGCTGCCGAAAGGTCGGCGGTGGTGTTGCCTCTTTTTAGTATCAGTCCGCTGATAAGCTCCCACAGCATTGAGGTCAGCACGCAGAATGCCACCAGCATAAGTGCTCTGCCGCCGAATATCATGCCTGACATGACCAGCGCAGGCAGCAGCGCCACCAGCACATGGGTCATTATCTTCGAGGTGGAAGCCTCACCGCTTATGTGGGGCGAGCTTGTTTTTATAAATTCCATACAGCCGCCTCCTTTTAAGCTTCATCTGCAAGCAGCTTCTGCGCCTGCATATTTTTCTCGGGTATTCGCCTTTTGGCAGGACAGACATAGCTGCAGCTGCCGCAGTTAAGGCAAAGCTGCGCATTCAGCCTTTTAAGAGCGTTTATATCCTTTTTGTCAAAAGCTCGCTCAAGCTTTAATGGCATAAGCTTCATGGGGCAGACCTCAACGCACTTGCCGCACCTAAAGCACCCTGTTTCCTTTGCAGGAACTATCAGCCCGGTGGGCTTTTTATCTTTAAGGGGCTTTATAAAGGCAGTGACCGCATTGCACTGCTTGCAGAGGGGATAGGAAACATCGCCCACGCAAACGCCCATCATGGGACCCCCCGAAAGTATCTTTTCGGCAGCGTCGATATTCGTCTCTGCAAACTCCAACAGGTCTCTGTATGATGTGCCCACGGGAGCGCTGACGCTGCAGGGGGTCTTGACTATACTGCCGTCAACGGTAACACGCCTTGTCACCAGCGGCATACCTGTTTTGATATATGCCCCAATAAATGCCAGGGTGGATATATTAAGCACCAGCACCCCTTTTTCCAGCGGCTCCTCGCCGAGCTTTATCTTTTTGTCCGAAAGGTTCACAGCCAGCACCTTTTCAGCACCCAGGGGGTATCTGGGTCTTTGGGGCTTTACCGTGATATTTTCATCATTTGCTGTCTTTTCTCTGAGAATGCGCACAGCCTCTTCCTTATCGGAGCTGACTGCCACATATGCCTTGTCGATAGAAAGGTATCTCATTACCAGCCTTATACCCTCGGCAGCATTGTCGCCGTCCTCTATTATACAGCGGTAGTCGGAGGTTATGTAGGGCTCACACTCAACGGCGTTGACAATAAGCAGGTCTGCCGCCGCAGAAAGCTTTTTGTAGGTCACATCGCCCGAGCCCCCCAGCCCCACGCAGCCTGACTCTCTTACAGCGCTGATAAAGCTCTCCCTGTCCCTGACGATCGGGGGCTTGACCCAAGGCGAGACCTCCTGCCTGCCGTCGGTCTTTATCTCCACCGCCTTGCATACCCTGCCGTCGGCAAGTGTGATATCGCTTATAAGGCTCACCCTGCCCGATACTGATGAATGTACAGGCACAGCATTATCGCCGTCGCCTATCTTCTGCCCCACCAGCACCCTGTCGCCCACCTTTACGGTGGGTGTGCATTCATCACCCAGCCCGTGCAGCATGGGTATGTTCACACTTTCGGGCAGCGGCACAGCGATGGTCTCGCTTTTTTCAGACGCCTTTTCTCTGGGTATCTTTATCCCTTTTATCTTCATAACAGCCTTCACCCTCTTTATTTGTGACCGCACATAATGCGGTTTGACTTCTGCCTGCTCAGTTTAAAAAGCTGCTGCCGTAGTACAGCTCCAGGCTATCCTTCATTTCATCGGTGCAGTATATGCCGCCGTCCTCTCTGACAGCGCACACCCATATATCTTTGTTATCCAGCCAGCGGTCTATATCGCTGCTGCCGCCGATGAATATCCTTGTGGAAAGAAAATCCGAAAGTATACCGCTCTGGCACACCACCGTTACCGATACAAGGTCGGTGTCAACGGGTCTGCCTGTTTTTTCATCAAATATGTGTATGTATATCTCTCCGTCGGCTTCAAAAAATCTCTCATATCCCCCCGAGGTAGAAACAAAGCCCTCGCCGCAGGTGAAGTCTGCAAAGCTCTCGCCCGAGCCGTCTGGGGAGGATATGCTCACCTTAAAGGGCTTGCCGTCGGGCTTGCTGCCGTAAAGCAGGGTCGATGAGCCGAAGCTCACCACAGCGCAGTCCATATCTTCATCATCAAGCACCTTTTTTATCTCATCAAGGGCAAACCCCTTGCCTGTTGCGCCAAAATTAAGCCTGGCGCCGCCGCTGAGAGTGCAGCTGCTGCCCTTAAGCTCAAGATTTGATATATCCGCCGTGTGCAGCGCCTCGGCTATCTCTTCATCATCGGGAACTCTCGGCTCATCGCCCATCACGTTCCAGAGGTCGATGATATTGCCCATGAGAGGGTTTACGCAGCCGTATTCGTCATAAAGTTGCACCGAGCTTTTCACAAGCTGTGCCGCAGTGTCTGTAAGCTCTGCGCTGCCAAGGGTGTTAAGTTTGGCTATCTCGCCGTTTTCGCTGTAGGCGCTCAGCATATCATCAAGCTCTGCCGCCTTGTTTTTTACCGCAGAAAAATCATCGCTGCCGTACTGGGTCACACTCAGGGGTGCGTCCATAGCAAAGCCCTGATAGATGTGTTTTTCGTTATCATCGCCCTTGCCGCCGCTGTTTTTTTTACAGCCGCCCAGGGTCACAGTCAGCGCCAGCGCCGTAAGTGCCGACACCGATCTTCTCAATAGCTGTGGATATGTCATCTGATAAATTGTTTCCTTAAAATTTTACAAACCGCTCTTTACTTTATAAGCCGCTTATGCTATAATATAATGAACAGCATGATCTTTATCAGCTGCCCGGGGGTGAGCTGATAAACAGGTCACTTCTCAGACAGAGTTTGGCTGTCACGGCGCTCGATAGCGTTTTCAAGCAGCTTTTCGCAGGACCTGATAAATGCCCTCATCTCACCGTTGAGCTCGGGGGGCAGCTCGAACTTGCCGGGGTTTATGCCCCTGCTGCGGTGTATCAGCCTGCCGATGTTAACGGGGGCGCATTCAAGTATATACTTGGCAGCTTTGAGCGAGGTCTCATAATCCAATGAAAATAACCTTTCGCTGTTCCTTGGGTTTTCACGGTATATGGTGCGGAAGATCACATATGCGTATAATTTAAGGCAGTCATCTGCACCCTGTATCAGCTCGTTGGAGTTTGCCTTGCCCACCAGTATCTCAAGCAGTCTGAACCAGCTGTCGTTTTCAAGGCTGCCCGATACCTTATCGGTGGGGAAGCCTGTGAGCGAATAATCACCGTCCATGCTGCCGAAGATCATCTCATATGGTACATTGTAGTATTTTATGAGTGATATTATCTGGGCTGTGCAGGCAGATTTTTTCCCCCTCTCAACAGAGGACAGAAATGACTGGGACATACCCGTGTCGGCAGCCGCCTGCTTCTGGGTTATGCCCTTTAAGATCCTTACGCTTTTAAGGCGCTCACCCATAATCACAAGAAACTCTTGTGTGTTTTCGTAATTCATTATAATTGTCACCTCGTGATAGTTTGGTATGTGTTTAGTTGTCAGATATAGTGCATGATATAGTTATTAGTCATAAAAAATCACGTATATAATACATTATACTACATCTTTTATGATTTGTAAATAGAAAAATCAAAAAAAGCCCGAGGAAATCAATTTTTGATCTCCTCAGAGGCAACACCAAAGCAACCCTGCGGCAGATAAGTATCGCCCGAAGAATAAAAGGAAGGAAAGATAAGCATGAAAGGCTACAGGATAGCATTTATAAGACACGGTATAACCGAAGCAAACGAGAAGGGCAGGTATATTGGCACCACCGACCTGCCGTTGAGCAGCACAGGCTCAAAGGAGCTTTTTGACAAGCTGGAAAAGCTTGATTACCCCAATGTGCAGAAGGTGTATACCTCGCCGCTGAAAAGATGCAAACAGACCTGCTCGATACTCTACCCAAACAGCTACACCGTTGAGATGCAGGAGCTCAGAGAAATGGATTTCGGCGAGTTTGAGAACAAAAGCGCTGAGGAGCTTATGGAGCGTGAGGACTATAAGCAGTTTATAAAGGGCGGTCTTGATAACCCTCCCCCCAAGGGCGAGTCTACCAGAGAGGTGGTAACACGCTGCTATGAAGCCATAAAGATCATCATATCCGATATGATGTATGAGGGGCTGACCAATGTGGCAGTGGTGACTCACGGCGGGATCATCATGAATATGCTCAGTTGCTTCGGCGTGCCCAAGAGAAAGCCTATGGACTACGCCTGCGACTTCGGCGAGGGCTTTGAGGTAATGGTAACAGCCTCAATGTGGCAGCGCTCGGAAGCCTTTGAGGTGCTGGGCAGATACCCCGACCTCTACCCCGATGAGGAGTATTACGGCAGCGGATATAACGATGATGAGGATAACGAGGACTTGCAATGACTGATAAAGAGATACGGCAAAAGGCGGCTTCAAGGCTGGCTGCCAGCAGCGGCAGCTGTGTTTCGCTGATAGTGTTTTTGTTTGCGGTGCTGACCTTTCTTGCACTGTGCGAGGCTACTATCTATCTTTCCATAAGAGACACAGCCTACGGCGGTCTGTATGACCTGGGCAGGCTGACACAGTCAAGGTCGGTGCTTGCCTTCTGGGTGATAAAGACCCTTATGGAGCTGGCGCTGATGACCCCCCTTTCAAACCTGGTGCGCAGGCAGTTTATAGACGTTGCCAGGGGCAGGCGCATGAACGACACACGGCAGTATATAACCGCCCATGCCTTCAAGTATTATTCAAGGGCTTTCTACAGCTCATTCATACACAACCTTATAAAGTTCTTTGCGGCGGTGCCGGGCATGATATCACTTTACGGTATCTATTACTGGAGCTATGTCACCAGGATAAACGACCTGACCCTCAGGGGGCTTTTTGTGCTGACTGTATGCGTGGGCTTTACGGTGGTGTGGATAGGCTTGCTGGTGAGATATTACATCTCGCTGGCGCTGACCCCCTACATAATGGCGCTGAACCCCAGGACAAACGTGTTCGACGCCTGCGACCTTTCGGTAAGGCTCATGGACGGGCAGCATATCAGATATATAAAATTCGTGGCGTATTTTCTTCTGTATCTGCCGCTGGTGCTGCTGATATACCCTATCATGGGCATTTATCCCTACTATAAGATAAGCTATACCCTGCTGATAGACGAGCTGCTGGGGGACTTCAGCAACGATAAAATGCCCGGCATGATAAAAAGGTGGCGCAAGTACAGGTGAGAAGCTTTACCATAGCTTATGAGGAGCAGGGCAGGGCTCTTGTTGACATACTCAGGGGCAGGGGCTTTTCACGCAGGCTGATAACAAAGCTCAAACGCACCGAGGGCGGCATACTTTTAAACGGCAGGGCTGCAAGGGTCAATGAGCGTGTTCCCGTCGGCAGCGTTATAACCGTGAACGAGGTGCAGGGTGAAGCCCCCGCCCCCAACGGCGAGCTCAGCGCTGATATACTTTATGAGGACGATGACGTTATAGTGTTCGACAAGCCCTCGGGTATGCCTGTTCACCAGTCGATAAAGCACCGCAGCGACACGCTGGCAAACTACTTTGCCTATGTCTGCCCTGATATGACCTTCCGCCCCGTGAACCGCCTTGACAGAGATACCTGCGGCTGTGTGGCAGCAGCCAAAAGCCGCTATGCCGCAAATGCGCTGCAGGGCAGCATAAGCAAGCTGTACTGCGGACTAATACCCCCCACAAAACTCAGCGGCGGCAGGGTCTGCGCCCCCATTGCAAGAGAGCGTGAGTCGATAATACTGCGCTGTGTAAGGGCAGACGGGCAGTATGCGGCAACGGTGTGGCAGGTGATAAAAAGATATGACAGCTGCGCCTTGTGCGAGTTTATACTGGAAACAGGCAGGACCCACCAGATAAGAGTACACATGGCGCACATTGGTCTGCCCCTGATAGGCGATGATATGTACGGCGGCGACTGCACCAAGCGAAAGGGTCAGGCGCTTATATGCAAGGAGCTGAGCTTCACCTCACCTACCTCGGGCAAGGTGATAAGGGTCAGCAGCAAAATAGAATTTGACGATAAATGATATAACTCATTTGTGAGGTAGAATAATGACTTACACCGATCTTACTTTCGAGTCCCTGGGCGAGGGCATTGAGATCTGCATATCGAGCGAGCACCGCTTTGGCACAGACGCCTTTCTGCTGGCTGATTTTGCAGGGGCAAGGCATAAGGATATCTGCGCAGACTTCTGCACAGGCAGCGGTATAATCGCAATGCTTCTGCATAAAAAATTCAAGCCTAAGAAGATATATGCGCTGGAGATACAGCAGAAGGCTCACGACCAGCTGAAAATAAGCCTTGAACGCTCACACATCGACACCATCGAGCCTGTGCTGGGCGACCTTAAAGAGTGGCGCAGCAGCCGTGAGCTCGACCTTATAACCTGCAACCCCCCGTATAAGATAAACAACACAGGCGCAAAAAACGACAGCGAGGCGGTCTCCATAGCAAGGCATGAAATGCTCTGCACCGTTGATGACGTATGCTCGGCGGCTAAAAAAAGCCTTAAATTCGGCGGCAGGCTGTGCATC
>CALCRR010000315.1 GCA_937894495.1 uncultured Ruminococcus sp. | reverse complement strand
AATAAACGAAAATGCTATACTTGTCATTACTGATGTATTTCCTGAACGAACTGGGAGAATAATATACAACTTAAGGCAACGCCAATAGCCCGTAGTCTATTGGAACACCTGCAAACCGTTCCGTACAAGTCCTATCAGGCATTGTGGCGCATACCGAAATAACAACATACCCTATTGACATAAAATGAGCCTTGCACTCAAAACAGAGAGCAAGGCTCAAATCAATATTAAGCTAAACATTCAGCACCTCACGAATATCCCCATTGATAAGAATACTCTGCTCCGCTATCTCATCGGGCGAATACGCTTCACCAAAATTAAGGCAGGCATAAACTGCGTTCGAGTTCTTTGCCGTCATTTTCCAGAACGGATACTTGATGATAACAGGCGTATTGTAGCCCACACCAAGCTCTAAAAACAGGATATGCTGACCTTCGTGTGCTTGCAAAAAATCATCATACCGTTCCGCTGCTCTGTGCCAGCCTTCGTCCTCAACGAACTTATCATCGGAGCGTAAATTCATCGTCATGGGCTTTCCGCATTTCGGGCATTTCGGTATCAGTTCGGTGGGTATCTTCATATCCTCCTGAAATTCGATCATGTCCTTGACAATCTCCTCATTATCATAGGTCTGATTATGACACGGCTCGGAGCATTGGAAAAGTCCGTAATCGCCCTGCGTGTAGAAGAGTCTTTCTTTGTCAAAGCCTGCCTTCTGAAATTGGTGATCGACATTCGTGGTGATAACGAAATAATCCTTGTCCTTTACAAGCTCGAACAGCCGCTTGTATGTGCCGTTATCAATATCCATATAGCGGTTGCACCAGATAAAGCGTGACCAGTACGCCCACATTTCTTCGGGAGTTTCAAAGGGAAAGAAGCCGCCGGAATACATATCGTGAAAGCCGTACTTAGCTTCAAAATCCGAGAAGAAACGCTCAAACCGTTCGCCTGAATAGGTAAATCCTGCGGCGGTGGAAAGCCCTGCGCCTGCACCTATGACGATAGCATCGGCTGAATCTATCTCCTGCTGTAATCTTTTGATCTTTTCTGTCATGGTTCACATTTCCTCGTCCACAATAACAACACGACCGTCACGGCGTGGCTTTGCTTTCGGGTATTCACCCTCACAGTAGCCCAGCAGTACAAAAGCCCTTGCTGTGAAGTTTTCGGGGATACCCCATTTGGTCAGCAGCTCTCTGCCGATGTCGTTATCAAATGTCTCCTCAGCTCTTGCGGTAATGCAGGAGGAGATCCCAAGCTCCGTGGCTTCAAGCACCATATTCTCTGCACAGCAAAAAGCATCGGGAACGGCATACAGGAAATTCTTCGGCGTGAAAATGATGCAAACACAGGGCGCACTGTAAAAGCCGTTTTTGATGCTCTTATCGTCGATAACGCTGGGCTGTTCTTTTGAAACATAGCTGCCGATAAGCCTTGATCGGTCAAACCTTGCAAGGTTGAGAATACCTATCTGCTCTGCAAGCTGTTTGTTCTTAATTGCAACTATAATACTCCGCTGACCGCCGCCTGCGTTGGGGGCATATTCTCCAGCCTCGATGATCTTCTGTAAGTCCTCTTTTGATACCTGCCTGTCAGAATATTTTCTGATAGAACGGCGGTATTTCATAAGCTCTAACAATTCCATCTAATTACCTCCTCACTATCGCCTGAACAGGACAGTTTTCAAAGCAGTTGCCGCAATGCAGACAGTTCTGCTGACGGATATTCGCTCTGCCGTCCTGCATATCTATCGCTCTTTGCGGACAGACGGAAACACAAGTCTCGCAGCCGATACAGTCCTGGGTTACGATAAAGCCCTTCGGCTTTGCGGTCGCTCCACATTCGTAGACCTCACGGAATATCGGGTTGACACCGAGGTTGAAATACTCGACCGTGAAGCCTTTTATCACAAAGATGATACCGATGTTTTTCGTATCCTTCGGATAGACATTTTCAAGATAGGGCTGTTCTTCAAATATTTTGTCTCGCCATTTTATCTGCTCGTCATCGGGTACGGGGACGGCTTTTCCTGTTAGCCTGATGCTCTCCTTGAAACGGGTGTAGGCGCTGACCTGCACTCTGCCGTCACGGAGGAGCTGCTTGCAGAACTCCTTGCCCCTTGCGGTAAAAAAGTAAAGGGCATCGGGTTCGTAGTGGATAGCACTGATATTTCTTACCTGCGGAGTGCCGTCCTCATCAACGGTAGCAAAGTTCAGCACCTGAACAAGCTCGAATTTTTTCAGACAGGTTTGCAGATCCATTAGCCGACCTCCTTCCAGCACTGCGGATCGGGTGCATACATATTGCCCGTATAGCCGAAGGTCACAGCAGGACAACCTCTGCAATAGGCTTTGAGTTCGCATTTACTGCACTTTTCAAACTTATCAAACTGACGGTATTCCTCTAAATCTGCACCAACAAACAGCTCATACATCGGCGTATCGAACACATTACCGATCTTGCTCTCCATTCTTCGGCAAGCGTACACATCGCCCGTGGGGAGAATGGTCATGTGACCGATTGCACAATGGCAGCCGTCATAGATCATGTCATTGTCGTGGTTTTCGGGTATCTTGAATAAGCCTTGCTCATAGAGATACAGCGTCCAGAGGTGGTCTTTGTACTGGAAAGTGGTCTTGCAGCCGTTTGACTTGTGGAACTGAAATCGCTTGTAGCACATATCGAGAAAATCACGGTAGGCAGTGGGCGTGATGTGGTATTCCTCCGACTTCTGACCGCTTGTTGGGCAGTAGCGACCGAATGCGAAAACATCAACATTCTTCTCTGCCACAAGGTCGATAAGCTGCGGAAAATCGCCCATATTCATGCTCGATACGGTGGACATCACCGCACACCACATTCCCGCATTTTTGATGTAGTCTATCGCTTTGAGCGTAGTCTGAAAGGAACCGGGCTTGCGGAACAGGTCGTGCATATCCTCCATTCCGTCAAGGGAAAGCTGATATTTACGGCAGCCGTGGTCGTAAAGCCTTTTACAGACCTCATCATTCAGGTGGAACGGATTGCCGAGAATGCCCCATGTGATGCCTTTTTCTTTCAGAAGCTCGGCAAGTTTCCAGAAATCACGGTGGAGTATCGGATCACCGCCCGTGATGTAAAAATAGGGAGTCCGACCGAGCTTACCGCACATATCCTCGCAGCTCTCGACTACCTGCTTCATCTTCTCCCACGGCATTTCCGTGAGTGCCTTGCAGTTGTCCTCAGCAAAAATATAACAGTGCTTGCACCGCTGGTCGCAGGTGTCGGTGATATGCCACTGAAAAGCAAAATACGGTTTCATCTCGGTGTCCTCCGTTCTATGTAAATCTATGTAAACGCTATGCGTGATCTGTTACAGCACAGGCATACCGACAGTGAGCCGATATGCCTGACCTTGTGTATGAAGTTTAACGACTTACTTCTTGTCGGGATCAGCAGCACCGCAGGCAGAACCGCAAGCGGAGGGTGCAGGATCGGCAGCACCGCAGGCAGAGGGTGCAGGATCTGCCGCACCGCAAGCGGAAGGTGCAGGATCAGCAGCTCCACACGCAGAAGCAGGAGCTTCCTTCGGATCGGCTGTACCGCAGGCACTATTCTCAGTGCTGTATGCGGCAACTCTGTTCAGCATTTCACTCATGGCTTGTACCTCCTTTCTGCATCAGCTTGTCTGATGCTATTCAGGCTTTCCCTGTTGTGTTCAGTATAGCAGAAAAGTCTGAATCGCACAAGTACGCACTTTTTTGTGCCTCAGTTACAAAAAAGTAACTATTGAGCTATTTCGTTGTTTTTCAAGCCGACTGCGAAATGTAAACATTTTGTGAACTGTATATATTGCTTGCTTTTCAGACTGCTATATGTTATAATGAGTATAACATTCTTTTTGAAACTATCGGAGGTGCGCTATGCTGAAAAAGGAAGAACTGCCGGATTGTCCTGTTGCGACCACGGTACAGCTTATCGGAAACAAATGGAAACTGCTGATACTGCGAAATCTCCTTGCCCGTCCGTGGCGGTTCAACGAGCTGCGGAAGTCTCTTGACGGCATCAGCCAGAAGGTGCTGACAGAGAGTCTTCGGTCAATGGAAAGTGACGGTATCATTGTTCGCACAGTCTATGCAGAGGTGCCGCCGAGAGTGGAGTATTCGCTCAGTGAGCTTGGCGAAACGCTCCGTCCGATACTTGATGCGATGCAGGCTTGGGGGCAGGAGTATAAGGAGAATAATATATGATATTGAGTCCTCGGAGTATTCTGAGGACTTTTTCTTTTCAGGCGGTTAGTTTTCCGCTCCGCAGGCTCGGACGGCTCTGAGGGGCATTTCCGTTCGTCTGAGGGGCTGTCAAGCAGAGGTAGGCTCTGCGATCCCCTGTTCCGCTTCATACTCCCTCACACGGCGGTAAAAGGTGTTTGCCGACAAGCCCATTCTCCGCATAAAGTCCCTGCCCGTGATGTTCTTCGACTTCCATTCCCCATAGAGCTGCCCGAACCTCGTCCAGTCGGTGGGGATAGGTTTCCGTCCCGTGTACTTGCCCTGTGCCT
>CALCRR010000314.1 GCA_937894495.1 uncultured Ruminococcus sp. | reverse complement strand
ATTTTTTATTTATGTCAAGTATTTTTGGCAAGGTTTAGTTGGGGGAGCAATATAATCGCTGCTTTCGTAAATGCTCCTGTTGCTGTACTCAAGCTCAGCATTTTCAACTGAGGTCTTTCCCGTATGGTCGTCTATAAGGGTATAGCTTATGCCGTTTTTCTGCGCATATTCCTCCGCCGCAGAATTTTTATAGCACATTATCTCCAGCTCGTCGTCGGTCACAATACCCTCTGTGCCGTTTTTATAGCCAAATGCATATTCGCCGATATCAGTCACCGACCCGGGAACTATAACTCTTTTAAGTGATGTGCAGTCAAAAAATGCATAGCTGCCGATCGTCTCAACGCTCTCGGGAATGTACACATAGGTCATAATATTGCAGCCCAGAAAGGCGTTGGCAGATATTTCGGTAACGGTATTGGGTATCTCTGCTTTGGTCCGCTTTACAGCAGCTCTGATAATTTTTGTGATAGCCTTATCGGTAAGCATACCGCTCTTGCTGCTGTAATACTCACTGTTCTCAGAAACGCCTACAGATGAAAGCTCTTTATAATCCTGAAAACGTGATGTGTCGATATACCTTACTGTATCGGGAATGTAAAGATATGTTTCATCACACCCTAATATCTCAGCACCCACCCCGGTGACCTCTCTGCCGTCGATGGTATCGGGTATACTTACCTGATACCTGGGACCTATATGCCTTGTGACCTCCACCGTGCCGTCATCGAGTATGCAGTATTCAAAATTTTCGTCCGCCAGCGTTTCAGAATGACTTTATATAAAACCACCCGTCACCTGCGCTTTCGGCGCCTGTTATCTCGCTTTTTTCGGGCGAGTATATCACCACAAATCTTGATGACTGGTAAAACCTCACGGTGGTGCCGTCGGATTTTACGTCCTGGGTGCCCAGCTTGTCAACGGCTTTCAGGATATCCGTGTCGCTTTGGTAACAGGGGTTGTCGATAAGGGTCTCTATGGGAAACTTGTTGTCTGCCTTCACCGCCGTGTCGTAGCCCTGCAGACCGCCGATGAACTCGGCGCCGGTGGTGGGCTTTTCAAGCAGCACCTCTGCGGCTTGTGAAAACTCAGCCTTGTTTTTTTCGATAAAGCCCTTTATATGCTCGTCGGTGTGGATAATATACTGGTGGACAAAGCCGCCTGCCGCCGCTATTATGATAACTCCCCATACTATGAGCTTAACCTTGTTTTTCTTAAACCATTTTTTAATGCGCTCGCCCATTATTTTCTGTAAGCCTCCAGCCTGTATATG
>CALCRR010000313.1 GCA_937894495.1 uncultured Ruminococcus sp. | reverse complement strand
TCTTTGGAAAGGGGTCTGGGGAATAACCTTTCTTCAGAAAGGTTTTCCCCGGTAAGTAACGCACAAACCTCCCCGAAGCACAAAAAAACCGCTGTCATGCTCGACAGCGGTTTTGTATTTGTTTTATTAAGCGTCAGCCTTTTCGGTCTCAACTGTCAGATCGTCGAAGTCATAGTCCTCCCAATCGTAGTCCTCATCGTCCCAGTCATAGTCGTCCCAGTCGTAATCCTCCCAGTCCTCGTCGTCCCAATCGTAGTCCTCATCGTCCCAGTCATAGTCGTCGTAGTCATAATCATCATCGAAGCCTGAGCTTGTGCTGGACTCGATAAGAGCGTAGAGCTCCTCGCCGAGAGCGCTCTTCACGTGCTCCTGGAAGCCCTCAACATCGCAGCCCTCCAGGTACTTGTTGAGCTCCTCTTCATCAAGAGCGTTGTATACCTGAGCATCACTGCCGGGGATAGTTACATCGGAAGCCTCGGTCTTTTTGCCCTCAACAGCAACTGTTACCATTTCGCTGCCGTTGTAGCCTACAATAAACTTAACGTCTGTCTTATCAGCGTTGGAGTCAGAGATTATCTCTACCCAGCCTGAAATATCCTGATCGCCCGAGTTCATCTTGGCGTCAATTCTCATTGAGCCTGTGAAAGCGTCGTCAACTGCCTTAACGTTGTCAACTGTGTATGTAGCCTCAGCGCTCACGTACTCGCCTGCATCGAGGTTCATAACATACTCGCCGTTGAGAGCATCGTCCTCCTCGGTGATAGAGCCCTTCATTGTGAATGAAGCCTCACCGCCGATGTCGATAGTAAGGTCGATAGCCTCAGCCTCGTCGGTGGAGATAGTTACGAAATCAAGCTCAAAATCAGCGTCCTCGATATTGGGCACCAGCTTGAAGCCAACGATATCGTCACCGTCATTATATGTGGTGAGCTCAATAGACTCGTCGCTTACTTCCTCGCCGATATCAGTGTTTACCTCTTCCAGCATCTCGTCGATAGCTTCCTCAAACGAGGGTGCGTCTACCTCCTCGCCTGCTGACTCAGCAGCCTGGTCGTAGAGCTTCTTGATGTTCTCGTCGGTCTTTACCTTCTCGAGAACAGCCTTTACCATGTTCTGGGCGTCCTTCTCGGTGATATCATAGCTCTCGGTGGTGTAGGAATACTCGATACCGTCGATATCGCCTTCCTTCTTGCCCTCTTCCTTTACCTCGGGGAAGTTGTCCTTAACTACCTGAGCGTAATCGTCAAGGCTGTCAACAAAAGCCTGAGCGTCAAAGTCTATAGTCTCGGCAGAGCTCATGATCTCGTCAAGATCTACGCCAGCCTCCTGCTCCAGATACTGCTGAGCTGTTGCCTTATCTGCCTTGAGATAAGCGCTTGAAAGCTCGGGGATCTGGAAGTAAGCTGTATCGTTATCGCCTCTCTGATAGAAAGCGTTTACAGATACAACGCTGTTATCGCCGTAGAAAAGTGTCACATCAGCCTCGGTGTTATCGCCCTTCTGCTTGGAAGAAGTGCTTACCTTGATATCATCAAAGCTCTGACCGCCTGTGAGCTCAGCAAGACCGTCGCCGAATGAAACTGTAACATCAGCGTCATAAGCGTAGTCCAGCTCGCCCTTGATTATCTTTTCAGCCTTATCAACGGTGTTGTTGATATTCTCAGCCACCTGATTGATCTTCTGCTCTCTCAGAGTGCCGTCCTTGCTTCCGCCGTCCTTATTTACCAGATAATATCCGATACCTGAGCCTGCGATAGAGAGACCCAGAACACCTGCCAGAACGGGTGTTAAAACTTTATTTTTTACCATAGTTGTTACCTCCCTGAATATTTCAGTCGTCAAATGGTTACACTACCTCTTTATATGATACTAATATAACACATTTTTCATATTCTGTCAATAGGTTAAATGTTACAATTTAAAAACATATCAAAGACATTTATTACTGCATAACTACCTGTTTTCAGCATTTTGCGACAGCTGTACAAAAACGGCAGAGCCTTGTATGAGGGCACTGCCGTTCGCAAAATGTTAACTATTTTTTAACTTTTCAAACTCAAAGCCCTTATCTCTGATATTGTCTATCATATTCCCCAGCACCGCAGCATTTGTGCTCGACACCGAGTGCAGCAGATAGACAGCGCCGGGGTGGGCGGCGTCCACCATTTTTTTTAGGGCAGCGTTGGGGTCGGGCTGGTTTTCGGTGTCCCAGTCGGCATAGGCAAAGCTCCACATCACCGTTTTATAGCCGCAGTCCTTTGTCACCGCAAGAGTTTTTTCAGAATACTCGCCCATAGGCGGTCTGAAAAGGTCCATCTCCACCCCGAAGTTCTGCTGCATATACTCATGCATATCAAGTATCTCCCTGCGGCAGTCCTCCTCGCTGAGGGTGGGCATGGAGTAGTGGTGTACCGAATGGTTTGCAACGATATGCCCCTCGTCTATCATGCGCTGCACCAGCTCAGGGTTTCTCTCGGCGTAGTCCTGCAAAATAAAGAACACCGCCTTGACTTTTTTCTCCTTTAAGGTATCGAGGATATCGGCGGTAAAGCCGTTCTCGTACCCCTGGTCAAAGGTGAGCAGTATCTTGTCTGTGTCCTCCCTGAGAGCGTAGGCGTCCAGCTGCTTATACATATTGTTGAAGCCTGTCGCCCCCAGGGGTCTGCCCTTTTCGTCAGTCTCTGTTCCCTGACCGTAGCCGCGGCACTCCCCCGACAGCTCGTTTCTCACATCAGCCGCCACAGGCTCGGCTGTTACGCTGGTGACTGTCCCCGACTTATCATCTCTTTCGCTGCCGTTTATTTCGATATCTCCCGTCATTCCGCATGATGTCAGCGCTGCTGCCGTCAGTAATGCTGACAGGGCAGCTTTCAGCTTATCCGTTTTTTTCATTGTTTTGCGCTCCTTTTTTTTTGAGGTAAAAAGTGAGAGGTCCTTTACTCTCTCAGCTTGCTCCCTCGATATTTTTACAGCTTTATTATCTGCACAAAGGGGCGCATTAATACAAAAAGCAGGACGGTAATTGCTGCCGTCCTGCTTATTAACAAATTTTGTCAAACAAGGTCAATCCTGCAAATAGTTTTTGACCATAGCCTGCAAGAGCTCGTCCCTGTCGATATGGCGGATAAGACTTCTCGCATTATTATAGGTGGTTATGTAGGTGGGGTCCTCAGAGAGGATATAGCCTACTATCTGATTTATAGGATTATAGCCCTTTTCCTTCAATGCGTCATAGATCACAGTCAGGGTCTTTTTGAGCTCTGACTCCTTATCGCGTGTTACGGAAAATTCCATTGTCTGTTCATTCATAATGTTCAACTCCCTGCTAAGAATATTTGCTGTGTCAGGTCTAAATCATCTCTATGTTTATATTATACTCTATTTTTCAGAAAATAACAAGGGGCAAGCTGAAATTTATTGAATTTGCACAAAAATATTCGTGATTTTCACTTTTGCCAAAAGTTTACGCTCTCAGCTCTGCGCCGATAGCCGACAGCTCCTTGAGCACCTTTTCCATCGCCTTGTCAGCCTGCTCGTCGGTGAGTGTGCCCTCCAGCGACCTCATGGAGATAGAGTAGGAAACCGACTTTTTGCCTGCTGCTATCTGCTCGCCTCTGTAAACATCAAAAAGTGTAACGCTTTCCAGAATGCCGCCTACCGACTTCTTGATTATCCTCTCCAGCACTGCCGCAGGGACTTCCTCGTCGCATACCACCGACAGGTCTCTTGTGGTGGCTGGGAACTTAGGCAACGGCTTATAGGTCTTGACCTGACTGGTAAGAGCCATAAGCTCGGGAATATTTATCTTTGCGGCATACGCCCTTACCTCTATGCCGTAGTTTTCAAGCACCTTGGGGTGCAGCTCACCGAATATGCCCACGGTCTCGCCGCCTACCTTAACAACTGCCGATCTGCCGGGGTGGAAAGCGCTTGCCTCGTCAAAGCCGCAGTCGGCTGCTGCTCTCTCATACTCCACATCTTCTGCGCCTGCCGCTCTCATAAGACCCTCTATCATGCCCTTTAAGGTGTAGAAATCCACCTTGTCGGCAGTGTCGTAGAAGCCTATGCCCAGCCTTACAGGTTCCTCGGGCAGCACCTCGCCCTCCACGGGGATATACTCATTGCCCAGCTCGAAAACGTAGCACTCGGGGTTGCGGTAGCTGTAGTTTCTTGCCACTACCTCCAGCACCGAGGGCAGTATGGTGGTCCTCATAACGCTGGTGTCCTCGCCCAAGGGGTTCATGATAGTCACGGTGTTTCTCAGCTTTGAGCTTTCACTAAGAGCTATCTTATCAAAATACTTGGGGGAGATGAATGAGAAGGTCTCTATCTCATTAACGCCCATTGAGGTCATGGCATTTTTTATGAGCTTTTCAAAATTCTGCTTGGGTGTTCTCTGCGCCTGAGCCACACCTCTTATGATAGTATCGGGGATATTGTTGTAGCCGTATATCCTTGCGATCTCCTCAGCTACGTCTGCTTTGTATTCTATATCTATCCTGAACCAGGGGGCGATGGCTCTGCCGTTTTCTACCTTGAATTCAAGGCTTTCAAGGGTCTTTATCATATCCTCCTCGGGTATATCGGTGCCGAGGAAGTTATTTATCCACTCTGCGCTGAACTCGACCGACGATGGCTCCTCGCTCTGGTAGTTCTCGTCCACCACGTTTTTAACTACCTCGCCTGCGCCCAGCTCTTCCACCAGCTGGCAGGCTCTCATGAGGGCTTCATAGCACTCGTGGGGGTCAAGACCCTTTTCATATCTTGCGGAAGCGTCGGTCCTCATGCCCAGCTTTTTGGCGGTAGTTCTCACGCTTGCGCCGTCAAAGCAAGCCGACTCGAAAACCACTGTGGTGGTGTCCTCCATGATACCGCTGTACTCGCCGCCCATTACGCCTGCAACTGCAACGGGCTTTTTAGCGTCGGCAATGACCAGCATTTCCTCCGACAGCTCTCTTACAACGCCGTCAAGGGTGGTTATGGTCTCCCCTGCTCTGGCATTTCTCACATTTATCTCAGCGCCCTCAACATATCTAAGATCAAAAGCGTGCATGGGTCTGCCGTACTCCAGCATAACAAAGTTTGTGATATCAACAAAGTTGTTGATAGGTCTTACGCCGCAGGCACGCAGTCTTTCTCTCAGCCAGCGTGGTGAGGGCTCTATCTTTACGTTTTTAACGATAGCGCCGATGTATCTCTTGCAGAGGTCGGTGTTGTGTATCTTCACTTTAAGGAGCTGATCAATATCGCCCTCAACGCCTTTGAACTCGGGCTTTTTGACTTTAAGCTCCTTGCCGAAGGTGGCAGCTGTCTCTCTTGCAAGACCTATGACCGACATACAGTCGGGGCGGTTTGAAGTTATCTCAAACTCCACCTTGGTATCGTTAAAGCCGATAGCTTCTCTGATATCCTTGCCCACCGTCCTGTCGCAGTCGTCGCCGAGAATGAAGATACCGTCGTCGATAGCGTAGGGGAAATCGTGGGTGGTAAGACCCAGCTCAGCCACCGAGCAGAGCATACCGTTTGAAGCCTCGCCCCTGAGCTTGCCCTTGGTTATCTTAACAGTCTTGCCCTCGTGCAGTACTGTGGATTTATGCTTTGCCACAGGCACAAAGTCGTCCTTTTTAACGTTCTGTGCGCCTGTAACTATCTGCACGAGCTCGCTCTCGCCAACGTCCACCTGCGTGATGAACATATGGTCGGAATTTGGGTGAGGAACTATCTCCTTGACCTGTCCCACTACCACATTTTCAAGATAGTCGCCCTCCTCGCCGTAGCACTCTACCTTAGAGCCCGACATGGTTATACCCGAAACGAATTCCTTTATCGGCATATCGCAGTCAACATAGTCTGCCAGCCATCTCATTGAAAGATCCATTGTATATTTCCTCCTAAAATCTAAAGCTCCCTGTCAGCGATATCAATATCGGGTCTCAGCGCCGACAGCTTTGTTATAAAGTCCTGATAATTTTTCCTTTTCTCAAACAGCGAATTTGAAGCGTTGCTCTCAAAATCCGCTATCACGTTGGTGGAGCCGTCCAGCATATGTATATTCAGTATAAAGCCCTGACCCAGGCTGTTTGACGAGCCGCTTCTGTGTACCGAGGTCTTTTCGCCCTCCACATTTTTTATATCGTCATAGTATATGAGCTTTGCGTTTGCAAGGTCTGCTATGCACTCACGCAAAAAGAAATACTTGTCAGCCACCTGCACATTGCAGCTGTTAACATCTTCTTCAAGGTCGCCGCCGTAGCCTGCCTCAAAATCGCTTATCCTCTCGTTATACTGCTTTATGCTGAAAACTATCAGCGTGATGAATGATCCGCAGACAAGCGCCGCAGCCACTCTCGCCGCAGTACCTCCCAGCGCAAAAATGACAATAAATATCACAAATATCACCGCAGCGCCTGCCACTGCGCCTGTGCGCTTTCGACCAATGGCTTTTTTATACATAAGCTCTCCTGTCTCAGTTATCAGAACTGCTCTAAAAATCTCATATCGTTCTCATAGAGCAGACGCATATCGTTTATGCTGTATCTGCCCATAGTTATTCTTTCAAGACCTATGCCGAAGGCAAAGCCCGAATATACCTCGGGGTCTATGCCGCAGTCAGCCAGCACCTTTGGGTGCACCATGCCCGAGCCCAGCAGCTCGACCCAGCCCTCCTGCTTGCACATAGAGCAGCCCTTGCCCTTGCAGTTGAAGCACATAAGGTCTACCTCTGCCGAGGGCTCGGTATAGGGGAAGTGGTGAGGTCTGAACCTTACCTGAGTCTCCTCGCCGTAAAGGCGCTTCATAAGCAGCTCCAGCGTGCCCTTGAGGTCAGCCATAGTTATGCCCTTGTCGATAACAAGACCCTCTATCTGGTGGAAAAGGGGCGAATGTGTAGCGTCAACGGCGTCAGAGCGGTAAACTCTGCCCGGGGAGATTATCCTTATCGGGGGCTTCATCTTCTCCATAGTCCTTATCTGCACCGATGAGGTCTGTGTTCTCAGCAGCACATTTTCGTTTATATAGAAAGTATCCTGGGTATCTCTTGCAGGGTGGTGCTTGGGCATATTGAGAGCCTCAAAGCAGTAGTGGTCGGTCTCCACCTCGGGGCCCTCCACGATATCAAAGCCCATGCCGAGGAATACCTCCTCCACCTGCTCCAGAGTAACGTCCAGCGGGTGGGGTCTGCCTATCCTCTGGGCAGCACCGGGGAGAGTAACGTCCAGCGTTTCAGCCTTCAGCCTCATTTCCTCAGCCTTGCTTTTGAGCTCTTCCTTTTTAGCGTTAAGGGCATTTTCTATCTCAGCCCTCACCTTATTAGCCAGCTGACCTATAACAGGTCTCTCCTCGGCTGAAAGCTTGCCCATCTGCTTGAGTATCGAGGTTATCTCGCCCTTTTTGCCGAGAAATTTTACCCTGAACTCCTCCAGCAGCTTCACATCGTTTATCTGCGAAAGCTCTTGCTCAGCTCTTGCTTCGATACTGTTCAACTGTTCTTTCATTTTCTTACCTCCAATATTGAATAGAAGATCATAAATTATTCTCGCCTCTGTTTCAAAATATCCATTAGATTTATTTATGTGCAAAGATAATGGATAGTTTGGAGCAGAGAGGAGTATAAAAAATAAGCCCTGCCCCGAACCCGTCAGGACAGAACCGTTATCCATGTTCTGTGACCACCTTACTAAGGAACTATCATTCCCCTGTCTATAACGCAGACGCTGCGTCACCGCTTACTGAATAGCTTCGGCAGTGCCACTCACGAGTGAACTTCGGCAGGTGATGAAATAAGCCGCTTGCAGCAGCGGTAAAACCGTGCGGCTCTCTCTGAAGATCATTTTGACTGCTTACTCTCTCGGTCACAGTGTTTCAAGTGATATATAATTCATATATAAATATCATACCACATGACCGCCCCCATTTCAAGCAGTTTACAGAAATTTTACAATTAAATTTTGCATAGCATGAGCATACGCTATGCGGAAAATTCAAATATCACCGCCGCGCTCCCCTCTTCATGCTTTTAAGCAGCCGGCAGATGTCCTCTATCTCCTCGTCGCTGAGCTCGTCAAAGCGGTCCAGCTCGCTTTTTATTGTGGCTATCACCGAGCTTTTCACGCTCTTTTTATCCTGCCTGTTAAGGAAAAAGGAGGTCAGGGTACTGGTCACCGAGCCTATCAGTCCTATTCCCACTATCATAAGCATCATGGCGATGAGCCTGCCGTAGATAGTCTCGGGGGAGATATCACCGTAGCCCACGGTGGTGGCGGTGACGAACGCCCACCAGATACCGTCGTCAAAATCCATGCCCTCGGCGTAGTGTATCAGCACGCCCCCTGTGATAATGGTCATTATGGTGGCAAAAAGCACGTATTTAAAGCCGTTGGTGTTGTAAAACCGCTTTGCCTTCCTGAGAGGTCTGGACAGAAAGGCGACTATCCTGATAAGATTGAGTACACTGAAAGCGGCGTCTATCTTCGCATTGCCAAAGGCGGGGAAAATGCCGTGAATGGGTATCAGCGCCACAAGGTCCCAGATGTTGTGGCTTGCAAAGCTCTTCTTTTTTTCGGCTCTCACAAAGCGGATAAGATAGTCTGCGGCAAACACTGCGTACAAGGCTATATACACCGTGTGCTCCCAGCTGTTAAGGCGCTGGGTGGAGTCTATAAGAATGAGCACCGCCGAAGCTGCGGCGAACACGCTCATAACAATATCGTATATCTTATGCTGAATTTCCTGAGACTTCATGAAGCATCACCCTGCCCGTTCTCCTGCGGCTTGTGCCACACGTTGTTATACACAAACACCAGCACCGCCATCGCTATGATTATAAAATATCCCAGAAAGCTCCAGCCGTCGGGGATATCGCCGAAGAAGAAAAAGCCCAGGGTGGTGGTGAAGATAAGCTGGGAATAATCGTAGACGGATATCTCCCTGGCAGGGGCATAGGTGTAGGCTGCGGTTATGGAGAACTGACCCCCTGCGGCAGCCGCACCTGCACCCAGCAGGCAAAGCACCTGTGCAATACTCATAGAATGGTAGAAAAATATGAGATAGGGCAGTGTAACAATGCAGGAGAAGCCCGAAAAGCAGGCTACTATAACAGATCCCTTAACGCCGTGCTGCCCCAGATATCTCACACAGGTATAGGCAAGACCTGCCCCCATGCCCCCAAGGAAGCCTGCCAGCGCAGGCAGCAGCTCAACATTGGCAAAGCTGGGCTTTATGATGAACAGACTGCCGATAAACGCCCCTGCCACGGTGAGTATCTGAAAGGGGGTGAGCTTTTCTTTAAGAAATATTATTGAGAAAACTATGACGAAAAAGGGTGACATTTTATTGAGCATTGAAGCGTCCGACAGCACCATGTGGTCGATGGCGTAGAAGTTTCCCAGCATACCTGCGGTGCCTGCGGCGCACCTTACAAACAGTGCTGCCTTGTTTTTTGCTCCCCCTATCTCTATATTAGTATGGTTTTTCAGCAGTGAGCCTGCTGCGATGAACAGCGCCACGAAATTCCTGAAAAACACCTTCTGAAAGGTGGGCAGCTCCCCCGACATTCTCACAAAAAGCGACATAAGCGCAAAGAAGAATGCCGACATGACTATGCAGATAACGCCCTTGTATTTTTGCCTGACCATTTACTCTGCCTGCCTTTCCCGTGAATAGCTCTTCATAGCCTCATGCTCGCTTTTTATCTCCTCAGCCAGAGCCTTTACCGTCCAGCTTAGGTTATGCCTGGTGGCAGCGGCTTTAAGGGGTATATAGCAGCCCTCTGCCCTGAGCTTTGTGATAAAGCTGTCCAGCTTATCCCTTTCAAAGCCCGAGAGTATCAGCAGCTCTTCGCTGACCATAGCGGTATCGGCGCTTTTTTTACAGCCTGCCTCACCGCATACATGACCCACGGTATCGCCGCCGCAGCTTTCATCAAGGCAGACAAGCTCTGCCCCAAGCTCAGCTGCCAGCTTTTTTAAAACGGCAGCCTTTTCGCTGCTCATATTGACCCCGACCGCCCTTGCGGTCCTTTTTACTATTCTTGACTTCAAATCGGTTCACCTTACATCTTATTTTTTAAAGCCCGTGCTTGTGCAGGCTGTCCCACTTCATATCCTCGTCGCTGTAATAATCGTCCTCGTCGCTGATAACGTTATACTGCTTTTTGGGGTATTTTATCTGCTCGTGCATTTTTTCTATGAGGGTGAGCTTTGAGGGGGTATCGGCAAAGCGCAGGGTGATGGTGCTGCCCATATCCTCGCCTTTCTTATCGCCCTGCTTAGTCTCCCTTTCGCAGAAGCTTTTCTCCTGCGTACCCAGACTGACTATCAGCCTGCCCCTGTTATCCTGACGGGAGGAAGAGATATCGCTGTAATAAAGGGTGATATGCAGCTTATCCCCTGTGAGCCCTACCCTCTGGCAGTGCTCCAGCCTGTTATCATAAATGCGTGTATAAAGGGAGGTATCTCTTGACAGTGAGTAAAAGCGGTAGATCAAAGCTCCCACCGCAGCATTGCCCGCAGCTATGAGTATAAGCAGTATTTTTATGAGCACAGGCTTCACCAAAAGGGACAAAGCGAATATCACCCCTGCCAGTATCAGGTTTTTATACATCTGCCGCCTGAACTTTTGGTGCTCCTGCAGGTCGTGCAGAGCCTTTGCCTGCTTTTCGCTGCGTGAAAGCCTGGGCGGAAATTCGTATATGAGCTTATCCAAACCGCTGCGCCTCCCTGCTTGCTCATTTACAGTATATTATACCAAATCTGCGCCGCCAAGTCAATCAACATTATAACGAAAATGACCGACACAGTGCAGGCTGTATCGGTCATTTTTTTATTTTACAGCCGTCTTGTTCTTAGCCGCACTGATTATCACCATTGCGTCTTTAGAGTCTAGCTTTTCATCGCCGTTCACATCGGCAGCTGTGAACTCCTCATCGTTTTTGGGGGCTGCGGTCTTTTTGGCAAAGGCTGCCGCTTTCATGGCGTCCTTGGTATCCACCCTGCCGTCAAAGTTTATGTCGCCCTTTATGATGTCCAGCAGCACGAATTTTATAGCTTCTTTCTTAGCGTACAAATGCGCTGCTGTATCTTTGTAGCAGTATACCGTCACATTGTCCTTCACGCCGTAAAACTGGTTGATATCTATTTCGGTAAGGCTTCTGGGCAGGGTCACTTTTTTTAAGCTCTCACAGTTCTCAAACACGCTGCTTTTCATTGCCGTTACTCCCTCGGGTATCTCTGCTTCCTCCAGGGCAGTGCAGTTCCGGAAAGCGGCGCTTTCTATATGGGTGACGGTGGAGGGTATCTCAATACTTTTCAGGCTGCTGCAGCTCTCAAACATTCCCCCTGTGATAGTGGTCAAGCCCTCTGCGAGCTTTACGCTTTCCAGCGCATCACAGGAATAAAAATTCATGGTACCCACCCATTCAAGGGTGCCGGGCAGCTCAATGCTTTTAAGTGAACTGCACATATAGAATGCCGATGACCCCAGCACCTTCAGTTTTTTGGGGATATTGACGCTGCGGAGCATAAAGCACCTGCCGAAGCCGTCCTGATATATGCCCTCCAGCGATTCGGGCAGCTTTGCAGTTTCAAGATATCGGCAGTCGGAAAAAGCGTACTGCCCTACGCCTGTTATCCCCTCTTCAATGATCAGATCTTTGATCTTTTCGCTGCCGAAAAAGGCTTTTTCACCTATGTTGCCTGTACCGCTTATCACAAGAGTACCATCGCTGTCAAGAGTATAGCTGGCACTGGTCCTATATGAATAGGTATCGGTCTCCTCGTCATATTCCCCGGTGCCGCAGTAACCGCTCTCAACGATCTCAGCCGCCGAAGCCTTCACGCCCTGCAAGCTGCTCACCGAGACCTTCGGCAGAGCTGCCGCCGCTGCAAAGACCATAAACAGTGCGCACGCCGCCGATATTATCCTTTTTTCATTAATACTCTTCCTTTCGGTCAATTCGGCTATAATAAATGAGTTTTTAAAACAGCAGAAAAATTCTTTATCACTGCGAATTTACTCAATTACAGCGATCAGGTAAATTATAGCATACATACAGCTCTGTTGTGTGAACAAAATATTAAATATGCCCGTTCAAAAGCACAGCATATCCCCCGAAAAAACGGGCAATATACCCTCATGGTGAGCTTGCCGCAAGCGATTTTTTCAGCTGCTGCCGAAGGGCAGCTCAATTCATCATAAATTCACCGATATATATTCACAAGGTCATAAGTCACCCTTGACTAACATGGGGTCGGGGTGGTATAGTATATATAGTTAGTAAAAGCTAACCTACATAGTCAGCTTAGGGTGTGTTGACACTAAACTGATACGCGGATTTTTGAGATATTTTTGTTCCG
>CALCRR010000312.1 GCA_937894495.1 uncultured Ruminococcus sp. | reverse complement strand
ACAAAATTAAATTGTATCAAGTTAGGAGATTACATTTCCACATAATAAACCGTGTTGCGGAATCCGTTGTCCTCTGCATACTTTTTGAGTATCGCTTTCTGATTGGTAATGCTGTTACTCTCACCGTCAATCATATCGTCCTGCGAAAGTCTGCAATATAACGTTGTAATCTTGTCTGTCATAATAACCTCACTTTCCGACAGATACAGCAAGCTATGATAATAGTTTAGCGCATTTTCGAGAAAATGTCAATATGCAAATTATACAGCCTGCTTCTCTGATTGTTGGTCAGATTCACCGGGGGAATCTTCACAGTCACGAATGATGAGCCGTTTCACAATATCGGAAAGGCTTTCCCGAAAAGCGGGGTTGAACGTGGTTTTCACCAGATAAGTTGTATGCCCAATTTTGTATTCGGACACAGTTTCAGTTGTTTTGTTCTCCATAGCGAATTTTTCTCCTTTAGCTGTCTGTTTCTATGCTTTTGATTGAGGGCATCGCTTTTTATCTCTTACCCTCACAGCCGTGCAGAACGGCAAGAACCGACTGCACAGCTTGTTGGATTAGTCCGAGTAGGGATTTGGCTTTTTGTCAAAGAAAGAAGTCTGGTTGATTTCGTTACCGCCGTCAGCAAGTTCAGCAATCTGTTCAAAGGTCATTCCGCTTGCGGTCAATTTCTGAATTAGACCGTGTTCAGCGGTCACGGCATCAATAAGCTCCTGCCCCTCTTTACCGTACAGTTCTACAAGTGTATCATAAGCAATCTGCTTGCCCTGCACAATAACTTTGCGTTTACGCTCCAGAGCCTCTTTTATAGCTTTGTCGATATTGTCAAGTTTTGCTTTATTGTCGGTCAGAGTTGCACCCATTCTGTTCACCTCACTTTGATTTGGATTTTTCAGGTTCATGCCCTATGATAATATTATAGCGCAGATACGGACTTTTTGTCTATTCGCAGAGCGCACGAATTTTCTGTTGCAGTAGCGTTTTTCCGTTCGGCAGTTTGTCGGAGGAAAATAAAAATCAGCACCGAGCAATTTTACTCAATGCTGATTCAATTCAATATTCAAATATTCATTCCACAATTCTGAACCATGATATTGATATGTATTATGCCATGCCCCATCCCCTGAATCTGCCAAGCCGTCAGTTAGGTTTGCAATCACACATACTGTTGCAATAAAAAAGCTTCTATCTATACCATGTAAGGCTCTGCTTTCGATATACCACCAGAAACAATCCTTTTCCATAGAACTTCCATGATATGTTATGTGAACACTTGTATCATCAATCATCAAGGCAGTATGCCCTGTATTTAAAAACATTTTATCATTATCAAAACTATCTGGAGATATATTATTTCCATTATTCACAATTTTCAAATCTGCAATATTGAATAAATTGAACTTTTTCAGATTATCTATTAAATCTTTTATTGTTAAATTCTTATCTTGTTTTGTTTCTACAAAAAATGAACGGCTCATTATCGAATCCTCCTCTAAATTCTGGTTACTCCCCAATTATACCACACCACTTCCGAAAAAGCAATACCCTTTTCATAATTTCACCAGATTGCCGCCCAAACTGCGCAATAACTGCGCCGAGCCAGATTAGAATATCAGAGTGAGTGAGGAAAGGAGCGAGTGAAGAAAATGACCGCCTAAAGTCGGCGGAAGTAAAGTCGCACAGCTCCAATCGCTGACGGAGCAGCGAAAAAATGCGCAATAGCGCAACAAAAATAGCAAGCAAAGTATTTTGCGCCACATCAGTGGCTTAAATACATTTGCTTGTTGGGGACACCCCAAACCCCGAAATGACCGCACAGCGGTCATAAAAAATCGGCTACCGCCGAAATAAAAAGAACAGGAGATAACATTATGGAAACCGAAAAAAGAAAGCGTGGCAGACCGCCAAAGCACAAGGTTACTGAAACTACTGGAATGACCTATGACGGAGCTATCAATTACACGCTCGACAAAGAGGTCAAATCCGAGCTTGACAAAAGCCTTGCTGATAAGTCGGAAAGTCAGCTTACTGATGATGAGCGAAAGTATTTGAAATCCAAGCGAGAAAATAAGTCCTGCACCCTCAATATTCGCTTTACGGAATCCGAAATGCAGGACATTGCGAACAAGTGCGAACAGTTCGGCTACAAGAGCAAGTCAACATACGTTCGTGATTGTGTCAGGGCGAGAGTGGATTTGACCGCAGACAATACCGATATAGCCGAAATAAATCAGTTGATGAAACGCATCGGAAACAACATCAATCAAATTCTTATTCGTCTGCACAGCACGGGCAGAATTTACGATGAGGACATAGCGGAAATCAAAGGGGGCGTAAATGAAATTTGGCAGTTACTTCTATCCATTCAATCAAAGCGACAGACTGGGCGGCAATCCGCTACATCACAGACGGAGATAAGACCGTCAACGGTCTATATGTGCAGTCTTATGCCTGCCGAACCGACAGCCGAGGTGCTGCCGCCGACTTCCGAGCCGTCAGAGCCAACGGAACAGGGCGGACAACAATTCTTGCACACCACATAATTCAGAGTTTCGCTCCGAACGAAGTCACACCCGAACAGGCTTTGCAGATTGGCGAGGAATTGTGCGACCGTTTTCTAAAAGGCGATTATCAGTATGTGCTTGCCGTCCACACGGACAAATCGCATATCCATTGTCACATCATTTTCAATAACACAAACCTCTATAACGGATTGAGTTTTACTACTGAACATAATCAAGGCAAGGTCAGCGAAAGGTCATGGGCGAAGTTACGGAAAATTTCTGATGATATTTGTCAGGAACACGGCTTGTCGGTTATCGAGCCGAAAGGCAAGGGAGTTTCGCATTTCGAGCGTGATATGCAGATACAGGGCAAGTCATGGAAAGACAAACTCCGTGCGAAAATTGCCGAAGTTGCATTTTACAGCAAAGACTTTGAAGATTTTCTCCGCAACTGCACCGCCAGCGGTATCGAATATGTTTACAAGCCACAAAACAAGGTCAAGCTGAAATTCCGCCTGAAAGATGAGGGACAGCAGAAATTTACACGAGCCGACACTTTGGGCGAAGAATTTACTCCTGAACGCATCGCAGAACAGATTGCACAGATACAGAAAACTCAATCCACTCTGGAAAGACTTTCTGAAAAGAAAAATCCTGAAACGACCTCTGCACCGCCCATGAGTGATGTGCTTACTGATGAAGAATTTTTCGCATGGTTGAGCGAGCAGAAAACTCCCGAACCTGAACCGATTGAAAGTCAGCCGACTGAAAAGAAAAAGGATATGTGGGAATCCATTCGAGGTATGCGAAAATCTGATGAAATCATCACGGCTCTTGAAAATGTCGGCATCACATCATTTACGGAATTTTCCAAGTTTATGTGGAATACCTCACATTCTGATGACCACACTGAAGAATTAAGCGTGCTGAAAAAGAAAATCAGGGCGGTTGATACGCTCATTGCCAAGCTGACACAGCGTTCTGAACATTCAGCCGTTTACAAGGAATATCAGGAATGTTCTGCACTCTGGCGAAAGCATTTCAAAAAGAAAAATTCCAGTGCGATTGACAGCTATGAACAGGCAGACAAATATATCAGGGAGCATATCCAAAATTACTATGCTGACGGAAAACCGCCCAAGCGTAGTGACTTGCTGAAAATATCAGCCGATTTGAAATCAGAATATGAAACCCTCTCAAAAGAGCATAATGCTTTTCTGGTGAAGAAAACGACCGCACAGCAGTATACAAGGGAAGTTCGCAACTATATCAACACAAAACACGCTCATGAATCCAATGAGCAGAATCGACAGCGCAGACTCACACAGCAGAAAAAGAAAGGTACACTTGAATAAAGAAAGGATAATTTTATGAGTAAAATAGGCTATATTCGTGTTTCCAGCGAACATCAGGAAACCGCCAGACAGCAGGAAATCATGAACAATTACAAGGTTGACCGTATTTTCTCCGAAAAGATTTCAGGAGCGACAGCCGACCGCCCACAGCTAAAAGCCATGCTTGACTATGTGCGTGAGGGCGATACGCTTTATGTGGAGAGTATCAGCCGTCTGGGGCGGTCTACACGGGACTTGCTGAATATCATTGACACCCTCACCGACAAGGGCGTAACGCTTGTCAGCAATACAAATAGTAACACAACTCAATCAAACATTTTCATTACCGAATAGGTTATTCTTGTTTATCAAAGGCTTGTGCATGAATTTATAGTAAATATGAATTTCCCTCGGCTGACCTCGAACGCTTGCACCAACTGTCACATACTCGATCAACTCCAAGCATAACTCTCTCGTCAGATCCTGCACATCGGCATACTTTTTCAGACGGCGGATAAACTCCTCGACGTCCTCCTGATCTTTCTTTTCAGCGGCTAATCGCTCCTCAATTTCTGCAACAACCGCCTGCAATTTCTTACGCTCCATTTCGTATTTCGTCAGAAACTGCAAACAAATATCCTCCGGAATCTTGCCACTCACCTTATCTTCGTAAACTGACTGCATAAGATTATTCAATTCTGCCAGTCGGTTACGGCTCTCATTCAACTTTTTGCGGTCACCTCTCGACTTTTGCTCCGAGATTTCCGCCTTTTGAGAAAGAAAATCCTGCCTCGCCTTTTCTTCATCAGTGATAACTGCTCTCGCCAAAGAACGAATATCCTCACAGATAACAGCGTGAATATCCTTTTCGGAAATATAATGTGAAAAACACCTGTTAGCAAAAAGACTGTAGTCCAAACAATTAAAGAAACGATACCTCACCATTTCTCCATTCTTTTTTCGTCTGCTGCTCCCTGCACTTTTCATTTTGTGACCATTGTCATTATGAAATTCACACCATTTATTTGTATTCTTGTATGTTTTTGATATTCACATCTTC
>CALCRR010000311.1 GCA_937894495.1 uncultured Ruminococcus sp. | reverse complement strand
CCCCCTCCCCTCCGGGGAGGACTCGATATATCGCCTACTCCACAATAGTGCGGCAGGTGGGGGAATAAAAGGGGGCTTCGCCCCCCTTTGTGCATTGTGCATTATATTTTTTTTTGAATTTGGAAAAGGTTTTCGTAAAAAGGGTGTTGACCTTGGGGGATTATGATGTTATAATATATAATGTATCGGTTTGTTTTGAGATATGTAATAATTTGGCAAAATTTGCAATATAAATATAGTCTGTAAGGAGAAATTCTAAGTGGTTTTTGCTGATCTTTTCTTCCTGTATTTCTTTCTGCCTGTGTGCCTGATATGTTATTTTATAACTAAAAAGCCCGAGATAAGAAATGCAGTTTTAATAGTGTTTTCGCTGATATTCTACGCATGGGGCGAGCCTGTTTGGGTGTCGATACTTATAGTTTCGTCGCTGGTGGATTATGTAAACGGCATGGTCATAGACAAATACCGTGACAAGACCCCTGCAAAGCTGGCGCTGGCGTGGTCGCTGGTGTTCAACCTGGGGGTGCTGTTCGCCTTTAAGTATACGGGATTTTTTATGGAGAACCTGAACGCCCTGACGGGGCTTTCGCTGCCTGTGCCGAAAATACGGCTGCCTATAGGCATATCATTCTTCACATTCCAGACAATTTCATATACCGTTGACTGCTACTGGGGCAAGGTAAAGACCCAGAAGAGCTTCTGGAAATTTCTGATGTATGTCTCGCTTTTTCCGCAGCTGGTGGCTGGTCCTATCGTAAGATATTCGGTGATAGGCGACGAGATAGAGGAGAGAAAGACCACTATCAAGGATTTCTCCGACGGCTTTTCAAGAATTATTCTCGGTCTTGGCAAAAAGGTCATTATCGCCAATAATTTGAGCACTATGGTAACATCGCTGTTCGGCGAGGCTGAAAACGGCTTTGAAAATATAAACACCCTGTCGGTGCTGGGCACGTGGTACGGCGCTGTGCTGGTGGGGCTCTGGTATTATTTTGACTTCTCGGGCTATTCTGATATCGCTATCGGTCTGGGAAGGATATTCGGCTTCCATTTTGACGAGAACTTCAAATACCCCTTTGTCTGCAAAACTATCTCAGAGTTCTGGCAGAGGTGGCATATATCCCTCAGCACGTTTTTCAGGGATTACGTGCTGTATATCCCCATTTTCGGCAAGAGAAGAAAGTACGGCGGACTGTTTCTGGTGTGGTTTTTAACAGGTCTGTGGCACGGCGCCAGCTGGAACTTTATTTTTTGGGGACTCTACTACGGACTGTTTATCTGCATGGAGATGATGATAGGCAAAAAGCGCATGAAAAAGCTGCCGAAGCCGCTGGCGCATATCTATACCAAGGCGGTCATCTTCTTAGGCTTCGGTATATTCTATTTTGAGGACCTGGGACAGCTGGGCAAATTCTTCAAGGCTCTGGTGGGTTTAAACGGCAATAAGCTCACCGACCATTACCTGACCCACCTGTTTATGAGCAACCTGTGGCTGTTCATAGCGGCGGCAGTGCTATGCTTCCCCGTGGTCCCGAAGATCAAGGAAAAAGCCTTCAAGTCTGCAAACGGCGCATATGCTGTGCAGACCCTGGGCATAGTGTGCAATGCGGCTATACTGCTTCTCAGCAGCGTGCTGCTGGTCAACACTACCAACAACCCCTTCTTGTATTTCAGATTTTAAGCAGGTGAGCTAAATGAGCAACGATATTGAAAATACAAATAAAGCGCCCAGAAGAAAGCACTCTCCTGCTGTTGATCTGGAGGCTCTGGCAAAGGCTTATTCAGACTCGCTGGATAAGGTGACCTTCGGCGACAAGCCTGTGACGACAGGTGAAAAAAAGCCTGCCCAAAGCAGCGTGAGCAGTGTTCGCAAGTCCACCGACAGGGTGCTTGAAAAAAGCAGAAAAAGCAGCTATGTGCCCACCGACTATAAGCCGAAAAAAGAGTCCAGCGCAGAGCATGACAGGATAGTAAGAAAAATAAAACAGAACCGCCGCACCCTGAGCCACAGCGTGTGGACGGACCAGCCTGTGCTGAAACCCCCGAAAAGTGTCTGGCTGGACGAGGCTACCGCACAGCTTGAAAAAACAAATGCCGCCGCCAAAGCAAAGGCTGACGAGCTGAGCCGCACATTGCAGCTGAGCCGTGAGCAGATAGCCGGGCAGTCAGCAGCGCCGCAGCAAAGCGCACAAAAGCCTGTGATTGCTGCAGATACGGTGGTGCCCATACTCTCGGAAAAGCCCAAAAAGCAGGAGCTCGTTATGAACTTCTCGCAGGACGGCAGGGCAAGCGTGAGAGAGGTGAAAAGACCTGCCACCAAAAGACAGGTGACGGTGGAGATACCCGACTCGGTATACAAGGAGTATGAGGTGAACAGCGTTAATCACGATACCAGCGTGAGAAGAAATGTCACCATACAAATGCCCCTTTCAAAGCAGATAAAGGACGAGCCCGAGGAGGTAAAAGCTCCCGAGACGGCTGCGGCTGATAAGGCAGAGCAGGTATCAGTAAAGGAAGATATCAGCGAGGTAAAGACCGAAGCGGCAGCTGTGACCACCGCTGAAACAGCCGATACAGACACAGTCACCAAGGCGGCAGAGCCTGCACAGGAGATATCGGAAGAGATACCCCAAGAGGAGACGCCTGCGGCTGCCGAAGCAGCTGTCGAGGAAGCAGCAGACAGTGATGATATAAGCGATGATGTAAAAGAGCAGGAGCAGACCTCTCAGCCCGATGAAGAGCCTGCCGGCGAAAGCGAAAGTGCGGAGGAGCAGGCAGAGGAGCTCCCTGAAAATGAGGGCGAAGCAGAGCCTGAAAATACCGACGAGGGCGAGGCTGAGCCTGAGAAAAAGGAAGCGCAGGAAAAGACCGAAAGCCCTAAAAAGCCCGTCAGCAGCGAGGGCAGCAGCTATGATGACGCCCTGATCGAAATGACCAGACCCATGCGCAGGCTGAAAAGAAAGCCCAAGCCAAAATACCACGAGCTGGAATTTAACTTTATAAACTGCGTGGTTTGTCTGGCGGTAGTTTTTATAACCTTTGTTTCTCTCATAGTTATGGACCGTGAAAGCGGCTTTATAAGCTCTGAGAACCGAAATCTTGCGGTGTTCCCAAGGTTTACTGCGTCCTCATATTTCTCGGGGGAGTATACCAAGGACATAACCACCTTCTTTACCGATACCATTCCCGGCAGAGAGAGCTTTAAAAAGTTCTGCGCCGCTTTCGGCAGCAACCTGGGCATAAACCTTGATGATACCGTTGTTACGGGAAATCACAAGGCGGTGAAGAAGCAGGAGCTTGACAAGGAAAAGGTAGCGACCACCACCACCGTGACGGCAGACCTTAACGTTACAAGACCCACCAACATGACCACCACCGAAGCCACCAGCAGGACATCTTCCGACGAGGAGGTAGTGGAGATACCCGAGATACTGGACGACGGCGCCTGGGAGGGCGATGTTATAGTATTCGGCAAGGGCGAGAATGTGAGAGCCGTGGCTGCATATTACGGTCAGTTTGAGGTAGGCGCTTATTACGCCGAGACCATCAACAAGTGGAAGGAAGAGCTGCCCGACGTAAACGTCTATAATATGTCCATACCCACCTCGGCGGCTTATTATATGCCTAAAAACTTTGCCGATACGGTATCAGACCAGAAGGATAATATCGACAATATCGCGTCTGAACTCAAAGGCATTATAAACGTTGATGTTTACGATAATATCGCCAAGCACGTCAACGAATATATCTACTCACGCACCGACCACCACTGGCAGCCCAGGGGCGCATACTACGCAGGTCAGGTGTTTGCCGAAAAGGCAGGCGTGCCTTATCCCGATCTTGACACCTACGACGAGTGGCAGATAGAGGACTTTTTAGGCACGATGTACGGCTACAGCGACTATAATCAGGAGCTTGCCGACAACCCTGACACCTTTATCTACTACAAGCCGGATAACGAGTATACGGTGACATACTATGACACCGATTTCACCAACGGCTATGAGGACAGCCTGTTCTTCGACTTTGCCGAGGGAGTTAACTGCTACTCGGCGATACTCAACGTTGACAGCGAGATAGCCGAGATAGACACCGACTGCGACAACGGCAGGGTGCTGGTGGTGTTCAAGGACAGTTACGGCAACGCACTTGCGCCTTTCCTGACCCACAGCTTCTCGAAGATATACATCTGCGATTTCAGATATTTCGATGTGAACGCTATAGAATTCTGCCGCAAGGTGGGCTGCACCGATCTGCTGTTCGCCATCTCCCTGACCTCATGCTCCACAGAAATGCATATAAACGCTATCAACAACGACAGGATACAGGATATCCCCGTGGTAGCACCGTGGGAGAATGTTGAAGAACCAGTGGAAGAACAAGTAGAAGAACCAGATGAACAACCATTTGATGATAGCTCTAATAATTCATAATTGTCCTCGCCGGACGGGGTGTTTCCCCCACCTATGCCTCTAGAAGCAAGAAGCAAGAGGCAAGAAGCAAGAGTCC
>CALCRR010000310.1 GCA_937894495.1 uncultured Ruminococcus sp. | reverse complement strand
TTTTAGGGAGGGGGTTTGGGGGACGACCCTTTTTCAAAAGGGTCTCCCCCAATAAAGCAGCCCGCAAAGCTGCCCCAAGGCACTCAGCTTTGGTGGGGGCTGTAGCATATCACACGGTCGAAGCTTTGTGATATGTTGTCTGCCAGAAAGCCGGGGGCGGTGCTTTCTCCCCGATAGGTCTCGGCGTACATGAGCTCTGCCTCAAAGGCGTCACAGTCTGTGACCTTTTCGCAGATATAGCCCCCCAGCTCGTAGGCTGCAAAAAACTCGGTGCCCTGTGCGGCTAGGGCTCTTGCGGTGAGTATCAGCTCTCTTGCAAGCCGGGCGCAGACCTCGGGGGTATCGGGGTAGGCTCTGTCAAAAAACAGGCAGATACCCCCCCTGCTCTCGGGAGCGTAGGTGTTCACATATATTTTTGAGAACCTGTGGGTGAGCTTGAAGTTTACGTGTCTCAGCTCGTCCCCCTCGGCGTATTCCTTGGCGCCGCTTATCCACAGCTCACCCGATGGCGTCTCGGGCAGGGGCAGGTCATCGGCGCTGCCAAGGGGCATTACTGCACATTTGTCGGTTATCTCGCAGCTTATTTTCCTGCTTGTCAGTCCGCAGAGGTCAAACTGCCTAAGCTTTTCAAGGTCAAATTTAAGTCCGCCGCAGCTTGGCTGAGCTTGCAGCCTTACGGTGCTGTCCTTGCCCGAGATAGTAAAGCTCACCCTTTGTTTTTGGTGAGAAAGCACATTTTCGCACACCAGCCGCCCTGTTATTTTTTTAGCCCCCGAGGTGAAAACTATCTGCGGCGCTTCGCCCTCGTTTATCATCGCCCTTTGCACCCTTGCGGATATGGACCGCTCAGACATCAAATTCTCACCAATGCTTATAAGCCCGATGAAAATTATCCCCAGCAGCAGATAAAGCCCCATGGGTGAGAACCACCACAGCACCACTGCCGCCGCTGCCGCTGTCACAAATGCAGCCCTGCCCATTATTTAGCCCTTTTGCCCGAAAGCGCCCTGCTCTCGGGAGTTTTTACTTCATCGAGGAGCTTTTCAAGTATCTCCCCCACACCCTCTCCCCTCAGCCTTGCCTCGGGGGAGATGATGACCCTGTGGGCGCACACGGGCACAAAGCAGCTCCTTATGTCCGAGGGCACAACGTGGTCCCTGCCCCCCAGATATGCCGCAGCCTTTGCCATTTTGCAAAGCGCCAGCGCACCTCTGGGAGAAATGCCGTGTTTAAGGCTGCCGCAGCTTTCAGCCGCCTGCCACAGCTCGCATACATAGTCATATATCGCATCGCTGAGATACACCTGCCTGCACTCCCCCATGACCTTTAAAAGCTCGCTTTTGCTGCACACCTGCTCAACACTTTCAAGGGGGTCGCTGCCGCTGCGGTCGGTGAGTATCTGTCTGAGGGCAGCCTTGTCAACCCTTCCAAGGCTCAGCTTCACCATAAATCTGTCCAGCTGAGAAAGGGGTATCTCTGAGGTGCCTGCCGTGCCCGATGGGTTCTGGGTGGCTATAACGCAGAAGGGCTCAGGCAGCTTGTGGGTAATGCCGTCAACGGTAATGCTGCCCTCCTCCATAGCTTCAAGCAGCGCAGCCTGGGTCTTGCCCGAGGTACGGTTGAGCTCGTCCGCCAGCAGCAGGTCAGTCATGGCTGCGCCGTGGTGGAAACGGAACTCGTGAGTCCTCGAGTCAAAGGCGGAATATCCCGTTATGTCAGAAGCCACCGTGTCGGGAGTAAGCTGTATCCTTTTAAAATCAAGCCCCAGCGACCTTGATACCGCCAGCGCCAGAGTGGTCTTGCCCGTACCCGGCATATCCTCCAGCAGAACGTGCCCCCCTGCCAGTATGGCAGCCAGCGTGAAGTCGATGACATCGTCCTTGCCGATAATTACCCTTTTAAGCTGTTGTTCTATTTTTGCTGCTGTAAAACTCATTGCTACGCTCCTTCGGATACTATCCCTGTCATTTTTTTAAGGTGACCTTAAGCCCTTTTTCGCCTGATCGCTATTACAGCCCCCACCGCTGCCGTGATCACTGCGGCGGTGCTTCTCACCCTTTTGAGCTGCCCTTTGTGGGGGGCATTTTTTTTGCCGTCGCTTTTTTTGATGATGTATTCCCTGCCGTTCTCAACATCATATACATACCCCTTGCCGCCGGTGTTCAGGCTTTTGCTTTGGCATATCTGCGGCAGGGTCACGGGGGGGCTGTTTTGGGTGAGCTGCGGCTCTTTGCCGAAATCGTAAATGCTTCTCAGCCCCTTACTGCTCCTTATTACCGCAGCCAAGGCTATAAGCGTCTGGGCTGACGCTACCTCGCTGCTTTTTTCATCACCCATCAGGTGGGCAAAGCCGCCATCGTTTCTTGAAAAGCTCATGAGCTTATCAAGGGGGTCGTCGCTGTTATCAAAGCGCCCCTCTGCGGTCAGGTCTCCCCCAAGGCAGCAAAGGGCGCACACCGTCTGCGCCAGCGACTCGCAGGTGATATCATCTGCGCCTTTTATCTCCTCCGCCAGAAAATCAAGGGCTTTGTCCGCCGCCCTCTTTACCCTTTCATCTTTTGTATAGGGAGCCAGCGCCTGCAAGGTCATGGCGGTGATGTCGATATCCCCTGCATCGGGCGACTCTGCCACCGAAAAGCCCCCGTCTGCCAGCTGTGCCGAAAGCAGCTTGTTAATTATATATTCCCTGTCAAACAGCGCCCCCTCGGGGGTCTGCCAGTCCAGCGAGTCAAGGGCGATCAGCGACCATATCCAGCCGTTTAGCCCCTGCCTGTCGGGAGAATTATTTTCATCTCTGCCGTAAACTCCGTCGGCGATAAGGTCAATGCCGCCGATATCTGTGGGGTCTGCCCCCATTGCAAGGGCGGTCAGGGCGGCTCTGTGCCACTCGGTAGCCTTTGCTCTGTCAAGCCCTCCGCTGCTTTCATAGCGCTCTTTGATATCAGCCTCCCATGCTTCATAGTAGGCAGCATAGTCCTCCTCCAGCCCCAGTCTCGATACGCCGACAGCCAGCCAGTCTGAGCTGTCACTGCCTGCATTGTCAAGCACTCTGCCCGAGAAAATACTTTCGTTATCAAAAATGCCGTTTGCGTGTTTCTCAAATATAACAATGGCTTTGGCATAGCCAAGCAGCACATTTTCGGCGTCTGCAAGGGCGGCAGGCACACAGCTTAGCACCATGGCGGCTGCAAGGGCGAGGGCTGTTATCATTTTAAAAAGCTTCATGGCTATCCTCCGCTTCTTACATCTGCGCCGTAGTCCAGTGAGAATATCAGCCTTATCTGCTCCCCCTCGCCGAAAACTGCCGATGACATGGTGTATGACGGCACCTTGCCGTTTCGGGTATATATCCAGCCCGAGCCCTGGGTGTAGTCAAACTCCCCCAGCGAGTCTGGGCTGCCCGAATTTTTCTCGGGTATGCTGTTTTTCTCCATATAAGCTCTGGCTTCATCGGTGAGCTGCGCCGCTGCGAATGCCCCCGGTTTTTCTATCCTGTAAAGATACCTGCTGGTATCAGCTCCCCTTGAATACACGGTAAAGCCGTTTTCTTCAAGAAATCTCACCAGCGTATCAAAGCCGCTCTCCCCCTCGTACACGGGAAAGCTGCTGTCGCTGCAAAGATAGCCCAGCCCCAGGTTTTCAGCCTCGCAGCTTATGGATATCCTGGCGGTCTCCTCCCCCTGAGATACCGAGCTGCTGCGGACTGTGTAATAATACTCCCCCACTCTGCCAAGGCTGTCGGTAAGGCAGATGTATACGCTGTTATCGCCGTTTGTAAGGGGCAGCACATAGCCAGTCTCGGCTGCGTCCTCCCACGACCTGTTTATAAGCTGGGAGTTACAGTAGAGCTGTATCTTACCCGAATATATCCTGCTGCCGTCACAGTCGGCTGCCTTTAATATCACCGTCAGCGCCGAGCCTTTGACCTCCATGCCGTCATAAATGCTCACGCTCTCAAGCCCAGGCAGCTCCTCCTCGGAATATTCGGGCAGGCAGGTGATGTTGTAGCTCTGCTCAATGCTCTCGCCGCCGTTTTTTGCGATAAGCCTTATGCGGTTCTCGCCGTATTCCAGCTCACAGCTGTAGCTGCCGTTTTCGCCTTTTATGGTAACGCCGTTTAACTGCACCGTGAGCTTGCCCTGTGCGCTGCCCCCTGTGGTATATGCGGTAAAGGCAAAGCTTTTGCCGTAAACTGCGCTGTCATAAAGGTCGGTGACCAGCCGGAATTCCTTCTCGGCTATATATATAATGGTATACTCCGACTGCGCAGTCCTGCCGTCCTTTTCGGCAGTGAGAGTGACCGTGTTCTCCCCCTCCGAAAGGCTCACGCTGTAGCTGCCCTCGCCGTAAACGGGGGAGCCGTTGAGATATACCTCCGCCGCCAGCTCTTCATCGCCGCAGTAACCGTGGGCTTCAAAGGTCAGCTCCTCTTCATAAACGGTGATATTTTCCAGGTCGGTGATGATATACACGCTCTCAGACCTGAGATAAACGGTATAGTCCTTAAAGGCTCTCACCACCGCCCCCTCTTTGTCGGTGTAGGAGCAGGTGACTCTTATCTTGTTCTCGTTCTCCTCCAGCCGGCACTTGCCTGCAAACTGGGTGATAGTGCTGCCGTTTATCTCCACCGTTACCTCACGGGGAGTCAGGCTGTCATCTAAATGGGTGACGGTGAAGAAATAGTCCCTTTCGCTGACAGTTTCGCCGTCATTTATTGATGTGGTGAAATACTCCCCTGCCGCCCGACCGCCGTCGTCCTTGGTATCCGAGGGTATATTTATCTCGGGGACATCTAAAGCGGTATCCTCGCCGCCAAGGGTACTGCCGCTATTGCCGCCGCTTTCCTTTTTGCCGCCGTCAGAGCTTTCCCTTGCAGCAGAGCTTTCGGTATCATCATTACTTTTCTTTTCATCATTCTGCTTTTTGCTGTTATCCGGGCTTTCCCCCGTACCTTCAGCCCTGCCCGAAGCTCCCCCCGTGCCGCTGTTTTTCACCCCGGAGCTGTCAGTATCGCTGCGGCTGTCTGTGCTGCTTTGCTTATTCTCGCCGCCGCTTTGGTGCTGGGTGTTATCACTGCTAATGTTATCAGAGCTTTCACTTTCGGCAAAGCTGTCACTCTCATGGCTGTCACCCTCGCCCGTCGCAGCAGTATCTTCACCGCCCCCCAAAGCTCTCAGCTCTTTTGAGACCTCGGGCAGCTGCACCGCCTCGGCAGCAATGCCGCTTTGCATTACTTTTCTGGGGGCGTCATCAAAAAGGCGCACCAAGGAAAAAGCCCCGCCCACACAAATAAGGACGGCAGCCGCCAGAGCTGCTATTCTGCTTTTTTCAATGCGCCTGATATTCATACTGACCCCACAATTATTATCGGTTATCAATTACTAGGGTGTGTTGACACTAAACTGATACGCGGATTTTTGAGATATTTTTGTTC
>CALCRR010000309.1 GCA_937894495.1 uncultured Ruminococcus sp. | reverse complement strand
CCGCTCTGTTATCTGCTCATGTGTTTGCATGAACACAAGCAAGAACGCAAATCCAATCTTCAAGTGCGCCAGCATATCGGGGGTGCGGTTATGAAATTTTATCTTGATGGAAGTGAGTTTCGATAAGAACTCCGAGCGGTATCGCAGGAACATTTCCGACAGAACCTTTACGAACTCCGCTTCATCTGTTAGGTACACTCGCTTTAGCCAATCCACATAGCGCATCATCATACCTGACAGCACGTTTTGTTCAGCCAGCCTTTGATATTCCGATAGCTCGAATAGCTTTACATCGTTTTCACACAACTCGATAATAAAGTATCTCGCTGTACCCGACATGGATATCTCCGGTGCATATTCTGCTGTGATGATTGCGTTGCCTGTCGGCGGTCGGCTCGTCTGTAACTCTGCCTTAGTGTTGAGCCTTGCCCTGCCAATGCGGTCGCCATAGTAACGTGAGATGTTTTGTGCAATGGAACGCATTTCATGCTCGTGGAACATACCCGATGGGTGGAAATCATCGATGCTGGTGAGCACATCTTTTAGATAGTACACGTTGCTGAGAATACTGTTTGCTGTATCGTGAAAGCTCATCGGCAAGTCGCTGGCGGTGAAGCGACCAAAGAACGACAAGAATAAAGCCGCAAGCGTGGACTTGCGGCTGCCTGTTTTACCTATGAGCGCGGTCACGAATTTAGGTTCATAGCCTGCGATCTTTAGAAAGTGATTGAGCGGAGATAGAAACGCCACCGACAGTAGCGGAAGCAGAACACTCTGCGGAGCGAAGCTGCTATCGAGCATGGCGGTCAGGTAGAACAGGTTCTCCTTGTCGCATGGCTGGGTGAAGCTGTAGCTGTTCAGCTTGCCCTGAAGCTCAACGGTGTATTCGCTGTTAGCCCTCGGCATCAGGAACACCCACTCGCCGTTAATTTTTCGCCAGCCCGTCTGTGCATAGACCGTTTCGTTACGCACCTCCTGCTTGGTCAGCATTATGGCATGACAAATTTTGCTTAGGACATTCTGCTTTGGAACAACAGCACCGTACTGTCCCCAACGTTGCAGTAGCCAGCGCATGGTCTGCATTTCATCAGCGGACACTGTCTGCTCGGGAAGCACTATTCCCGTTTTATAAGTTGCTGCGACTCGAAACAGCTTCTTCTGCTCGATACCGTCATCGTGGGTGATCTCAGCTTTCAGTATCGGCACAAAGTCTGCCAGCTTTACATCTACAAGCTGATCCTTTGCGGGTACTTGCTCATAGAGACAGCCGTCCTTGACGATGTACGGCTCGTTGTAAATGGTTTCATCGTAGTGTGAAATATTTTTGTTCAAATTATCGACCTCCTATTTTTTCTTTTCGTATTACTGCATTACAAGAACGCTGTGAGCAAATGTTTTCGGGTATTTAAAACACTTTGCACCGCAATACATTCGCATTACTGTGACCTACAAAGCGTATTACAGTGGCGGCGGTTATAAACTGCCGTAAGAACAGTTTTGCGAAGCGTATTACCCCGCAGACAACGTGTTTGCGGGGCTTTTAACAGCTTGTATGCAGTGTAAGACTAGAAATTGCCCCGAACGCATGGCTGCGCTCGGGGCAATTTTGCCTTCCACTATATATATGTTCCGATCTTGAAAAAAGGTATAAAATCACAGGACATTTAATTTTTAACTTGCAGGACATTTTACATTTAGTCTATTGATTTGGTGGCGTGGAGTATGATATAATGTTTAGAAATAGGTTTCGGGAGGTGCATTATGTTTTCAGATTGTGTGTTCTGGGTCAAGGGTGATATGATAGAGGTCAACGGTCAGAAATTTATGCTGGGCGAGCTTTCTGCGACTTGTATGAACATAACACCAAAGGAGTATGAGGAGATCTACGATCTGTATCAGTCTGCCAAGCAGGTTCTTGATAAAGAGTACAATGAAAAGTCAGCGCAATGGGCTATGGATATGGTAGGCAATTGGGACGAAGCTGAATTTGACGCTGACAACCTGCCTGATGAACCGGAGCTTGAATACACCCCGCCCGGCAAAGAGGAGTGGCAAAATCTAAATGATATTCTACTGAAGCTGTGCGGTATGCTTTTGCGGCATAAGATATTTCAAGTCCTTGCAGACCCTAATTATGTAAAAATTCTTGAACAGTTCAAAAACATTACAGGTGATATGCTCACTCCCGAAACGTGGAAAGGATATGTTGAAACAGCACATATTCTTGATCCCATAATCAATGACATTTATAATTTAAACAAGACCATTTATTATTTTGTTACAGACAACATTATGCACCTCAAAAAGTGTGACCCCGAAAACTATGCGGCGGCCTACTATGATTTTATCACTGCGCCAAATGCGCACAAGAAGATCGCAAACCCTATGAATGATCCATATATGAGCTATAGCTTTACAGACAATCTTGATATGAACCTTATCCCGGTAGAAACAGCAATGGGCAGCGGAGAGTATATTATAGCCGAGTATTATCACGCTAAACGGCTGCAATCGTTGCTCAAAGTCGATTTTTTCAAGGGACTGATGGTCGGGCATCAGATACGAAGGTGTCTCAACTGCAACAGATTTTTCATTGTAAAAGGCGGCTACAAGACCAAGTATTGCGATATGCCCTCGCCCGAAAATCCAAACAGAACGTGCAACCAAATAGCCTTTGCAAAGAAAAAGCCAAAGGAGAAAAATGCTGACAACCCAAAATATCAGAGCTATCAGAGGTGCATTGCAAGGCTTACAAAGAGCTGTCAGCGTGGGGCTGTTACAGAAGATGAAAAACGAACACTTTCAGCCAAAGCAGAGGAGCTTTACCACACAGCTATGACCTCTCCCAAATTTACGAATGAGGAGTTTGAACAGCAGCTAAGCTCTGCAAGCCTATACAAGCTGTGCGGGCTCACACCGCCAAAGAAAGGACGACCCGGTAAAAAGAATGACCAATGAAGAATTAGTTTTGCGTTTTGAAAACGGCGACAAGACTGCGCTTAATGAATTGTACCTACAGCTTGATATATTTATTAAGTCTATTGTCAAGGACGTTATGAAAAAGTTTGGGATAAGCAATGAGGAACTGGAGGACGAGCTGTTTCAGGTGGGTTCGGTGGAGCTTATAGAGCTTGTTTACAAGCGCAGTTATGACCCGAACAAGGGCAGCCTTACATCGTATATTTATCCGTATCTAAAGTATGCAGTGATACGGCACGTTGAGCAGTTCATAACGCCTGTTGCGATAGCGCATAAGGATATGCTAATGATAAGCAAATGCAGAAAAATGCATAGGGACGGAATGACTGATGAAAGCATCGCAAATGAGCTTGGCATAAGCAAACAGCTTGTGGCAAGGTATCTTCGGTTTTCGTTTAAGACGGAGAGTATTATGCTTACGCTTAACGATGAATACGGTGAAGAGTATCTTGAAAATCCGAAGCTTGTTTCAAAAGAATCACAGCCCAATCATGCCGCTTATGTGAAGATATGTACGGAAAGGCTGAAGCTATTGTTTGACAAGCTGTCGCCCAAACAGCAGCAGATAATCAGCAGTTTCTTCGGGGCTTACGGCTATGAGGAGATGACGATAGAGGATATTGCCAACTTTGAGCTTATGACTCAGGACGCTGTCAAGAAGCAGAAGCATGAGGCTATGGAACTGCTTTATTATTGGTACTGGCATTTCAGTGACCTCCGAAAGTTCAGAGAGGCTTGGTGGGCAGTGGAGGATATGACGAATTGAGCTGTGTTTACTATTTGGGGCTAAAAAATGACCGCTTGTGCCGGGATACTTGTATTTTACTGCGATTTGTGTTATAATCACAGGTAAAATAAATGTCGGGGAAGTGACACCTATGATACCGATGATATATATGGAACTCATCGATGATGAGGAGGATAAAAAGGCTTTTGAAAAGCTGTATAACAAATACAAGAACAAGGCATATCTCGTTGCAATGGACTGCTTGAATAACAATTCACTTGCAGAGGAATGTGTATCGGAAGCGTTTTTATCAATAGCGAGAAATTTTCAGATTGTTAACAATTTAGAGCCTAACAAACAGCTCAAATATATCGTCATAAGTATTAGAAACACAGCTAAGGATACTATGAAGAAAGAAAAAATCAATCTGAACACCGAAGAATATAATGATGAGAATTATTATTTGGCAGACAGTTATTCGGAATTTGATATTATTGCGTGGAGATCTTGCATTAGTCAGCTTAGTCAGACTGATAAGGATATACTGTATTTAAGGTGCATATTAAATCTTAATTATAAAGAGATTTCCAAAATACTCGGTATAAGTCAAGGCGCAGCAAGAGTAAGAGTGTTTACTGCCAGAGAAAAATTGAAAAAGCTGTTAGGAAAGGAGGACTCATAATGGAATTCAATGATATATTTCTACAGGCGCTTGAGGAAACATATGACGATGAATTTGAAGACTATATGAGTTCCCTTGAAGAAAGATACGGATGCGAACACATTTTTGGCAATAAGCATAACAAGAAAATGGCAAAGCTTATTAAACGTCAGCGAAAACCATATTTTAAACTGATAAGTTCAACAGGACGCAGGGCAGCCTGCATAATTGTTGCGTTTATTGTTATGTCTGCTTCGGCATTAAGTGTTAAGGCAATTCGAGAAGCGTTCTTCGATTTTATTTCCAATATCTTCTCCGATCATAGTGTAGTAACAACAGAGAGCGGAACAGACAAGGGTTATCCCACAACTATTGAAGAAGAATACTTTATATCCGAGCTGCCCGATGGCTTTGAAGAAATGGACAAAGGGAAAACAGATAATTCTATTGATACTTCATATTTCAGAAATGATGAATACGTTTTCTTTACTCAATATACAAAGACGGCATATGAACAAACCTATGATAATGAACGCAGTGAATTTAATGAATATATGGACAGCGACGGCGAACATTATATGGTTATCACAAACGAAAATGAAATAACATATATATGGGATAATGGAAGGTACATTTTTGAAATTGCAAGCAATTTAGATAAAGATTTTATTCTGAAATTGTGCAAATCTACAAAAATAAAATCTTAACCTAACAAATTGACAATATGTGTCGTCATAGTGTAGAGAGGGTTAATTATATCCGCTCTGCACTCTATTTTTATTTAAGGGGGGATAATGATGAGACGAATAATTGCTATTATGTTGTCGTTTGTTATGACATTAGGAATGAGTACTACCGCTTTTGCCGATCCGGAGGAGGAAACGCCCGTAGTTATTGAGATCACTGAAGACTATCTGTATACAAATAAAATATCATCTGATCTGTCAATATCAAATCATACGGCTACATGCAAAAGTGTAGTACGAGGAGATTCAAGTTTAGCTACAAAGGTTGTTATTACGCAAACGTTACAGAAGAAAAATGGAAATTCATGGACTTATGTGACAAGCTGGAGCAAAACGTTTAATACATGGTATGCAATATACACCACTTCAAAATCGTCATTAAGCAGCGGCACATATCGTCTTAAAACAGTTGCAAAGGTCTACAGCGGCAATAATTATGAGACGATAACAGTTTACAGTAGAACAGCTTCATGCTGAATTGAAAACGCTTTATGCAGAAAGGAATGTGGTGACATATATGATTTGAAAGTATACAGTACTGTATACTTGGCGCAGCCAAGTAATGGGTTGTGATTTGGTTTGCCGTTTTTGGACAGAATTGAAAAATACTGATTTATCAGGGATCGAATGCATTTACAGACATAATCTGTTATGCAGCAATTATAAAAGGAGGGTTTCAATATGAAACTTAAAAAGAGAATTGCAGCTATGGGTGCTGCAGTTATGATGGCGGTAAGTATGATGAGTATTGGTGCTAGTGCATATGGTACTGCTACGTTTAGTAATAAGCTTGCTCATTCTGACAGCTATAATCATATTACCACCACATCAAACTATTCAATTGATTACGCATATGGCGTATGGACTACATCAATTGCAAGTGTAAGTGGTTACAGCAAAGGGACGCCAAAATTTAAAGTTGAGACGGGGAACTATTCTGACTATGTTGATGTGTATTACACTAACCAGTTATACTCGTTTGATTCCTCAATGTGTAGAGGCAAAAAAACTTATTATGGATATGTAATGAATAAAACTTCAGGTTGTAAGTGCAAAGTAACTGGCGAATTTAGGTTTTTGTGATACATAGTTATTAGAATAATCAGAGGAGGAGAAACACTTCTCCTCTGATTTAACTAACCAATGGAGAAAAGTAAATGATTAGGACCATACTTACCCAAACTAAAATAATGCTGAACAAAAAGGGATTTAAGTTCGGCTTTACGGCTATGATGCTAATCTGTCTTGCAGAAGTGGTGATAAACGCCTATGGCATCACCGCCTTTCGCATGGAGGGCGACGGCTTTCCCGGGAACGACCCCTCATCAGTAATAAGCTCATTTGAAGCTTTTATCCTCTGCATTCCCTCGGGGCTGCTGGGGTATCTTGAGCTGCTGTTTCCCTTCCTGTGCGCCCTGCCATTTTCATTTTCGATACTCACCGACAAGGCGGCGAATACAGACACCCTGCTCTGCGCCAAATGCGGAAAGCGCAGGTATATCATCTCAAAGGTCATGGCGGCTTTTATCGGCTCGTTCTTGATAATCTTTATCCCACTGATGATAAACGATCTCCTGAACTACCTCGTCTTTGATGATTCTATGGGTGCAAATCTGTTCAATCCCAACTGGCGCTTTAACGGTTTCGGTGTCATGCGTGCAACAGACTATCCCAACGCTCCTTTCGGTGAACTGCTGGCGGCTTCACCGTTTCTGTACTCAGCACTCCATGCGCTGATGTTATCTGTTATGTCGGGGGTGTTCGGAGTGCTTGCCCTTGCTTCCTCGGTGTTTTGCAGAAAAAACAAGGTGCTTGCCTTCGGTGCAGGCTTCCTGATACTGAACATGATGCGCTTTCTTGAAAACTACAGTCTGAATGACGAACCGGGCAAAAAGTACACCGCCCTTGATCCGTTTAAGTATGTCACATACTATTACTGCGACGGCAGGACGGGCATGAACTACGGGGCTTTTTTCGCTGCTTTGGGTGCGATCATAATTATCTGCTCGGCACTGCTGCTTTTCTGCGGCAGAAAAGACTATATCTGAGGGGTGAAATAATGAAGAAAATGCTTTTGATAATAGCCTCGATCATCCCGTTGACATTTATCTTCAATGGGCGAAGCTTCTTTAATGTCCTTGCCGAGCGTGGTATGGGAGAGTATGATGAAAGCTTTGATCGTTTATTTCTCGGCAATGCATTCGGTTTCACTGCTCTGCGTGATGCGAGCCTTGAATTTATGCTCTACACCCTGACGGTCTGTGTGGTCTATCTTTTTATGTTCGGGCACACCATGTCGGACAACCTGAACGTCAGCGATATCTACGTTTTTATCCGTGAGAACAAGAGGACAAAATGGTTCGTCAAGAACGCTGTTCGTGTGTTCTGTCAGAGTGCTGTGACCGCCCTTATAAATTTAGGCGTTGTATGGTATATGACAGCAAAAATGGGCGTCATAAAGCGCCCCGAAGATACAGGAAAGATCATTTGGATAGCTGTACTTGTGATACTGTACATCTGGATACTTATCATCACAACAAATCTGTTTTCTGCACTGTTCGGGAGCACTATCGGATTATCCGTGGGGGCTGCGGCCCATTACGCATTTGTCATAGCCGCAAGATACGGTTTTGAGAACGGTATCATCAAATCGCTCGATCCTATGGCAATAGTTTTCAATGCTGCCGAGGGCAGACAGAGTGTTGCAACGGCTGTAATAATGATGTCAGTCATCTTAGCCGCTGTTTGCACTGTGTTCTGCATATATGTGAACAGGTCGGATATCAGCCTTAACAACAAAGAAGTATTAGTGTGAGGAAGCGATAAAATGTCAGTGATAACAGTTAAAAATGCAGTCAAGAGATTCAAGAACAGCACCGTCATAGACGATGTTTCCCTGACATTAGAGGGCGGGAATATTTACGGCTTCGTAGGCAGAAACGGCAGCGGAAAGACTATGCTGTTCAGGGCGCTTTCGGGACTTATACACCTCACAAGCGGCAGCATCGAGATAGACGGCAAGGTGCTGCACAAGGACATTGACGCTCTGCCCAGTGTGGGTATAGCTATAGAAAATGCAGGGCTGTTCCCCGAGTTCTCGGGCTATAAAAATCTGAAGCTATTGGCAGGGATAAAAAAGAAGATCGGTAAGGACAAGATCCGTGAAACGATCACTGCCGTAGGACTTGACCCCGACGATAAGCGCCCCATAAGAAAATACTCCCTCGGTATGCGGCAGAGAATACTGATAGCACAGGCAATAATGGAGGAGCCTGATGTTCTGCTGCTTGACGAGCCGACGAACGGGCTTGATGACAGCGGTGTTGACGAGATCAGAAAGCTGATCTCTGCACAGGCAGAGCGTGGGGCGATAGTTTGCGTCACAAGCCACAACAAGGAGGATATTGCTCTGCTGAGCGATAAGATATTCCGTGTTGACAAAGGCAGGGTCAGGGAGGAATAAGATGAAGTTTTTTCTTGCAATACAGACGGCTCTGATAGCAGTAACGATACTGCTCTGCTTTCACGCAAAGGGCTTGTCAGAGAATGTCGGGATAACCGATATGGACTCAATAGAAAAGATACATCAAAGCGACTGTGATTATATCGCCGTAATACACGATACAGAGGAGCTGTATGACCGATTTTCACAGTTTGACAGCGAGAACGCTGACTATGGCACAGGGGTCTACGGCACCGCCATTTTTGTTGGGACACCTCAGGACAGCTTTTCATTTTCAAAGGGCAGCACCTTCTGCACCCTCGATGTGGACAAGGTCATAAAAGGAACGATCACGACAGACAGTATTGATGTGGAGATCAAAGGCGGCTTTCATTATGAGACAGAAGCGGAATACAAAGAGCGCCTGATGGACGCCGAGGATATGGAGATCGACACGCCCGTCGAGCGCCTATTCACCCTTGACCTGGGCGGTATGAACTTTATGGTGCCGGGGAAGAAATATCTTATCATATCACAGACCCTTGACATCGGTGGAAAGACTTTCTACAGGATAAACGGCTATCAGGTAAGCTGGCTGTGTCTGGAGGAGACTGAGAGTAGAATAATGAAGGAAGAATTTATTTATTCTGATTGCTACAACAATGAGATTTTTTCGCCAGAGCATAGTGTTATCGAGTCATTTTATGTGAAAAAGTATGATATACTTAAATCCTATAATATTTTGATTTAGGATGTTTAAGGAGGGTGAAATATGAGACCTGTTTGGATTTTAGATGCTGATGGAATAGAATTTGATAACCGTGAAATCAATAATATATATAGAACAAATACAGTTGATGAGTTTCTAGATAATGAAAAGAAACTCGGAATAGCAGCACCAAGGGGATTAGGTAAAACGTTTCTGATTAAGGCTAAAAGAATGATAATGCAGAATAAACAGGGAGTAACATGCTTGCCAATAAACTCTATGGTCGATACAATCAGCTCCCCAAAATTTAGTGATTCAAACTCCCGCTTTTTTGAAGATTATATAAATTGGAAGCTATTATGGAAAGTATCTATTCAAGCTGCAATAATAAAGCAGTACTGGGGTTATAATCTCAATAATATGATACAAAATACCTATTCCGAGGAAATAAACTTCGAAATAAAAAAACTGCTTTCTTTGAATTTTACTAGAATTAGTGAATACGTTAATTACTTATTATGCAATGAAAGAAAAGCTACTAACATTATTTTTACTAATTGCAATTGTCTGGATGTAATTATCAATAGTATTAATACTCCTATATGTGCTTTTATTGATAAAGTAGATCAAGCCTTTTCTAATCAAGCTCATGAGATAATTGGACAAAGTAAGATGTCAACTGGTCCACGTAATGCTTCATTTTGGCAGTTTGCACAGCTTTCACTTGCAGATGTATCATATGAGTTATTAGCTAAAAATACTCACATCAAGGTCTATTATAGCATTAGGAGTGAAGCATTAGTTGATGCAGCTCAAATCAGCGATACTTTTCAAAATATGCAACAGTATTATTGTGAGCTATCATATTCCAGAGAAGAACTACACAAGATGTACTGTCAATATATTCGATTTGAAAAAGATGAAAATCTGTATGATAGCTCCTATAAAGTTGAAAATCCCTCCATTGCCTTTCTTGGCATTGATAAGATAGCTTGTAAGTATATTGATAATACAAATGAACCAGTCTTTGAGTATATTCTTAGGCATACTTTTTTGCGCCCGAGAGATATTATGGATATTTGTTACCATTTGTATGCAGCAAATTTAAAACTTGTTGATAAAGATAATTTGGAGGACAAAATTAGGGAAATTGTCAATAGAGAATCACAGGTTAATTTGGAAACATATATTAGCAGCACAGAAAAGATGCTTTTCGGAATAAATAGGGAACATATCGAATATCTATGTCAGCTAATAAATGTTAACGTAATGAATCTAAAATACTTGAAATATATCTGTCAAAGGCTTAACGAGAATTTTAAAGACATTAATTCTTTTGTATGTGATAAGGACTGTCAAAAAGCACAGTAGTGATATAGAAGTTTTCTCTCCCTTAATACAGACCGCATAACATCGGCATTATGCAGTCTTTTTTCCGTAGTGTCCTGTCTCCACCTCGACCGAGGAAGTCGCAACATCAAAGCGATAGATAATGTCGATCTGCTGAAAACGCTTGCCACTCGACTTGTCGGCTTCGTGTACGATAATCTTGTCAATCAGCTCGTGCATGATTTCGGGAGTGAGCTTTTCGATACGCTCATATCTATGCACCACCTGAAGAAAAGAAGTAACATCGGAGGACTTCTGCTCGGCGGTATCAATGTAGGCGGTCAATTCCGCAACCGTAGCTTTCAGCTTATTTTCCTCGTCCTCATATCCTGCCGACATCATAGCGAAACGTTCATCGGAGATTTTGCCCGACACATTGTCCTCATAGAGCCTTGTAAAAAGCCTGTCCAATTCAGCGATACGTTTCTGTGCCTGTTTCAGCGCTTTCTTTGCTTTTGTCAGCTCGGAGGACTTTCGCTGAACGGAATTGCTCATAGCTGTCTGCACAAACTCGTCCTCGTTCTCCCTCACACTTGCAAGGAGCTTGTTCAGCTCGCCAAGCACGATCTCATTGAGTACGCAGGTGCGAATATAGTGGACGGTGCATTTATCCTGTTCCTTTGCGTAGGTGGAGCATCTCATATGCTCCTGCTCCGGACGCTCGTTCTTGCGGCGGCTCAGGTACATCTTCTCACCGCAGTCGGCACAGTACACCATTCCTGCAAATGGATTGACAACCTCGCTCCTTTGCGGTCTGCGCTTGTTCTTGCGAAGCTCCTGCACCAAGTCAAACTCCTGCTGTGTGATAATAGGCTCGTGAGTATTCTCAAAAATCAGCCATTCCTCTTGCGGATTGTAGATGATTTTATGCACCTTGTAGGACTTCATTCTCGTTCTGAAATTAACGGTATGACCGCAATATTCAGGTTTTTCAAGAATTTTTGAAACCGTAGTTGCTCCCCAACGGTACAGTTTGGCATTGTGTCTGCCGTTGTCCCTGCCCTGCGAGAGAGCGTAGGCGGTAGGTGTCGGGATACCATGTTCCGTTAAGATACGGGCAATCTGCACCGGACCATAACCGTCAATGCAGAGCTTGAAAATCTTGCGTACCACCTCGGCGGCAGTTTCATCAATCACCCACAGATTTTTGTCTGTATCAGACTTCTTGTAGCCGTAGATTGGAGGGCAGAGGTGTTTGCCAGCCTGTCCCTTTGCCTTGAATACCGCACGAATTTTCTTTGAGCAGTCACGGGCATACCAGTCATTAAAAATGTTCTTGAATGCCATAAGCTCGTTCTCACTCTTAGCCGTATCAACATTATCGTTCACGGCAATGTAGCGAACATCGTAATCGGGGAACACCATTTCTATCAGCTCACCCGTTTTCAGATAGTCACGTCCGAGCCTTGAAAGGTCTTTGGTAATGACCGTTGCGACCTTTCCGTCCTCAATGTCAGCCATCATTGCTTTGAAGCCGTCACGCTCGAAAGTAGTTCCCGAAACTCCGTCATCGACATAGAAAATCGGATTGGGAAGGCCGTTGTCCTCAGCATATTTTTTAAGTATCGCTTTCTGATTAGTGATACTGTTACTCTCGCCGTCCAACATATCGTCCTGTGAAAGACGGCAGTATAAAGCTGTAATCTTGTCTGTCATTTTAACCTCACTTTCCGACAGATACAGCAAGCTATGTTATAAGTTTAGCGCGCATTGCCGAAAAAGTCAATACCCACCAAGCTAAAATTTTACACAGCCTGCTTGTCCTGTTCCTGTTCGTTATCACCGAGGAGATTTTCACAATCCCTTGTAATCAGCCTTTTCAGAATATCCGAAAGGCTCTCCCGAAAAGCGGGGTTAAAGGTTGTTGTCACTCTGTATGTTGTATGCCCGATATGATACTCGGACACGGTTGCAGTTGTCTCATTCATAGCGAATTTTCTCCTTTAGCTTGTCTGTTTCTATGCTTATAGGTTAGAGGGCATCGCTTTGTATCTCTCACCCTCATATTCATAGCCGTGCGGAACGGCATTGCTGCCGCCCCATTCACAGCTATCGTTTTGTTGTCGGGTATATGTCAATCCTTGTGGGTGAAATCCCCGAAGAAAGAAGTCTGTCCGACCGTCTCATCATCGTCCGAGCTGTTGTCGGTATCGTCAGCCAGCTCACCAATCTGCTCATAGGTCATACCGCTTGCGGTCAGCTTGCCGATCAGCGTATGCTCCGCAGTCACGGCATCGAGAAGTGCCTGCCCCTCCGCACCGCCGTAAAGCTCCGAGAGCTGTTCGTAGATGTAGAGCTTACTCTCAACGATGATCTTGTGCTTGCGTTCAAGAGCATCCTTGATAGACTGTTCAAGGTCTGTGAGTTTCTTATTGTTTTTAGCAAGCACAGCGTCCTTGATGATAACAGCAGACTTCTCATCGACCTCGGTCTTAGCTTTCTTACTCATTCGCATCACCTCGTTTCGGTTTGGATTTAGAGCCAATGCCCTATGATAATATTATAGCGCGAAACACCTCCGTTTGTCTATTGGTATTGCGCTCAAACTTTCTATGCCAGTGATATTTTCCAGTTCGACATATTGTTATGGGGAAAATAAAAAAGCTGCGGAGCAAGTATGCTCACACAGCTATTAGTAGATATTCATTTTAGTTTTCTGATGACAAATCAATTATAACCCCACTATTCGGATAATATGTCACGGTTATTGTATCGTAGTATTTTAGTAAATTATTCACATAGTCATATTCATAGTTTTCTTTTGAACGAAATTCGCTTGCAGTATCATTTGGTATTGTTAATGTTATTTTATTGCCCTTATCATCAAGGAAATACAGTTTATCATTTATAGCAAGATAACTGTCTGTTGTTACAGTATTTCTGCCGCCGATAAAATCTTTACAAAAAGGTAATGAACTATGTACTCCCGTTATCAACAGCAAGACCGTTAGCAGAAGTAGAGCAATATTCAATCCTTTTTTGCCTTCTTTTTTTATCAGCAGACCCACGCAATAGATAATTGCCCATACCGAAAATAAAACAAGTACCACTCCGAAAGCAGAGCAAAGCCAAATGTGATGAGCACCGATTTTAGGCTTGTAATTTATGATGTATGCCGAGTGTACTGCATTAAATATCGACAGTCCCAATAATACAAAGGAGGCTCGATTTGTATTCTTGGCTTTATCATTATTTTCCATATTATTCACCAACTATTATATTCCTCACAAATTCAGATTAACAAGAGAAAGTTGAACGCTTACTTCTTCTTATTTATTATATCACATCGTCCCCGAAAAAGCAACCCCACTTTCATCAAACTGCCGCCCACATTGCGCCGTAACTGCGCCGAGCCAGTTTACAATTTCAAGTGTGATGATATTGAGTGCATCACGCAGGAGCGTGAGAGAGGAATGATACCGCCGACCGAAGCGGCGGAGAGAAAGTCGCATAGCTCCAATTCGCTGGGGCAACAGCGAAAGTCTGCTGATAAGCAAATCACGCAGACGAAAATATGCGCGACAGCGCAACAAAAATAACAAGCATTGTATTTTGCGCCGCACAGCGAGCGAAAATACCAAATGCTTGTTGGGGACACCCCAAGCCCCGTGAATGACCGCACAGCGGTCAAAAAATCGGCTAACGCCGAAATAGATACAAAGGAGATAACACTATGGAAAATACCAAACGTAAGAGGGGCAGACCGCCCAAGCAGAGGGTTATGGAATTTGAGGGAATGACCTACGAGGGAGCTATCAATAATGCTTTGGATAAAGAGGTCAAGTCCGAGCTTGATGATACCCTTGCGCACAAGTCAGAGGGCGAGCTTACTGATGATGAACGCAAGTACCTCAAACGCAAGAGGGAGAAGAAGTCCTACACGCTGAATGTACGCTTTACGGAATCGGAAATGCAGGATATTCTTTCCAAGTGCGAGCAGTACGGTTACAAGAACAAGACGGAGTATATCCGTGATTGTGTCAGGGCGAGGGTTGATCTTACTCCCAACCATTCCGAGATTGCCGAATGCAACCGTCTGATGAAACGCATAGGCAGTAACATCAATCAGATACTCATTCGCCTACACAGCACAGGTCACATCTATGCCGAGGATATTACCGAGATAAAGAAAGGGGTAAA
>CALCRR010000308.1 GCA_937894495.1 uncultured Ruminococcus sp. | reverse complement strand
ATGACCACCTCCACGCTTTCTTTATGGATAACAAGCGCTGGAGCCATGACGATTCGTATTTTTTGCAGCCAGAGTACGGCGAACGTGACACCACTATGTACAAGCTCGCACAGGTCGGGCTTGAAAAGGACAAGAAATTCCTCTATCTTTTTGACTTCGGCGACGAGTGGTGTTTCAGCTGCAAGGTGCTGAGAGTCATTGACGGTGTGTGCGAGGATACCGAGGTGGTGCGCTCTATTGGAGATGCGCCCGAGCAATATCCCGACTACGATGATTATGAGGAAGAATTTGATGAGGACGAAGATGATGTATTCGGCTTTGAGCCTTATCCCGAAAGCCTTTATGCCGCCGCTTTCAGATTCAGAGATACCAGGCTGTGGGAAAAGCTGAAAAAGGAAGATGTCTTTGCCGTGAAAATGTTCGACGGCGAAGTCTGCTACTGCTCGGTATATGCAGATGAACCACCGACGCTCTTTGTATTTGACACTCCCTACGGGCTTTACGAATATCTGAAACCCCACGAATCGGGCGAAGGCACTCCGAAGGAATACATGGAGTACATCTGCTTACAGGATCACATAAGCTGCGCCTTTGCCGCAAAGGATATGGTCGACCCTCATTCTGCCGAGCTTGCAAAGGATTTCGCCAAGAAAAACAAAATTTCAATGCGGGGAAAACACGCCTATCCGTATATGTCGAGAGATATTGCAGGACACTTTCCGTTCGTTATCGTTGCCGACTTTGAACGCAGGTATCTTGAAGATACGCTGGGCGTTGCCACTCTGCTTTCGGTGATATTGGAGCATAATGACAAAGGCGCTGTTGGATTCGGCAAGGAAAGTACCATGCCGCTGTTTGAATACACTGCAAAGGACGGAGACGCTTTTAAGGAAATCGAATATCCGCCGCTGCCCGAGCCGAATTATCCTGCACCAAAGGCAAGAAAATACAAGAAAAAGCTGCCGCACAAGGGCATTTATGAGTGTGACGTTGTGTATACTCCCGCACCCGCCGAGGAAATTGTCGGCGTTGTAAGGTCTGCCGTGCCATATGGAGTCACATTTATGGCGGTCGATACCGACGAGGACGGCGAGTTTTTCTACACCGATATGTATGCGGGCTATGAAAAGAACAACGAGGCTATGCTCGAAGCGGTGATAAATGATTTTGGAGAGGACGGATTTGTCCCCGAGGAGCTTCGTGTGGTCGATGACAGGACTGAAAGTCTGCTTGCAAACTTCTGTTACATAAACGGCATTAAGCTCACCCGTGTTCAGGAGTTTGAAGCCTTTGAACAGTATCGGGGATATTACATCAGTTCGATCCTTGACGAGACCTCCGATGAGCTTGATGATGACATCTCACCCGAGGAAATGTACAATGAGATATGCGACACCATTCGTGAGCTCTCCGAGGAACAGCTTGCGCTTATGCCTAAAGAAATGTTTGAGCAGTTTATGGAAGCAGATATTCTCCCCGATGATTTGCAGGCGAAGCTGCGGCGGTCGAGAATAAAACCGAACAAGTAAGGAGAAAAACATAATCAGGAGCTATCGTTTGAAGTATTGAAAAATGACAGCATAAAAGTGAAAGGGAGATAATCATTTGGAAACAATAAACGGCGAATGGATAATGAAAGGCTGTGCGGAAGATGATCCGCAGCGTCTTGTAACATCCGGTGATCTCATATCCCTTGTGCGTGAGATAGGTTTTCTGCCGCTGTTTGAAAGCGGCATCGCAGGATTCTCCGTTGAAGAGCGCACTACCGCTGCTTCATGGTGGACAGGCGACCGTGACACCGACCCGTGGGAGTGGCGAATTATTCTATCTGCTCACCCCGAAATTGCATACGGCAAATTCTTCGATAAAAAGGCGGGATTCATACACAAGGACTTCTTCCCCGTATTCGCTAATTACCGCAGAAACGGTTATGATTTTGAAGCCCTGTTTGATGACGAGCTTGCGTCCTATCGTGCAAAAAAGATAATGGACGCTTTTGAACTGAATGATGAAGCTGTCGGAAAAGAGATCATGAGCAACGAATTAAAAGAACTTGCAGGCTTCGGTAAAAACAGCGGTGAGAAGAATTTCAGCGGCATATTGACCGACCTGCAAATGCAGACCTATCTCATCATGTCCGATTTCAGGCAGAGAAAGAATAAAAAAGGCGAAAGCTACGGCTGGCATATTGCAGTTATGAAGACCCCTGAAACGAAGTGGGAATATGATTATGTGACATCTGCATACAGCGAAAGCCCGGCTGATTCATGGGAGAAAATTGTCTCACAGGTACGCAGGTTCTATCCCGACGCTGATGAAACAAAGATACAAAAGCTGCTCGGCATCAAGTACCACGGAGCGGAATCACAGCCTGCTAAAGATAAGAAAAAGACAGCGCAAAAGTCTAAACAGTCAACTCTCACATATCCATATAATCTTCTGAAAGATATATCTGATGATATACCGGTATACCGGATACCCTTAATAAAGATCAGACGGAAGGCTTGCGGTATGCTCTTTCCACGCTAAAAGCAAGAGAACAGGAAATAATTAAGCTGAAATATGAAGATGATAAGACCTATCAAGAGATCGGCGAGATATTCAGCCTTTCCCGTGCTCGTGTCGGGCAGATTAACGCCAAAGCATTACGCAAACTGAGACACCCAAGCAGACTTGAACGTATAAAATACGGTTTCGTCGGGCAACAGCAACGAAAGCAGCAGCTTATAGACGATTGCAGGAATGCCAAAACCCGTGAAGAACAGATCGAGATACTGAAAAATGTCTCCTTTGCCCAATGCGGGTTGTCCCTCAGAGTACATATCAGAACTGGACACCATAATATTTCATCGCTTGGCGGGATAATGGAGATAATGGACAAAGACCCGTCCGAGCTTGCAGAGATATTACAGAATGACGAAGAATGCTTAGCAGAGGCTTTCCGAAAACTCGGCGAATACCATGTTGATTGCAGCAAAGCAAAGGAAGTAATTGGCTTTAACAACAGAAAGAGAAAGGAGAATATTTCCGAGCTTGTCTTGTCCCATCGTACATATACTTCGCTGATGCGTTCCGGTCTCGACAGCATAGCTAAACTTGAAACACTTATCCGAGATGACCCCGAAAGACTACTGCGGATAAGAGGGCTTAACGATAGGTCGATAGAGGAACTGCTATCAAAACTGGAAAACGAGGGTATTGATGTGACATCGGTCAGAAAACTTTCAAAATGATGATCATCCACTTGACAACCATCTCCCAAAGTGATATACTATTTAGTGGAGGATGCCGTAAGGCGAAACGGCATTTGACGAGGACAAGGGCAATCGGGCTTCACG
>CALCRR010000307.1 GCA_937894495.1 uncultured Ruminococcus sp. | reverse complement strand
ATTTCGTTCCTACTTCTTTTGAGCCTTTCACCGCACGCTATGTTTGAGCCTTGAATGACCTGCTGAGTGCGGTTTTTCTGCATGGTTGGGTAAACCTGCTTTGCACCTTGAAAGACAAACTTTGTGCGACTTATATGCATAGTCGGGCAGACCAGTTTTGTGCCCTGATAACGGGCGAACGCTGTTCGCCCCTACGGACCGTGAAATTAAAAGGTCTGCTGAAATCATATAAACCAATCGTCTGTAGGGGCGGTCATTGACCGCCCGTTTTATTCCCGAAATTTGTCTGAAAAACACACAATGTATGTTCCCCGACAAACTTTACAAAACATGATAATTATGAATTATGCATTATGAATTATGAATTAAATTAATTCTTTATCTATAAGCTCTGCTGCGCAGCTGCCTTTTCTTCGCTCGAAATATAAGATGTCGTAGCTCTGACCCACTATGGGGTAGCCGTGCTTTATGCCGAACTCTCTGGTATATTCATTTTCGCCTGCGGTCACAAACCTGAATTTGCCGACGCGGCTGCCGTCGTATTCCGAAACGGATATGAGCTCCGCCCCGGTGTGCTCCCCCTTGTTTTTGAGCAGCCTGTAATCAGCCAGAGCCTTTATGTACACGATGATACCCAGCCAGCCCGTTATGCAAAACAGCCCTGCTAAGCAGTAGAGAATGAATTTCAGTGCGTCGTCCGCAGGTCGGTAGACCTTGTAGGGGTCGTCTTTAAGGACATATGCGCTGAAGGTATCGTCAAGCGCCACCCTTTTGTTGACCACCGCATTGGCGTAAATCCGCTCGCCGTTTTCGTCCTTGTATGTCACCTCAACGTGCTGGCTCTTGCCGTTGCCGCTAACACCTGTTACCCTGCACTCAACTACCCTGCCGTTTTCGATGTAATTTCTCTCCGCCGCAGTACCCTTTAAAACTGCGTTATACATAACTATGGGGAAAACTATGCCGAACATTATGAATATCATCACTGCCCTGAAAGCGCCCTCAGGTCTTTTCATTCCCAGCTTCCTCCTTGTTATCGGGTCTTGGCAGCCTGTCGAGATACATTCTCAGATACTTCTCGTGGTCATCCCATAGTATGAGCCACAGCCCTGCCGCACCCACTGCCAGTATCACATAAGCCGTCTTCGCCGCACCCGAGCCGTAAGCTCCCCCTGCGCTGAGCAGGAACAGCAGCGTCCAGATAACTGCGAAAACATAGGCATACAGGGGCTTTCTGAATACCCCTGTTATCAGCGAGCCCTTATCGGTCTTTTTCACCTTGCCGTAAAAGCCCGTGGAGCCGCCGTCACGCTTTTTCGCCTTATGATAGAACATCTGAAAGCTGTCGGCTGAGTACCTGCCGTAGTAAATGCTCTCGGTCTTATGGTCTCTCATAAATCTGCTTATCGACAGCACGTTCACGGTGGGCAGATACTCGGTCATATCGCCGTCCAGCCTGCGCATAAGGCGTTTTGGGGGCATTGCCACCTCGGCGGAATATTTTTTAGGGATAACAGGCATTACTTGCCGCCCTCTTCCGCCCTGGGCGGGTCGGGATAATCGTTGGGGTCAAAGACCTTGTCGTTTATCTTTATCTGCCCCCCTGTACGGGTGTTGAAAAGCATACCGTAGATAGTACCGCACTTAGTGCAGCGGAACTGGTGGAAAAACTTTTCCTTGCTCCATATCTTATCCTCGTCCTTGCTCATAAGCTGGTCTATTGGGCAGTTCTGGAAAACTATCTCCACATCGCCGTCAAGCGCCGTTCTCGCCAGTGAGCCTACACAGAGTATATACTCCTGTGGGGTGTGTATATCCACGATAGGTATCATTGAGCACTGCTCACAGCGCTCTTTTCTGATGTTAATATCAGCCATTTTTACCCTGCTCCTTTCCCAGCAGACCGGCCATTTCCTCTTCAAGTCCGCTGAACATCTCGCTCATAAGGGCGTTTGAGAAATCATCAATAAAGCTTCTGTCGAGGGTAACGTCTGTCTGCTCGCCGCTTGCCATGTTTTTGAGCTTAGCCTTGCCTGTTTCCAGCTCATTATCCCCCAGCACCAGCACAAATTTCGAGCCTATCTTATCCGCATACTTCATCTGGGGCTTAATACCTCTGCCGATAAGGTCATACTCCACAAAATAGCCCTCGTCCCTCAGCTCCATAGCCATAGCCATTGCTCTTTGCGAGGCTGCCTGACCCATTGAAGCTATATAGAGGTCGCAGGTCTTGGGCTCCATAAAATCGCAGCCCTGCTTTTCCATGGTGAGTATCAGTCTTTCAAGTCCCATGCCGAAGCCCAGCGAGGGTGTTTTCTGACCGCCCAGCTCTTCTATCAGCCCGTCATAACGTCCGCCGCCGCAAACGGTGCCCTGTGCGCCGATATCGGTGGTGATGAACTCAAAAACAGTCCTGGTATAATAGTCAAGACCCCTGACGATCTTAGGGTTTATCTCAAAGTCGATACCCATTACCGAGAGGTTATCCTGCAAGCCCTTAAAGTGCTCGTTACAGTCATCGCAGAGGTAGTCAATGATAACAGGTGCGCCTGCCGCAATGCTCTGGCACACGGGGGATTTACAGTCCAGTATCCTCATGGGATTTTTCTCCAGCCTGTCCTTGCAGGTATCGCAGAGCTCCTCCCTGCGTGCGCTGAAATATTCTTTCAAAGCCCTGTGATAATCCGCACGGCAATTGGGGCAGCCGATAGAGTTTATATTGAGCTGTATATTCCTGAGCCCCACCCTGTCGATAAGGCTTTTAGCTAGCGATATGACCTCTGCGTCGGCTCTCGGGTCGGCAGAGCCCACCATCTCAACGCCGAACTGGTGAAACTCTCTCAGCCTGCCAGCCTGGGGCTTCTCATGCCTGAAGCATGAGAGAATGTAGTAGACCTTCTGAGGAAAGCCCTCGTTTACTATACCGTTTTCCAGCATAGCCCTCATAACTCCTGCCGTGCCCTCGGGTCTCAGTGTGAACTGAGCGTCCCCCGTGGCGGTAACGCTGTACATCTCTTTCTGCACAACGTCGGTAGTCTCCCCCACCGAGCGTATAAACAGCCCCGTGTCCTCAAAGGTGGGTACTCTTATCTCCCTGAAACCGTACTGCTCAGCTGTCTCAGCCGCCAGCTTCTCAACAGTGTGCCACTTGTACACCTGCGACGGTACTATGTCATTTGTGCCTTTTGGTCTTTGTGTTATTACTCCCATTTTACTTCCTCCTTTTGTGCCTTGAGCTGGGGCGCTGCCCCAGACCCTGCAAGCCGTCTGGCGCCCGG
>CALCRR010000306.1 GCA_937894495.1 uncultured Ruminococcus sp. | reverse complement strand
CGCTACATGGCCGAGGATCGCATTGCCGCGCTCGATAAGATCGGCATGATTTGGAGCGTTCCCGACTACATTTGGGAGGAAAACTATGCAGCTGCGGTACGATATCACCGTGAACACGGCAGCTTGAATGTGCCTGCGAAATACGTTGATGCCGAGGGTATAAAGCTGGGTCAGTGGATACAGGGGCTTCGCAGCAATCGGAACGGTACCGCAAAGACTGTCAAACCGCTCACAGATGAGCAGATTGCACGGCTTGACGCTATCGGCATGATCTGGGGCAGCAAGTACGACAAGCAGTGGGACGACGCTTTCCGGGTGCTCTGCAATTATCAGCGCAAGAACGGCACGCTCGATATTCCGTCTGCGTATGTGACTGATTCAGGCATACGTTTAGGCGCATGGGTGCGAAGGCAGCGTGACTTTTTTGAGCAGGGTAAGCTGTCTGATGAGCGTATAGAGAAGCTGCGCAGTATTGGTTTTGTGCTCGAAAAGGCAGACCCATGGGAAGAAAAGTATCAGCTTGCAAAGGCTTACTATGATGAGCACGGAAATTTGAGGATGCCCGGAGATACGGTCATAAATGGTGTTTGGCTGTGGAAATGGCTGAATGAGCAGAAGAATATTGGTTTGGGAAAAAGAAGAAATAAGCAACTATCTAATATACAAATAGAAAAACTATTAGCAATTGGTATGATTTTTGAAATATAATAATTGGTTAGGTAAGTGATGGTATGCAAAGAAATATATTGATAGGGAATGGAATTAATATTGAATTTGGGGGAAAAGACAATTATTCTAATTCAGCGATAATGAGGCGTATGTTTACTAATATCAGAAATGGAAAGTATTGTGAATTATTATATCCATTAAGTGTTGATGAACATATAGAATTGTTTGAAGGCCTTAAAAATGTTCTTGTAAATATTGGTAAACATAATCCGCCCGAAACTTTTCTGTTTCTGATTATGGAAATCGAGAGAATCAAGAAACAATATCAGATTGACACTCCGATTGAAAACATAGGGATGGAGGATTTCTTTCTTGCATTAGAATATCTCATAAAGCCAACAGATTCAGATAAGTTTATAGATCAATTGCATTGTGGATTACAAATGCCTATAATAGATTCCATCTTTAATGACGGTCAGATAAACAATATTGATTATGGAAAGAATTTTAAAGAATATATTTCCTCATTCGATAACGTATTTACTATTAATTATGATAGTAATCTTGATAGATATGTTACTAATGTACATCATCTGCATGGTGAGTTCTCTAAATTAGCACCTGAATATGATATAAATAGTGACTATTCGATTAATAATCCAGAAAAATGCAAGGCTCACGATGTTATTCCTGACTTATCTCATGTATATAGTAATACTATTATGAGTTGGTATTGGCTTGAGAAATATGGTGAATGGATAGGCAAAGAGTCGGAATTTGGAGCTGATGCATTTAAAGCAATGACAGGAAAGCTTGAGATTGTTGGCATGTCACCTTGTAATGATGAACACCTCTTTTTAACAATAAATCAATCCGGAATAACGTCTGTAGATTATTATTATCATTCGGATAATGGTAAAAATAGAATGAAGGATAAAATAGAAAAGCCGATTACTTTTAAGAGAGCTGATAAGCTTTGGCAAAAACTAAAATAGTAAAAAATTGCTTATTATAACAAATGAAAACTATTAAGAAACTTGACTATCAGACAGGTTTGGTTGATAGTTGACAAAGCCCCACAAATGCGCTATAATATTAGCATAAGCTATTTCCTATTTAATGTTTTATGGAGGTAATCATTATGCCCAGAAAGAAAACCGAAACCGCGTCTGTAGCAGAGGTAAAAGCAGAAGCAAAGGTTGAGAAAACTTCTGCACCTGTCGAAGCAGTAAAGCCCGTGGAAGAAAAGAAATCTGCCGAGAAAAAGACAACTCGCAAGACTGCTGAAAAGAAGGCTGCGCCTGCAAAGAAAGCTCCTGTTAAAAAGGCAGAGCCGAAGGTAACTGTTAAGGTACAGTTTGGCGGTAACGAGTACGATATTGACGAGATCACCAAGAATGTTACTAAATCTTACAAGGGCAGCGTAAAGGGTGCTGTTAAGTCGGTTGACATCTATGTTAAGCCCGAGGACAGCGCAGTTTACTATGTTGTTAATTCCGAGATCAGCGATAAGATAGATCTGTAAGAATTGCAAAATGACCTTTTAAGATTGCAATTTTGAGCCTAAAAAATGATATAAAATCAGGCGATTTTTGCAATGTTGCATTTATAGAAAATTCCGAAAACATGCACATTTGAGCACCAAGAATGCAAAAAATCCAAGATTGCAGCGGGTGTGAGCGAAAAGCACCTCGAACGAACATATGTTTATAATTGCAGAGGGCGATTCCGAGTTGGAATCGCCCTCTTTTTTACTATTTAATTATCCGTTCAATCTTACAAGTGTGCTCATTGGTATTGCTGTCATAGTTGATACCAACAAGAATGATCTCACCGAAATAATCTTTCAATACCGCAGGATAGTCTTTTTTCTTTATCTGATCTATCGCATTATCAGCGTTTTCTTCCCATTTCAGTTCGATCACCAAAGCAGGCAGCGCCGTATCACTTTTCGGAATATATACAACGTCAGCCAGTCCCTTGCCGCTTGCAAGCTCCTCGACCTTCATGTATTTGTCGATACAAACGATATATGCAAACTTTACAGCATATCTCAGCGACTGCTCATTGTTGTAAAATGTCGGAGCATAATTTGTTGCTCTGACGTTTTTTATTGCCTCGGCAACTGCGTCACCATTACCTGCAAAGGTATCGGCTAACAGCTTTTCAGAGCGAGTTATCAGTTCTGTGAGCTTTGACGGCTTGTTGTTTTTTAGCAGCTTATCAAACTCCTGTCTGATTTCCTCATTTGGTATGCGAACACGCTTTGTTGTTTTATCATATGCAAGATAACCTAGATGAATCAGCAGGGTCAGCACATCATCATCGGAATTGAACGTCTGAAAATCATTGTTGAACCCGCTTACATCTACCTCTAAATGTTCGCCTGCGATCAGTTTCAGAATTTTTGCTTGCAGCTCACTTTTGGTATTATGCAGTTCTATATCAATGTATGTGATAAGATTTTCTGCGGCAGAGGTCTGTTTCCAGTAGGATTCTATCTCACCGCTGTCCATTGCCATCATAACGGAGTACGGATTGTAGATCGAAGCGACCTTCGGGAATGAGTATCCGTCATACCAATGCTTGACATCCTCAAAATTCATATCATGCTTTTCGCAAAGCGTCTTAACTTCCTGCTCCGTAAATCCGGTATATTCTGCAAATCTGCCGGGGTTTATTATCGGATACTCTCTGAAATCGGATATTGCTGACTGTGAACCGTCTTTTTTGATAGGAAGGATTCCTGTCATATATGCGGCGGCAAATGTTTTTGCGGTAGATGTAATGCTTTTGAAAAGCGATCTCAGAAATTCAAGATATGGTTTAGCAGTTTTGGCGTTTTCTCTTATGGGAGCATCCCATTCATCAATTATGATAACAAATTTCCTGTTTAAATATTCAACTGCATTTAATAGTGTAGTGCTGAATGATGAATCAATAACTAATTCAGGATATGCGGCCTTTAATTCTGCTTTTATTCTGTTCGTAATATATTCATCGACAGGAATGCCCTGAGATTCTTTCATGAGCTGTGTCATATCAAGACATATTACTTGATATTTATTGATATGTGATTCGTATGATGGATCTTTACTGATCTTGTACTTGTCAAATATCTGGTGAGAATCGCAGGTATAGTCATAATAGGCACACAGCATTTGTGCAGCATACGATTTTCCAAAACGGCGTGGTCTGCTAATACAAGTAAGTTTTTTGTTTGTCCCGATGGTACTATTTATCAATGCGATCATACCTGTTTTATCGACATAATCGGATTTTACTGATTCGGCAAATGCAGAATTGCCGGGATTTAAGTTTTTTCCCATAAGATCACCTCCACGGTAGGTTACTTGTGCTTCTATATATCTATTATACACTAAAATTACAGGAAAGGCAAGGGGTAAGTGAAAAAGTCGGGAATAATCCGTCAAATTGGCTTTATATACACGACTTCTCTCGGATTAAACAGTCTCGGCACCATACCCGCCGTATTGGCAATCCCCTTCGAGATAATCATATTCCCCTGAACTCCACTTGTGTATTTTGGAAACACACCTTGCCCCGGCGCAAACAGCCCTTGCCAGAAAAGCCTTATCTGCCCGCCGTGCGCATGACCCGAAAGCACTAGGTCTATTGGCATATCTTTCAGATAGCGGTCACGGTACTCCGGGTGATGTGACAGCAGAATCTTGTATCCGTTCTGCTTGCAGAAGTCATCAAGCCAAGTGACATCAGGCTCCGTAGAATCAGGCCTATCCCCATAATTCCATTCGGGATAACGTTCGGTCTTATCCTTACGGTACTCCCTATATGATGTAACTCCCGCCGAACTCAAGCCGCCTATGACCACATCTTTATACTGCACAAAGCTGTTGTCGAGAATAGTCACGCCTGTTTCCGACATGATTGCAATATCCTCATCACACAGCGTCCACTCATGATTTCCAAGCGACATAAAAGTTGGTGCGATTTCTGTGCAGGCTTTCAAGAAAGGAAGGACGTATTTAGTTTGACTTATCACAGGCCCGTCTGTGATCAAATCGACTCTATGCACCACATCACCAGCAATGCAAATAATATCAGGATTGTGTGTTTTCAGCGAATCGGTTATCCAGCCAAACTCGCGATCATGCAGGTCGGCAAGCAGGGCGATGCGCAGGGGAGTATTGTAATTGTAAATGGTATCTTTCATAGCTGTCTCCTTATTTGCTATCATTATACCACAAATTTGAAAGAATTGCTACCCCTCAATAGATCATTACAGCTTTTTCTTATTTTTCTTTGCCGCTTGCTCACGCCGCTGCTTTTCCTCCACAACCAATTTAGAGATATAGTCTCCTTGTGAAATCTCTGCATAAGTCTTTGCAATATCAGAGTAAACATCATACCGCTGCCGACAGCCTTCAAGGTTTTCCTTGA
>CALCRR010000305.1 GCA_937894495.1 uncultured Ruminococcus sp. | reverse complement strand
CCCATGATAATAATTATAGTGTACCCTCGTACAAAGTCTTTCCGTCAATGCTGATGCGCTCAACGCCTACCGTCTTTTTCTTATTGAAGTTAAAGCTGAGCATATATCCCACATCAAGTCCGAAGTAGTCAAGATATGCTGACAGCTGCTTTTCACCCTCGGAATTGTAGCGCTCGCCCCGCCAGACCTTTAGTTCGATAATGTATTGCTGACCGAGATAGTCAACTACGATGTCGGTGCGGGTCTGGTCTCTGGTCTGGGCTTCAATGTAGTAATTGCCTGTGCCGTTGATGATGGGGCGCAGGTACAGCAAAAACTGCTCTCTGCCGTCTTTCTCCTTGAACTTGTCCTCAAGGGGACCGAAGACCTCGGTGTAGGTCTTGATAAAGCGCTCCATTATCAGGCGCATATCGAGCCTGCCGTCTTTGATGAAAATATTCTTGGCGAGCGTGCCCTCCGAAGTGAACACATTGTTTTTGATGTCGCCTTCGGTGCAGAACATATTGTAAAGGAGTGTTTCAAATATCCTGTTGGCAACAACAGCCTTTCCGTTCTGACTTTTAATGAAGCCGTAGGTCACAAGCTGACCGATACCTTCATTGTAGGCATTATATGAAATAGACACACCCTCCATGAGTACCCTGTGTAAAATGTTCTTTATCTCAGGGTAGTTTGTCAGCTTTCCAATCAAAGAGTCAAAAAGCGTGTTTTTCTCATTCAAAATGATTTTAACCGCTTCGTCGATCCCGTTTCTCGTCCATGCATCAGCAAGTGTTTTGAACTTATCCGGCACAAGCTCCTCGTCGATTATCTGGCAGATATGGCTCACAAGGAAAGGATAACCGCTTGTGTAGTCATAAATAAGCTGTGCGATATTTGCCGTGTCCATACCCGTATTGTGGTCTGCTTCATAATCATCGAGCATACCTTTGATACCGTCAGCCGACAAACTCATATCAATATTGAATGGAGCAGCAATGTTCCACGGGCTGTTGACCTTTGATTGATCATCGTCCCTTATCTTGCTTTTAAGATGCTTGATGTCTGTAACTCCTGCAAGTATAACAGATCGGAATGCGGGATAGTCCGAATCGGCTTCACGTTCAAGATACATAAGCCTGAGCTGTGCCAGAAAATCCAAAAACACCTGATTATTGGAAGCGCTGTCGATCTCATCAATAAACATAACTATCGGCTTTTCAGAAGAACCGCACCATCTGAGAATAACTAAAAACAGCATTCTAAGATCAAGATCGTCTGTATCAGTGACGATGAGTGCTTTGAATTCAGAAATAATATCTTCGGGAATAACAGCCTGCCCGAATTCAGCCTTTTCAAGCAGATTTAGCGCAAATGCTTTCACAAAGCTGCCCTCTGTACGGAAGGACGAATTGCTCATGCTTTGAAAATCAAGGCTCAGCACATTGTACTGCTCTGAAAGGTATTTCTTTAACGCAGCAAGCGTAGTTGTCTTGCCAAACTGTCTTGCCCTGTTTATCGTAAAGTAATCACCGTAATCGACCATAGCCTTTATTTTTACCAGCCGCTCGGTGATATCCACCATGTAATCCTTTGCAGGATTGCAAAGTCCTGTAGTCTTGAATCTTTTCATTTCCTCGCCGCCTTTCTGTGAAAGTCAGTAATACTTTACTTACATTATAGCACACAAATCGAGATAATGCAACCGATGATGTAAGATTTTACATTTGAAGCCGTGGAACAGTTAGATGTGAACGGTTCATGAATTATTAAAAAATGCCCTGCTGCAAAGTATGCGGTAAAGGCATTTATTAATGAAATATAACAAGTTGCAAACGAAAAAATATTCATATTATGTTAAACTCGTCGCTCACTCGTGTATAAAAAATCAGTCATTCGTGTAAAAAGCCCTTATTTTTGCTAATAAATTTTGCTAATCAAGTGCATATTTCACCTGTAGTTTTTATGGTATTTTGGGGTATTTTATTGTGCTTATTTTCTAAAACTACAAGTGAATGAGAAGGACGATATGGTACAATATGCACAAAATTATCCTTCTGGAACTCGTGTATGGGTTGATAGCTCATCGAGGGTTCGAATCCCTCCTTCTCCGCCAAAGCAAAAAGCCCGATATTGCGTATTTTGCGTAATATCGGGCTTTTTCTTATGTTTTATACCCTCACCATTTGTGCAATTAACAAACACTTAATGTGTATTTTTCACAAAAACTGGACACGAAAACTGGACACGCCCGGACAAAAAAGAGCCGGACACATCCGACTCTCTTAGGCTTAGTCCGCAGACGTCAACCGCTATTCCTTATCCCGTGTAGCCTGCTGCTCATCATCCTCCGGCTCGGCATCATCAGTATCGGGCTGCTTGTTATATGCGGCGTTCATAGATGCCGCTAATGCCTTGCTCTGTTCTGCGGTCAGATTAGCGAGTTTTTCATTTATATCCATAGCACTCAGCCTCCTTTACTGATATTATAGCCGATTTTTAGATAGCTGTCAAGTCTTATCTGCAAAAGTCCTCGACTGTGCCTTTTTGATACATTTCACGCTCAAGCCTTAGTCTATAGCGGCCTATTCGGGTATTAACAAGATCACTCATAAGAACGTAACCCCATTCCCACTCATGCAGGTGAAAATAACCGAATAGCAGCCAATCTCCATTTTCCTGTTTTTCACCCTCAGTTATCAACCATGTACCCGCGCCAAATGGATTGAATATCTTTACAATGACCTTAGCTTTCATACCCTGCCCTCTGTCGAATAGAGGGGCTTTTTCTCAAGCTGCTTGATGATTGATTTTGTAAAAAGTACCATTTTATCAACTCCTTATGCTGTTTCACCACTTAATTTTGTTTATGCTTATGGTAGATGGGTCGTACCCCATGCTGTGACCGTCTGACAGATACCAAATTTTACCGTATATTTGATAACCATGTCCATCTACATCAATGCCGATGTACTCGCCGTTAGTGTCTGCCTCCATAAGCACTATATTACTAAGAGCCGGAGCAAAACCGTAATGCATCAGTAAAGCCGCTTTTGCAAGTTTTTTTCAACCCTTTGTTGGTGTACTTTTTCACTGCGTCTACCTCCTTAGTGGTGTCCTCTCTGGACTTATCGACTATAATGGTGTGCGGCGAATGTGGCTCGGCATACAAGCGGGTGACGTGGAATGTTCGTGGCAAGAAGAAAATAGTGTGGCGGTGCATAAGTCGCTTGGATCATGGCTCTAAATTCTGTCACAACTCGCCGTCGATTCATGAGGATAAGCTGCATAGTATTCAAGGGTGGGTATGAGAAAAAAGTCGAGCTTGAAAGATAAATTATAAAACCTCTGATTTCTAAGTCAGAGGTTTTGTTGTTATATGTTTTTTAACAATTACCTTTACAACAGAAAAAATGTATGATATAATAAATGTAAGAGAAATGTTGATAAAGGAAAGTTAATAGCAAAGAAAGCGCATAAAATCGAGCTTGGGGGCACATCATTTTTTCGTTCGTCACTCACAAAGAAAAATCCCCAGTAAATATGGCAAAAATCCGCCGTATTTACGGGGTTATTTTATACTTTTACACCTGTTATATTTGCAGCTCAAACTTCATAAAAAGTTCAATGATCATACAAATTTTAAGGGGCGTACTGTAGTAAAGGCTATATTTTAAAATAGTAAAGCTTTCGGTTGACTGATCGTGTGCGCTGTGGTATAATTATTCTTACAGATCTTTTGGCTGACAAAACAAACGCTTTTAATAAGGAGTAGCATTATGAAACAGTCACTTAACGGGATATGGAAGCTGCACAGCGGCAGGTATGATATGGGCGCAGCGGTGCCAGGGTCATTGTGTGATACGCTTTTGAAGGAAGGACTTATCGGCGACCCATATTACCGCCTGAACGAGTATACCACCCTGCCGATTTTTGACGAGGACGTTACCTATGAGCGCAGGTTCGACCCGGAGGCAGGTATATACGGGTCTGACAGGATATTGCTTCGGTTTTACGGCATTGATACTCTGGCGAGGGTCAGCCTTAACGGCGAGCTCATACTCAGCGCCGACAATATGCACCGCACCTACACCTGCGATATCACCGAGCTTGTGAAGCCTGCGGACAATATCCTTACGGTAAGTATATCCTCGTCCACAAAATACATCGCCCAACGGAATGCCGAGGAACCTGTCTGGGGCGTATCTTCGACTATCCCTGGATATCCGCATATACGAAAGGCGCACTATATGTTCGGCTGGGACTGGGGCCCCATGCTGCCGGATATGGGTATCTGGCGTGATGTTGAGCTGATAGGCGTTTGCGGCGGACTGATAGACAGCGTGTATGTCAGGCAGGACCACAGTCGTATCTCCGACGGAGAGGTCGATATATACATTGATGTTGAAGCAGCTCTCACATCAGCTGACAAGCTTGATATAAGCGCTGAGCTTACCTCTCCCGACGGCAGTTCAAAGCTCACGGCAGAGGGCAGCATTACTGACAGGAAAACTCTGCACATAAAAGTAACTGAAGCAAAGCTTTGGTACCCCAACGGCTATGGCGAGCAGCCGCTTTATAAACTCACCGTCAGACTTTCGGATAAAAGCGGCAATACGCTGGATAAGCGAAGCCTTGATATCGGATTAAGAACTGTAACGGTCAGCCGTGATAAGCTCTTCAATGCTGACGGCTCGGATAACGGCGAGGAGTTTGCTTTTGTGATCAACGGCTTGAAGATATTTGCTATGGGTGCAAACTATATCCCCGAGGAGCAGATTTTGCCGAGAAGGAGCCGTGAGCGCACCGAGCAGCTGCTGGAAGCCTGCATTGACGCAAATTATAACATGATACGGGTCTGGGGCGGCGGTATCTATCCCGACGACTGGTTCTATGAGCTTTGCGACCGCATGGGGCTGCTGGTGTGGCAGGACTGTATGTTCGCCTGCTCGGCATATAAGGCTGACGGGGAGTTCTGCGAAAACGTCAGTGCCGAAATAAAAGACAACGCCAAACGCATAAGAAATCACCCCTGTCTCGCCATGTGGTGCGGCAATAATGAGGTTGAAAGTATGTGGGAGGGCTGGGGACTGCCGCAGGAGCAGCAGCACTACCGTGAGGACTATCTGAGACTGTTCGAGGACGTTATCCCGAAGGCTTTGAAGAATAACGACCCTCAGACATTTTACTGGTGCTCTTCTCCGTCGTCGGGCGGCGGCTTTAAGGGCAGCAGCGACCAGCACCGCGGCGACCAGCACTACTGGGCAGTATGGCACAGCTTAAAGCCCTTTGAGGATTATTATTATCACACCTTCCGCTTCTGCTCAGAGTTCGGCTTTGAGTCGCTGCCGAGCATAAAGACCGTCAGGAGCTTTGCCGAGCCAAAGGATATGAACCTCTGCTCACCTGTAATGGAAGCCCATCAGAAGTGCGAGCAGGGCACCGAAAAGATAATGTATTATTTAGCGCAGATGTCCCATTATCCATACACCTTTGAGGGGCTGATATATGCCACACAAATGGTACAGTCGGACGCGATACGGATAAATGTGGAGAATATGCGCCGTGACCGAGGGGTCAGCATGGGCTCGCTCTACTGGCAGGTGAATGACTCGAACCCGGTTATCTCGTGGGCTTCCGTCGACAGTTTCATGCGCCGCAAGCCGCTGCACTATACTGCAAAAAGGTTCTATGCGCCTGTCCTGCTCTCGGCAGCCGATAACGATCCCGACCTGATACGCTTAAACATATCGTCGGAGCGGCAGGACGCCTTTGAAGCCAACATCATCTGGCACAGCCGCCGAAACACCGGCGAGGTCATAGCTGAGGGCAGCAGGGAAGTTACCGTCAAGCCCATGTCAGCCGAGTATCACCTTACGCTGACCCCCGAAGAAACAGGTATCTCAGCACAAAACAGGCATTTATCATATATTGAATATTCGCTTATCGAAAATGGCGGGACCATCAGCTCAAACACAGCTATGCTCGTCCGCCCGAAGCAGTTCATGTTCATTGACCCTAAGCTGACATGGTCTGCTGCTGAATGCGGCGAAAGGTTTGAGATAACAGTGAGAGCCGAAGCCTTTGCCAAGGGCGTGTGGCTCGACCTTAAAACCGCAGACTGCATATTCTCGGACAATTTCTTCGACCTCCACGGCGGCGAGGCTGTTGTGTATGTGGATAGATCCACCTTATCGAGAGAGCTTACGCTGAATGAGTTTGAGGCTGAGCTTACTGTCGTATCGTACTTTGAGGCGCTGGGGCTTTGAGAGCAAAACGGCAATAACGGAACTTCAACGCCGCAAGCTCGGCTTCTCCCCGAAGCGTTTAACATAAGCCTTGTAGAAAACCGAATAATCCTTAAAGCCGCAGTCCTCTGCGGCTTTTTTTGCACTCATGCCACCTTGCAGGAGCGCTTTCGCCATCACCAGCCGCTTGGCATTTATGTACGCCCACGGTGACGCACCCGTAGCTTTCCTGAACAGTCGGGAGAACTGCGAGGTGCTCAGAAAGAAATGCTCCGCCAGCCGCTCTACCGTTATATCCCGGCACAGCATATCGTTGACATATCGCACTAGCTGTTCAGAAAGGGTAGGCTGGGCAGTCTGTCTGTAGTTGGTCTGCTGACCCAGCATATCCATAACTGCGGCGAGTTTTGTTGTGAACATAAGCTTCCTGCCGTAGTCATCACCTTCATAGTATGCAAGCTCATGCAGAGTGCTTTCGGTGTCGGGCAGATAGTAGAGGTTCTGCCGTCCCAGCGGTCGGTCGGTGCAGGGGCTTGTCAGCCGCCGCTGAGGGTCAA
>CALCRR010000304.1 GCA_937894495.1 uncultured Ruminococcus sp. | reverse complement strand
CCCCTGCCGAGCCTCAGCCTTATCTCATGCAGGGCTATTTTATCGCTGCTGCTCATGGATATGACTGCCGTCAGAAGCTTGTCGCTGAGGATATCCCCCAGCATATCCCGAATGGGCTCGTTTGGCTGCATGGCATTTCTCCTTTGCTTGTCCTGTTTCATAATATGCGCAGGGGTATAGGAATATTACATTAATAGCCCGGGTGTGTATCTGTCAAGACTTACATAAAAGCTCTGCTAAAATTGTGCAAAATAAACATTTTCTTTTACTTGAAATATATGCATGAATATGTTATAATATTTATATCTGTGAATAATCGGTAGTTAAACTACGGTTGATCGAAAAGGAGACAATATAAATGAGAACAAATCTGACGGAAAACCAGCTCAGGGTGCTGAATATGTCCCAGAGCGTTATAAGCGAGGTAAAAAAGGTGGTGATCGGCAAGGACGACATCATAATAAAGGTGCTTTTGTCAATACTGGCAGGCGGTCATATACTTATCGAGGATATACCCGGTGTGGGCAAGACCACGCTGGCGGTGGCTCTTTCAAAGGCGCTTTCTCTCGACTATAAGCGTATGCAGTTCACCCCCGATGTGCTGCCTACAGATGTTACTGGCTTTTCCATACTCAACAAACAGACACAGAAGTTTGAGTATAAGCAGGGCGCTGCCCTCACAAACCTTTTTCTTGCCGATGAGATAAACAGGACCTCATCAAAAACACAGTCGGCACTGCTGGAGATAATGGAGGAGGGCAAGGTGACTGTTGACGGCGTTACCAGAAAAGCCCCCGACCCGTATATAGTTATAGCTACCCAGAACCCCATCGGCTCTATCGGCACACAGATGCTGCCTGAGTCGCAGATGGACAGGTTTATAGTGCGCCTTACCATGGGCTACCCCACGGTGGAGAGCGAGGTGCTTATGCTTAAATCAAAGCAGAGCCTGATACCTGTTGACACTGTTCAGCCTGTGGTGAACGCCCAGGATATAATTTCTGCAAGGCATGAGGTGGAGAACATCTACGTTTCCGACCAGGTGTTTGAATATGTGGCTCTGCTGGCGGCTGCCACCAGAAATCACCAGTATATCAAGCTGGGGCTTTCCCCCAGAGGCACCATAGCTCTGCTGAGAATGACCAAGGCTACCGCACTTTTGAAGGGCAGGGATTATGTTATACCCGATGATGTTATCTATGCCTTCAACGATGTTGTGCTGCACAGGCTGGTGTTCAGCTCAAAGGCGAAGATAAACGGCATTTCGGGTCAGCAGGTGCTCAAGGATATACTTGCGTCCGTGGCTGTTCCAAGGATAAACAAATAGCGGAGGCTGTGACCGATGCTGGTTTTATATATCATTCTTTTTATAACCTCTGTATTCTTCTATATACTTTATGTGCCTGCATTCTCATTTTATCTGTTTGCTTTTTTGCTGATACTGCCATTCATTCTTTTTATAATGACAAAGCTCACAGCAAGAAAGCTCAGTGTGGATTTTGTAACTGTGCAGAGCACCACAGGGCGCTCCTCAAAAATACCGCTGGTGCTGAAGATAGAGAACCGTTCGGTGCTGCCTGCGGCAAATCTTATTATCGAGATAGAATATTTCAATTCTCTTGACGGCATAAAAAACGTTATGAAGATAAATACCCCCGTATACCCCAGTGAGACCCAATACCTTACCATGCATATATCGGGTATGCATTACGGCACGGTAGAGCTGAGGATAAAGCGGTGCGGAGTGGTGGATATGCTGAGGCTCTTCAAGATAAAGCTGCGGTACCCCAAAAGCAGGGAGATATTCAAGGCGAGCAGCTTTACTATCTTTCCCGAGCCTATCGCTATCGAGAACAACATTGCAAACTATGCCGAGATGGGTCTTGAGACCGATGAATACTCAAAGACCTCAAAGGGCGATGACCCCTCTGAGATATTCGATGTGAGAGATTATGTAGAGGGCGACAAGATAAGCCGCATACACTGGAAGCTGACGGCTAAGCAGGACAAGACCATCGTCAAGGATTACTCGCTGCCCATATCCAACTCTATCGTGATAATGGTAGACCTTGACCTTGACAGAAAGGACGGCAGCTGTCACGCCAAGTATGATACGATGATAGAAACTGCCGCAGCTATCTCCTTCCACCTGATAAGCAACGAGACGCCCCACAGGGTGGTGTGGTATGATAATGACAACTCACGGCTGATGGACATAAGCGTTACCGATGAAGAGTCCCACAGGCTGCTGGTGGGTATGCTTTTAAAGGCGCCCCTTTGCAGCGAGAAGGACCTGGCGCCCATGCATTATGCCAATGAGACGGAGAGGTTCAAGTGCGGACATCTCATGTATATCTCTCCAAAGAATAACGAGGGGGTCAGTGAGCTTCTCAGCGACGCTGACACGGCTTATAAATACACCTACATGGTGGTGAACGGCGAACAGACTGCTGCGGGAGAGCTTTATGACGAATTTGCTCAGATAGTTCCCATTTACCCCGGCAGAGTCGCCGAGTCTATACAGGAGCTGAGCTTCTGACAACAAAACGCCGCAGGGAGACTGACAGGGCATTTATCAAGTCTGCCGCTGTTTATCCCTGCATATGACTTTTAAATATAAAGGTGACCATATGAAAAAAGATATAAATAAAGAAATTGGTCTGGTGAGCAAGAGCGGTATATGCATCGACGGCGATATTTTTCTCAGGTGCGAGCATTATCACGACGGCAAGAGCTTTTTGCCCCTGAGAATGCTGCTTGCCTTTTTTGCCACCTTTTTTACGCTTTTGATGGCACAGAGCTTTGTGGCTGACGGAGTAAGTCTGAACACAGTCTTTTATCACAGTCTGGTGGCATCTGTATCGGTGAGCCTTTTCAGGTCAAAGTATTCCATAGTCAGGTTCTGCTCGGGAATAATGACCTTTATTTATCTGAGCACCGTGATGATAAATATGGAAAATGTAAAATACGGCTTTTATATTGCCGCCAACAGATACCTGAAGCTCTCTGAGATATCATCGGGCACCATAGGCACATATACCGCAGGGATAGACATTTTTGACTATAAGTATATGTTCTATTTCTTTGCGGCGCTGGCGCTGTTTATCTCGCTGGGGACCTCGCTTGCCTGCGTTTACAGGATAGATTTTCCCATACTGTTTATTTTCACATTCCCTATATTCGAGCTCGGTATGTATCAGGGGCTGGAGACATACACCGTTGCGGTGGTGGGCATAATGGTATGCTGGGTGACGGTGCTGGCGATGCACATAATAAACCACACCACCAATAAGGCAGGGCGAAAAAACACCTTTGCGGTGCATGAGCGCTCAAAGACCTTCTTCTTTACCTCAGACCACGCCAAGAGCGAGTTTTACCCTGTTTTTATAAGATATGTCAGCATAGTTACCGCTGCGGCTTTTATTGTGATAATTATTTTTTCGGCGGTGACAGGCTTTACAAGACCCCAGTCCTTTGAGAGGACCAGGACTAATCTTCATCAGGCGATATCAAGGCTCGATGTGACTAATCTGGACGAGTTTTTCACCGACCTCAGCGGCGGCGCTAACCTTTACGGAGTCAACACTGTGGGCGGCACCAACGGCGGCATACTGGGCACTACCAAGGGCATAAGCTTCAACGGCGTCACTGCCCTGACGATGACTGCGCCGAAATTCGACCAGACCATGTACCTGCGCGGCTACGTGGCAGGAAGATATGAGAACAACACCTGGACTGCCTATGAGGAGGACCCCGACTCGGACGATTTCAACGTTCCCCTGAGCAAAGAGGGCTATTTTGTGCAGGACTATGATTTCCTGCTGGCGTATGACGCTATGGAAGCAGGAGACCTGGCGGACTCGTCATATGAGGAGATGGACATTAAGGTACGAAGCGCCTGCGCAAAATTCGTTTATGCGCCATACTCTGCCTTTTATTCAGGCTCTGAGGGGCTGCTCAGTCTGCCCAAGGAGATCGAGCCATTTAATGACTCATACGTGCTGATAACCAAGGCGCAGAAAAACTACAGCGTTAATTATATAGGCTTTAAAGGCTCAGACTGGAGCAGCAGGATAAACACCCTGAAATGGGCTACAAACGGCTTTGACAGCAGCATATGGAGCGCCATGAACAGCTATGACAGGTATGTTTACGACAGATACACCGACTACCCCGGCATACCCTCGCTCAAACAGGCTTATGATGATATAGTTGAGAATTATCTGGACGGCAGCGCTTCGGGCTGGAGCTATTATGACCACTATAATGCCATCAAAAACTATTTCAGCGATAACTTCAAATATGACCTGACCCCGGGAGAAACTCCCAAGGGTGAGGATTATATAGACTATTTTCTCACCGAGCAGAAAAGGGGCTACTGCACATATTTTGCCACCACGGGAGTTGAGCTGCTGAGAATGTTCGGCTACCCTGCAAGGTATGTTGAGGGCTACATGATACTTGAAAGCCAGCAGAACGGTCAGGAGCAGAGCGACGGACGATACAAGGTGACTGTTCCCGACAAATGCGCCCATGCCTGGGCAGAGGTGTTTATTGACAATGTAGGCTGGATGCCTGCGGAGTTCACACCCGGGTATGACGGGGATAACCCTAACCTCACCGACAAGGAAAAGGGGTTAGAGAAGGAAGAAAAGGTGACAACCACCACCACGGCAACGGTGAGCGCACCCGTTTCCACCTCACCCACCATGTCCAAGTCAACAGCGCCTAAGGAGAGCACAACTAAGGCTTCCACAGTATCTGGCAGCTCGGATAACAAAAAGACCACCACCACCGCTGTGAGCGGCGGCAAGGAGGGGGACGGCAAGACCACTGTTAAGGTGGGCGCTCCCGTTAAGCCCAAAAAGATAAAGCTTTCGCCTATGGCGAAGTCGGTGCTGCTGACGCTGGCAGGGGTGTTGACTGCTATACTGGCAGTGGTGCTAAACAGGCGGCACAAGCTGAAAATGATGAACGACAGATGTACCCAGAAGGACCTTAACAAGAGGGTCATGGAGATATTCAAGTACAGTCTGAAATATCTTGACATACTTGATATCAGCGCCGACAAGAACCTGACAGACCTGCAGCTTTGCAGCGAGCTGCTGGGCAAATGCCACGAAAAGCATATAAATGAGCTTGACGACAAGCTGCCCAAGCTCACAGGTATAGCTGTAAAGGCACACATGAGCGGCGGCACTGTAAGCGAGGAGGAGGCTGATTTCTCAGCCGAGACACTTGAATTTATATCAATGGAAACCGTAAAGCCCACAATGAACGGTCTGACGGCGTTTACGGCAAAATATCTCAGGTGCTTATATTAATATCGAAAGGACAGGATAGCTATGGCAAAGAAAAAGAAGAACAGATACGGTAATCCCCAGAAAAATATCGAAGCGCAGAAAGCCAGAGAGAAGGTAGATGTGGAGGAGCAGATAAAGGCTGCCGAGAAGGCTTATAACTCACAGAACGTTTCGGACAAGCCGCTGCTTTTCAGGATACTGGTGATAGCCATTGCTGCGGTCATGGTGCTGGGCTTTGTTGTGGGTGCGGTGCTGAATTTCTGATGGTACACATAGGTAACAGCTGGGACAGCGTTCTGGCAGAGGAATTTAAAAAGCCCTACTATCTGAATTTAAGGGAGTTTTTAAAAAGGGAATATGCCACCTGCACGGTATACCCCGATATGTACGATATTTTCAACGCCCTTAAATACACCTCTTACGAGGACGTCAAGGCAGTGATCATCGGGCAGGACCCTTATCACGGACCTAACCAGGCACACGGGCTTTGCTTTTCGGTAAAGGCAGGGGTAGCTCCGCCGCCTTCGCTTGTGAATATTTTTAAGGAGCTTAAAAGCGATCTGGGCATTGACCCGCCTAACAACGGCGAGCTCACCGACTGGGCAAAACAGGGGGTACTGCTGCTGAACACGGTGCTGACCGTCAGGGCAGGTCAGGCAAACTCCCACAAGGGCAAGGGCTGGGAGCAGCTGACAGACGCTATTATAAAAAAGCTTAATGAGCGTGACAAGCCCATCGCATTCATACTCTGGGGCGGCAATGCAAAGACCAAGGCTCCGCTGATAACCAACCCCATTCACGGGGTATTCAGGGCAGCTCACCCCTCTCCCCTTTCGGCATACAACGGCTTTTTCGGGTGCAGGCATTTTTCACAGGTGAATATGTTCCTTGAAAGAAACGGCATACAGCCGATAAACTGGAGGATAAGCGACAAATAGCATAAAGCAGCAGTCCGTTTTATTGGACTGCTGCTTTCTTTTATACCAACAAAAAATGCTCCATCTCCCCACCGTTGGCGGAGAAATGAAGCAAATAATAAAGCTATTGAAATTATTTTGTATACTTATCAACAATACCCGTAAAATCAAAGGTAGCAAAATAATCCGCAGGGGTCTCGGCACGTCTTATGAGCTGTACGTCGCCGTCCTCTTTAAGAAGAAGCTCTGCCGAGCGCAGCTTGCCGTTGTAGTTATAGCCCATAGAGAAGCCGTGTGCGCCTGTATCGTGTATGCACAGTATATCGCCTGTCTCGATCTCGGGGAGCATTCTGTCAACTGCGAACTTGTCATTATTCTCGCAAAGACCGCCTGTAACATCATACTTGTGGTCGCAGGGTGCGTCCTCCTTGCCGAGAACTGTTATGTGGTGATAAGCGCCGTAGATAGCAGGTCTCATAAGGTTGCAGGCGCAGGCGTCGCAGCCCACATACTCCTTATAGATATGCTTCTGATGGGTGCAGGTGGTTATAAGATGACCGTAGGGAGCAAGCATATATCTGCCAAGCTCGGTGAATATGGCAACATCGCCCATGCCTGCAGGAACGAGCACCTCGTCAAAAGCCTTGTGAACGCCCTCGCCTATGGCAAAGATATCGTTCTGGGGCTTATCAGGCTCATAAGCTATGCCAACGATATCTTTGCCATAGGCGAGG
>CALCRR010000303.1 GCA_937894495.1 uncultured Ruminococcus sp. | reverse complement strand
GGACTCTTGCTTCTTGCCTCTGGTTTCTTGCTTCTAGAGGCACAGGTGGGGGAACTAAAAAGACCAGACGGCTGTTGAGCCGCAGGGGAGAACTCCGCCTGTGGCTTCTACGGGTAAGCCTATCTCGTCAGCTGTTACGCTGCCGCCCAGCTTTGTGCTCAGTACATCTGCCAGTATGTATGCCATCACCGAGGGTGAAAGCCCTGTGGTGTAGCTGTTTAAAAGAAAGAACAGCGGCTTGTCGCTGAGCACCTGTGCGCAGGTCTTTACCAGCTCATATACGCAGTCCTCCAGCTTCCATACCTCTCCCCCGGGTCCTCTGCCGTAGGAGGGCGGGTCCATTACCACCGCGTCGTAAAAATTGCCCCTGCGTATCTCACGCCTGACGAATTTTTCGCAGTCGTCCACCAGCCAGCGTATGGGCTTGTCGCTAAGCCCCGATGCCGCAGCGTTCTCCCTCGCCCACTGTACCATGCCCTTTGATGCGTCAACGTGAGATACGCCGGCGCCTGCCGCCGCACAGGCAAGTGTAGCTCCCCCTGTGTAGGCAAAAAGGTTCAGCACCTTTACAGGTCTGTTTGCGCTGCGTATCTTCTCAGCCATCATGTCCCAGTTGACCGCCTGCTCGGGAAAAAGCCCCGTGTGCTTGAAGCCTGTGGGTCTTATTATGAATTTAAGCTCACCGTAGCTTATTTTCCAGCTCTCGGGCAGCTTTCTCTTGTATTCCCACTGACCGCCGCCCTTTGCCGAGCGGTGGTATACAGCGTCTGCCTTGTCCCACATATCGCTCCTTTTCGGGCTTTTCCAGATTATCTGGGGGTCAGGTCTCACAAGCACCTTGCCGCCCCAGCTTTCAAGCTTGTCGCCCTCTGTGGTGTCAAGTATGCGGTAATCCTTCCAGTTTTCTGCAACTCTCATTGTGATATTGCCCCTTTGTATGCTTCGCCTGCTTATCCGTAAATGCCTGAGCTCCCGTCCTGCTCATTCTTCAAGCAGCTTTATCGCTTTTTTGTATTTTTCTATCCTTATCCTGTCCCTGTCGCTGACCTGCTCCAGCCTGCCAAGGTCGCTGTTGTGTCTCAGGTCTGCAAGCTTTACTGCCGCCGCCTGCGGGTCTGGCTTTATGCGCCTTATGTAGTCAAAATAGTCCTCATTATCCCTGTGGGTCAGCAGCCCGACTATCTCAACAGCCCTCTCACAAATGCCTGCTTCAAGCAGCTGCTGTGGGGTCATGTCGGTATCCTCAAGCACATCATGCAGCAGCGCCGCTGTGCAGGTCACTTCATCGCCCATACAGCAAGCCACGTAAAACGGGTGTGCGGCATATGGCATACCGCCCTTGTCAAGCTGACCCTCATGGGCTTTGAGCATTATCCGCATGGCTGTTTTTGTCATGGGAGTGTATATCATCAAACCATCTCCCCCGCGCTGATAAGCAGCTTTTGTATTATGCTGCCCTGCCTGACCGTTTTTACCGCTTCATCTAAGGTGAACCAGCGAGCCTCGTTCAGCTCCCCCGATATGTGAAACTCCTGCTTTGCGACCCTCACCAGAAAGCCCAGCATGAGCTGATCTCTTTCATGGTAAAAATGGCTCTCGATATACAAAACGCCCTCTGGCTCTATGCCCAGCTCCTCTTTAACCTCACGGCAGGCAGCCTCCTCGGCGGTCTCGCCGCATTTCATATAGCCTGCCACACCTACAAATCTTTCGGTGTCGCCGTAGCTCTGCCTTATGAGCGCCGCCTCATTATACTCATTGACCACCACGCTGAGCACGCAGGCGGAAAACTTATCAAACAGCGGCAGGTCGCAGCTTTCGCAATAGGGTATATCCCCCTCGTCGCCAAGCTGCCTTAAAACCGTTTTTGTGCCGCAGAAAGGGCAGTATGTAAATCTCATTATATATCAGTCCCTTTGCGCCTACATCTTCTCGATAAGCTCAGCTATCCTGTGGGCGTAGTCGGTTATTATGCCTGTCTTTTTGCCCTCTATCATAACTCTCACCAGCGGCTCTGTGCCGGACTCTCTCACCAGTATCCTGCCCTCGCCGCCCAGCTTTTCTTCATAAAGCTTAATGGCGTCAGTTATCTCGGGCACTTTGTCCCACATACCCTTTTTGTCGGCGGTTATCTTAACGTTCACCAGCACCTGGGGATAGCACTCCATAATGCCTGCAAGCTCGCTGGCTTTTTTGCCTGTTTTTATCATTATCTGCAACAGCTTTGCACCTGTCATCTCGCCGTCGCCTGTGTTGGCATGGTCTAAAAGTATTATATGACCCGACTGCTCGCCGCCGATGTTGTAGCCGCCCTTCTGCATTTCCTCAAGCACATAGCGGTCGCCCACCTTGGTGGTGGCTGTAACTATGCCGTTTGCCTTTGCAAACTTGAAAAATCCTAAATTCGACATCACCGTTACCACGCAGGCATTATGCTTCAGCGTGCCCTCAGCCTTCATGAATTTTGAGAATATAGCCAGCATTTTATCGCCGTCGATAAGCTCGCCCTTCTCGTCAACTGCCAGACAGCGGTCAGCGTCGCCGTCAAAGGCAAGACCTATGTCGCAGTGGTTCTCCACCGTGGCTTTTTTCAGGCTCTCCATATGGGTCGAGCCGCAGTTTTCGTTGATATTTGTGCCATCGGGCTTATCGTGTATCATTACCACCTTAGCCCCCAGCCCCTCGAATATCTTCTGAGCGCAGACGCCGGAAGAACCGTTGGCGCAGTCTATGCAGACCTTTATGCCCTTATAGTCAACATCGACAGTTTTCATAACGTGCCTTACATAATCCCACACGGCATTTTTCTCATAATAGATATGTCCGATATTCGTGCCGTCGCAAAGCTGCATGGTCTCGGGCTTGTCGAGTATCAGCTCCTCTATCTCGTTTTCCACCTCGTCGGGCAGCTTGAAGCCGCTGCCTGCAAAGAGCTTTATGCCGTTGAACTCCACCGAGTTATGTGAAGCCGAAATCATAACGCCTGCATCAGCGTTATACTTTGTCACCAGCATAGCCACCGCAGGTGTGGGCACGACTCCCAGAATGTGGGCGTCAGCTCCCACCGAGCATATGCCTGCACAAAGGGCAGCCTCCAGCACATCGCCTGATATCCTTGTATCCTTGCCTATTATTATCTTAGGTCTGTGATCGCATTCCTTAGCCAGCACCAGAGCTGCCGCCCTGCCTATCTGCATAGCTGTCTCGCAGGTGAGCTCGGTTATAGCAACTCCCCTGGCACCGTCTGTTCCAAACAATCTACCCATGTTCGTCTTTACTCCTTTATATAATTATGAGTTTTATTCAAATGCGCCCGTAAAGCGCACTATGTTAAGCTTATCAAAAAGGCAGAAGAGAAAAGCTCTTACCTCTTACTTCTTACCTCTAAAAATGCGTTTGCCCGTCTTTAAGATAGCCTAAGTGGTCATATGCCAGCTGTGTGGCGCACCTGCCCCTTGGGGTCTTTGATAAAAAGCCCAGCTGCATAAGATACGGCTCGCATACATCCTCCAGCGTAACAGCTTCCTCGCCGATAGCCGCCGCTAAGGTCGAAAGTCCCACAGGGCCGCCGTTGTAGCCCTTTATTATCATGGTCAGCAGCCGCTTATCCAGCGTGTCAAGCCCCAGGTTATCCACCTCCATGCGGTTGAGGGCTATCTTGGCTATCTCCTCGGTAACTCTGCCGTCGCCGATGACCTCGGCAAAATCACGCACTCGCTTTAAAAAGCGGTTCGCTATTCTCGGCGTGCCCCTTGAGCGCTTTGCTATCTCCTCAGCGCCGCTTCGGTCGCAGGCTACTCCCAGTATCACCGCAGAGCGCTCGATTATATCCGCAAGCTGCTCGGTGCTGTAAAGCTCCAGATGCTGTATTACTCCAAAGCGGTCTCTCAGCGGTGCAGAGAGCTGACCCGACCTGGTGGTAGCTCCAATAAGGGTGAACCTGTTGAGCTCTATCCTTATGGACCTTGCCGCAGGACCCTTGCCCATGATTATATCCAGCGCATAGTCCTCCAGCGCAGGGTAAAGCACCTCCTCCACCTGACGGGAGAGCCTGTGTATCTCGTCGATAAACAGCACATCGCCCTTTTCAAGGTTTGTCAGCAGCGCCGCCAGGTCCCCCGGCTTTTCAATGGCAGGACCCGAGGTGGTCCTGATATTGACCCCCATTTCGTGAGCTATTATATTGCTCAGGGTGGTCTTGCCAAGCCCCGGCGGACCGTAAAGCAGCACATGGTCAAGGCTGTCGCCCCTTCTTTTGGCTGCCTGTATATATATTTTCATATTCTCCTTGACCTTGTCCTGTCCGATATATTCATCTAAGGTCTTAGGTCTCAGGCTTATCTCAAAATCGTCGGTAGTCTCCTGCTCTGTCTCTTTAGGAGATACGAACCGTTCAAAGTCAAACTCAGCTTCTTCTATCATTAGTTATAGTCACCTGCTTTTTAGAAGTAAGAAGTAAGAGGTAAGAGGTAAGAAATTTGTTTTTTCAAATTTTGCGGTACGTCTTACTTTGCGGGGTCTTACATCTCACCTTTTATCAAAATCTTGCCAGTGCGATAAGTGCTTTCTTTATTATCTCCTCAACAGGCAGCTCGGGGTCGGGGGTGCCTATGGCTTTCAGGGCTTCGGCTTCGGTGTAGCCCAGCACCACCAGCGCTGTTACGGCTTCCTCCGCTGCGCCGCCTCTTGGCAGGGCTTCTGCTATGCCGTCGCTGCCCCTTACCGAGATGGTGTTTTCCTTGGCTATCTTGTCTTTAAGCTCCAGCACTATCCTCTGGGCAGTTTTGGCGCCTATGCCCTTGCACTTTGTCAGCGCCTTTGAGTCAGCGGTAGCCACCGCCACGGCAAACTGTGAGGGGGTATTTGACGAAAGTATGGAAAGCGCCGCCTTGGGTCCCACTCCCGAAACGCCGATAAGCATTTTAAAGCATTTGAGCTCCTCTGCCGATGAGAACCCGAACAGGTCCACATCATTCTCCCTCACCGCAAGGTAGGTATAAAGCGTCACCTCATCAGCCCCTGCTATCTTTTGCAGGGTATAAAACGAGGTCTTGCAGGCATAGCCCACGCCTGCGCACTCCACCACCGCAAGCTCGCTCTCAGTATGTATAAGCTTTCCTCTTACAGAATATATCATTTTATCTGTCCTCTTTTTAACTCGGGTCGTGCCAGTATTTTTCTGGTGTTCACCGACAGCCCGTGGGTTATCGCAATGGCGACTGCGTCTGCGGTGTCGTCGGGTCTTATTATCTCTTTAAGGTGCAGCATAGACCTTGTCATCTCCTGCACCTGCTTTTTTTCGGCTCTGCCGTAGCCCACTATGGAGCTTTTCACCTGCAAAGGCGTGTATTCGTAAATGGGTATATTTTTCATAATGGCAGGCAAAATAGTTACTCCCCTTGCCTGAGCCACATCTATGGCGGTTTTTTCGTTGGTGTTGAAAAACAGCTTTTCAATACCCATCTCATCGGGCTGATAGTACTCTATCAGCTTGGTCATATCAAGATATATCGCCCTCAGCCTTGCGTTAAAGCTCATATCGCTTTTTGTGGTAACAGCGCCGAAGCCCACCACCGAGAAATTACCGTGGTTATAATCCAGCACGCCGTAGCCCACTATGGCATAGCCGGGGTCGATACCTATTATTCTCACCAAAAAACGCCCCCTCTGCTTTGTTCGCCCTGGTCAAAAGCGTATACTTCTTCATAATAACAATTAATTATACCACACTTTTTTGATAATTGCAAGGGCTTAGCACGCATTTTCCACGAAAATCAATTTTTGATCTCGGTGAAGATCTTTGTGATCTTTTGCCTGAAAAAGAATATCTCCCCCACCAAATGGTGGGAGAGATATAGGCAACACCGCACAACCACCGGCTAACGCCTTTGCACGCCATCTGCTTGCATATTTTCCGTCATAATACACAAAGTTTCCTTGACTTGCGCCAGCAAGCCTGCGTCAACTTTATGCATTCTGACGAAAGATCTGACTACGCATCTGACGTACAATGGTTGTACGGTGTTGCCTATAAAAACTATCATTATCATGCTGCCGCCTTTGCAGCACCCTTTGCCTTCAAGCCGCCTGTGTACTTCACCCTGTTGACTACCAGCGAAAGTATAGCAAGCACCACTGCAAAGGCTGCCTCTATCAGCATATACTGCATAAGCTTGCTGCCGTCATAGGGCTCGCTGCCTGCCAGCATATTGTTTGCTTTGATGTACCAGTATGCAGGTAAAAATCTGCCTGCTGCCAGCACACCTTCGCCCAGCATTGACATGGGGACGAATATGCCGCAGAGAAAGCTCATGCCTAAGCCCACCACCTGTGTGATAAGGCTCACTATCCTGTCAGAGGGTGAGAAGGAAGCCACCAGCACTGCTATTGAGGCAGCTACCAGCGAGAATATAAAGCTGTTCAGGACCGCATACCAGCCCTTGCCCTGATACATTCCGCCGTACAGCACAGCACCTGCTGCCGCAAATATCAGCCACAGTGCTATAACGAACAGTGCGCTGCCTGCCAGTATCTGCATGGTGTATGATGATGGTCTTACGCTTGAACAGTTGGTGCGGTAGCGTATATCCTTTCTGCCCATGGTGAGAAGTATGGGGCAAAGCGCACTTATCATCACCGAGAGAAGTATATACGGCATATACTGGAAGTAGAAGGAGAACGCCTTGGGGAAATCAGCGCTGCTGTTATCTTCATCAAAGCTCTCGTAATTGACCTCAGCTTCTACAGATACAGCCTCGCCGGCGCTCTTTACAGCTTCATCAAGGTCAAGTCCGCCTGCAAGGTAAGCCTTTACAGCGCTTGTATATTCGTTAAGGAACTGCTCAACATAAACTATAGAATAGCTGTCATGCAGATGATAGCTGCCGAATATCTCCTCGGTGTCGCCCTCAGCCAGCTTTTCTGCATAGCCCTTGTTTATTATCAGCACATAATCTGCCGACTCATAGTAAAGTGCGTCTGTTATAACGTCCTTGTCGTTCTCAAGCTCAACGATGTCGTTATCCTTAACGATAAGGTCGCAGAGCGCCTTGCTCTCGGGGGTGTTGTCCTCGTCAAAAATGCATATATCCAGCTTTGTAGCTTCAAATTTGTCGGAGTTTGCACCTGCCCTTGACATGGGGAAGGCTATGGTAAGAAAAACTATCACATATATCATAGCTACGGGGAGCTTTTTCTTCAGCACCTTCATATAAGCATTAAAGACTTGCATATTTTTTCCTCCTTGAAAAGATAAAGCCCAGTACCGAGAATACCGCGGTCATTATCAGAAGCGTTGCTATTTTTGTCAGAAAACGCCTGTAATCGCTGTAGATGTTAAGGCAGTAGAAGCTGTCAGACATGACTGCCACGGGGTTTATGTTGTTGAACCAGGGTATTTTTGAAGCGACCACCGCTTTCATATCCCCCACCATAAGTCCGCTCAGAAAACACAGCGTCATTGACACCGCCATTGATATGCCAACCTTTGCGTCCACGCTCATTCTGCCTATGGAGCCTACCATAAAGCCCAGCGATACGCCCATCATGCCGCCTATTATGGCTGCCAGATATACCGGCGGCAGTCTGTCGCCGAAGTCTATCCTCAGCACGAATGCAAGGTAGGTCACGCAAATTATCATGCACACCGCCTGCACCATAAAGCTGCCTATAAGGCTTGCGCAAAGTCCCACCGACTTTGGTGTGGGCGAGCAGTTGTTCCTTGCGCCCAGCGCCGAAAGGTTAGCCTGCTTGTTTATGGTTATATGCAGACCCGTGATGGTGCCGTATATGCCCACCATTGCGATAAGGTTGTAAAAATACTGGATAAGATTATCGGGGTTGCCCTGTGTAAGAGGTATCTCTTTGCACACGTCCACCTCCTGCGAGAAAGCGTCTATCACCGCCTGCGCCTTCATGGGGTCATTCTTTACAGCGTCGGTTATTATCTTCTCCTCTGCGGTATATTCCTCCACAAAGGCTTTCAGCATTGTCTCCTCAATGCCCTCCTCCGCAACGCTGAGGCTCAGCTTTTCATCAAGATAGATAATGCCCTCCACCTTTTCGTTTTCAAGCAGCTCCAGCGCCTTTTTCCTGTCGGTGTACTCAGCTTTCAGGAAGGGCGTGTCACCCTCCTCCAGAGTTTCTGCCACCGAGTTGAAAACGGGGTTTTTCTGCACCTCTACCACTGCCACGGGAATGGTGTTGAACTTTGTGGTCTTCTCATAAATGCCGTCAAAGGCTATTTTAAAAAACGTGCCCAGCACCACGGGGAATATCATCAGCCAGAAGATAAGGTCTTTAGCCCTTATGCTGCTTTTGAGCTCGTATTTAAGATTATGCAGGAACATCTTTTCAGTCCTCCTTGTCTCTCAAAGCCTTGCCTGTTATTTCAAGGAACACATCGTTGAGGGTGGGCAGCTCGGAATAAACTCTGCCGAAGCTCAGATCGTTTTTTTGCAGCACATCAAGTATCCTTATAAGGTTATGCTTGCCGCCCGAGCAGCACACTGTCAGCTTATTTTCGCTGCAGGTGACCTCATAAACGTGGGGGAGCTCTGCAAGCTGCTGTTTTGCGCTGTCAGGCAGCTCCATGATCTCGATAGTCACCGTTTCGGTGTTCTTTATCATGCGTTTCAGCTCGTCCTTGGTGCCCTCGGCTATCTTCTTGCCCTTATCCATAATGGCGATCCTTGTGCATATCTGCTCTACCTCCTCCATGTAGTGAGAGGTGTAGATAACGGTAGCGCCGTTTTTGTTGAGCTCCTCAATGCCCTCAAGTATCTTGTTGCGGCTCTGGGGGTCTACCGCAACGGTGGGCTCGTCCAGTATTATGAGCTTTGGCTTGTGGGCAATGCCGCAGGCGATGTTCAGCCTTCTCAGCAGACCGCCCGAGAGCTTTTTGGGGTAGAACTTCAAAAAGTCCTCCAGTCCAACAAAGCTCACCGCTTCATCAACATACTGCTTTCTTGTTGCCTTGTCGGTTATGTAAAGTCCGCAGAAATAGTCGATGTTCTCATACACCGTCAGCTCATCGAACACTGCCACATTCTGCATTATTATGCCTATATCCTTTTTGATATCGTAGCTCACGGGGGTCATCTTCTTGCCGAATATCTCAATCTCGCCCTTATCAAAGCTTAAAAGCGACAGCAGGCAGTTTATGGTGGTGGTCTTGCCCGAGCCGTTGGGTCCCAGCAGACCGAACACCTCCCCCTCCTTTATTTCAAGCTCCAGATGATCCAGAGCCACCAGGTCGTCATATCTCTTTACCAGATTTTGTATTTTAACAACTGTATTCTCCATAGAAGTTCCCTCCATTTTTTTCATTGTAATAATTATAGCACCTTTTTCACCTTTGGTAAAGTGTTCAGCGTCAGTTTATTGATGTGACAAATGTCATTTTTAAGAGGCAAGAGGCAAGAAGCAAGAGGCAAGAAACGGTCATCAGAAACTATCTTCGTAAGGGATACTGTGCAAAGGTGCCGGAATATGCTGCGGTATCTTGTTGAGACAGGTCCGAAGGCAAGAAGCAAGAGGCAAGAGGCAAGAAACGGTCATTTGCAGTTGTAATAATATTTTCATCAAATATTAATTTACAAAAGCAGATAAATGTGATATAATACTTTTCGGCGAGGGCAACACGGCTTTCGCACGATTGTATTGTACCCTGAACGGTATGAGGACGGATAACAGCGGTGAGCCTGCATATCTTACCTCTTACATCTAACCTCTTACTTCTAAAGGGATAATAACAAGGAGGAATTTAATATGAAAGAACGCTTCAACACCAGATCGCTGGTCTTGATGGGTCTGCTGGTAGCTTTGCAGCTGGTATTTTCCTTTACCCCCATCGGCACTATACCGATAGGACCCCTGTCCATCACATTACAGACCATACCGATAGCGATCGCAGCCATTGCTTTAGGACCTGTAGGCGGCTTAGTCATGGGATCCGTATTCGGCATTTTAAGCTTTTTGCAGTGCATAGGAGTGGGCATTCCCAGCGGTATGGGCGCCGCACTGTTTGCTATCGACCCTGTTCTGGCTTTCGTCCAGAGATTTGTCCCCAGAGCCCTTGACGGTCTGCTGGTGGGCTTTGTGTTCAAGGGTGTCAAAAAGCTCTCAAACTCCTACACCGCCTGCGCGGTAACAGGCTTCTGCACGGCGCTTTTCAACACTGTGCTGTTCATGTCCGCACTGGTGCTGCTTTTCGGCAGCTCGGATTATGTAAAAGGTCTTATGGGCGGTAAGAACGTTATCGTGTTCATCTGCACCTTTGTAGGCGTAAACGCTGTGGTGGAGATGATATCGACCACACTTATAACTGCGGCTGTAGGCGCTGCGCTTTTCAAGGCAAAACTGATACCGCAGGCACAGGCGAGCAACTAAATAACTCAGCCGCCCCCGGTGGGCATTGCTGCAAGTGATGATCCGCCGTACCGTGTGCAGGCTTTACTGGGGAAAACCTTTCTGAAGAAAGGTTATTCCCCAGACCCCTTTCCAAAG
>CALCRR010000302.1 GCA_937894495.1 uncultured Ruminococcus sp. | reverse complement strand
GACGTGTGTTAGGCTTAGTGTCAACACACCCTAACTAAATAGTCACTGTAATAATAAGGAATATAAATGAATTGAGGCATTTGAATGAAAAAATACCTTTGGGCGATCAGCTACGGGCTGGCTCTTACAGCCTTTACCGCTTATATAGCCCTTGATACCTTTGTAATATCCCACAAAATGCAGACTGATGCCACTAAAATGAATACCTCTATGTTCGACAGTGTATCACAGGCTGATATCACTGCCGATAACGGGGAAAATACCGAGGCTGCGATCGAGGGCGCAGACAGCGATACTGCCGCCGTCGGCACCTTTGAGGGGGGCAATGAGTATCTTTTAAGCTCGGGCTATACCCCTTTGGAGATAAAGCAGCAGGCGGATTATAAGGACGAGAATATCTCCATAACCCTTTCGGAGTTTTTTGAGAATGACACCCACATTTATGTGGCAGACGTCTATCTGACCTCTGCGCAGTATCTTAAAACAGCCTTTGCCGAGGACACCTACGGCAGGAACATCACCGCATATACCTCTGAGATAGCCGAGGAGCACGGTGCGGTGTTTGCGGTCAACGGGGACTATTACGGCGCTCAGGAGTCGGGCTATGTTATACGCAACGGCATTGCCTACCGCTCGGGGCAGACAGCTAACGATGTGCTGTGCATTTATGCCACGGGTGACCTGGCTGTGATAAGCTCTGCCGAAAAGACCACCGACCAGCTCATAGGCGAGGGCGTATGGCAGGCATTCTCATTCGGTCCTGCCATTGTGCTGGACAGCAAGGTATCTGTCACCAAGGACCAGGAGGTGGGCAAGGCTATGTCCAGCAACCCACGAACTGCCATAGGTCAGCTGGGTCCTCTCCACTATATCTTTGTGGTCTCCGACGGCAGGACCTCAGAGAGCGAGGGGCTTACCCTTTACCAGCTGGGTAAGTTCATGCAGAAGCTGGGAGCTGTAACTGCCTATAATCTGGACGGCGGCGGCTCGTCATCAATGTATTTCATGGGCGAGGTCATCAACCAGCCCACCAGCTCGGGCAGGTCGATAAAAGAGAGAGGGGTGAGCGATATTGTCTATATCAGCTGAGAGAAAGCGAACTCTCCGCCACTGCAGGGGCAACCTGCTGGCAGCCCTTTTCACGGCACTTTTCGGCGCGATATACGAAAACTACAGCCACGAGGTGTATTCGTATTTTATGATATACGCCTTTGTGATACCCCTGCTGCTGGGCACTCTCCCGCTGCTGCTTGTGGGTATGAGCAGCAAAAGGCAGCCCGGCCGCCTTACCCTTAATCTGCTGAATTCTGCCATAGCCACCCTGACTGTAGGCTCGGTATACATGGGGGTGCTGGTAATATACGGCACCACCAACAGGCTTATTTTTGTCTACCCCACGGTGGGGATAATATTTCTGATACTTTGTGCGGTCTCCCACATTTCAAAGGCGCAGTAAAACAGCATAGTTCAAGGCACTTCTGCTGTATTGGCAGAAGTGCCTTTTTATACCTTGACTATCCGGCGGCGACAACAAAGTAACAAATTTCGGCGAGATGATCACCGCCGCACATTACAGGCTCATCTCCTTGCGGCGGAAAACCAGCGAGCCTGCTGCGAATGCTGCCAGAGCTATGAGGGCAGGGTATATCATCTTCTCTATCCAGTCGTTGTTTGCAAAAAGCACCGACTGGTAATCGTAAAAGCTGCAAATGGTCAGGTACTTGAAGTTTTTAAGTCCCTCGACCCCCAGCTTGCCGAACATGGCGAGCATATTCGCCAGGACCGATACTCCCACAAATGCGCCGCTGAGACCAACTGCGTATTTTGACGAGTTGAAAATGCCCGAGAACATAAAGCACACCGCTGCCAGAGCTATGCAGACCATGAGAGCCGAAAGGTTCACCTGCATTATCATCTTGCTGGTCAGGTCGCCTTGCAGCATGGTGTAGCCCAGGGTAGACATGGCTATGGGGTTTGCCGCATTGGCTGCCAGGTGGGCAAGGGTCTGTATGCCGAACATGAGTATCAGCGAGCCCGTCAGGTAAAACGCCTGGGTAAATGTCACCGCCGAGCGCTTTATGGGGGTGGAGAGCACATATGCCATCGAACCTCGGTCGACCTGCGAAGCCAGCAGCTTGTTAGCTGTAACAAGCACGTATATGCCGGGCAGAATGGTGGTCATCATTCCGTAGAATATGGTGAACAGCAGCGATCTTGTCATATCAAGCATTGAAAACTGTATGCACAGCAGGGTCATCACCCCTGTTATTGAGCCCCACATAACTGCGTTTGATCTGATCGACTGTTTTAAAAGCGGTAAACTAAGCACTGTATTTTCCTCCTTCAAGTATCTCGGTGTAGTGGTCTTCAAGCGTGAACGGTCTGAATTTCATGTACCTTATATCAAAGCCTGCTGTCTCCTCAAACAGCTTGTTCACTGCGTTTTCCGTAAGGCTTACGTCAAGGTGCAGATATTTTCTGTTCTCATAGGCTATATCAAGGGCGGTGTGCTTAACAAAGCTGTCATACTCCTCATATGATCTGAAGCCCAGGCGGTAGGTCCGGGGCTTGCCCTTTGAAAAGCTCTCCTTTTCGATAAGGTCGGTCTGCCTGCCGTTGTTTATAAACAGAACCCTGTCGGCAGTGTCGTCAAGCTCCTTAAAAATATGGCTTGACATAAGCACTGTCGCTCCCCTCTCCTTTTCAGATAGTATCAGCTCGATAAGTGTATCTCTCATAAGGGGGTCAAGACCTGTTGAGGGTTCATCCAGCAGCAGCACATCGGGGCGTGACATAAAGGCTGCCACCAGGGCGGTTTTCTGCTTCATGCCCTTGCTCATGCGCTTCAAGGGGGCGTCGGTGTCCAGCTTGAACATATCCGCCAGCCTGCTGATATATTCCCTGTCTGTGACCTTCAAAAACTCTGCCTGTATTTTAAGAAAGCTGGTGCCCGAGCCCACATCGGGGAAATCTATCTCCCCGGGGACGTAGCCCACGTGCTTCATTATCTCGGCGGTGTTCTTTCGGCAGTCGAGCCCCATTATCTCGCAGCTGCCGCTGTCGGGCTTCATAAAGCCCATAAGGTGGCGCAGGGTGGTGGTCTTGCCGCTGCCGTTGGTGCCCACTATGCCGAACACCTCTCCCCTTTTCACCGAAAAGTCAAAGTCAAAAATGCCCTTGCCGCTGCCGAAATCTCTGGTCAGACCGCTGACCTTTATTATCTCATTGTCAGATGTATCAGCTATTGCGCCGATCTTACTTTTTTTAAGCATTCAAAACACCTCCGAAGGTTCTTTCGTTTTTATAAAAATGCATGAAGTATTCCTCCAGCGTCACCGAGTGCTCGGCAAAGGACCTTATCCTGAATTTTCTGACAAGGGAGATAAACTTGTTTATATCCTCATCATCAACCACCACCGAGCATTTAAGGCTTGACCTGTCTCTCAGCCTGAACTCCAGCTCAGACCTGCCGAACTCTGCAAAATCCTTGGGGTCGTCAAACTCAACGGTCATTATGTTGTGCAGCCCGTGCTTTATCTCGGCGGCGTCCACTGTCGATACCAGCCTGCCCTCCTTGATAATGGCTATCCTGTCGCAGAGGGCTTCCACCTCGCTGAAAATATGGCTTGATAGCAGGATAGTTTTGCCTCTTTGCTTTTCCTCCCTGATAAAGTCGATGAAAACCTCCTGCATCAGTGGGTCAAGACCGCTGGTGGGCTCATCGAGAAGAAGAATATCGGGGTCGTCCATAAAGGCGGTGACCACTGCCAGCTTGCGTTTTTCGCCTATGCTCATCTTTTTAACGCTGCCGCCGGGGTCAAGCCTGAACTTATCCAGCAGATACTCAACACGCTCATCATTGCGGCTTTTTCTCAGCCCCTGCATCATTTTTATGAACTGCCGCCCGTTTAGCCCTTCGGGGAGAGCCACCTCGCCGGGCAGATAGCCCACCGAGCGCATTACCTTATCATACTCCTGCGAGCAGTCGAGCCCGTTTATTTTGACCTCTCCCTTCTGTGGCTTTGTAAAGCCCATAAGGTGCCGCATGGTGGTGGATTTGCCTGCGCCGTTGGGACCTAAAAACCCAAGGGTCTCCCCCTTATCTACCGTAAAGCTCACATCAAAAACTCCCCGACCGTGACCGTAGTCATGGGTAAGCTTGTTTACCTCGATCATATTTAACACTCTCCTTTGGTTTAGCTCTTTAGTATGTCTGTATTATAACCCTGCTATGTTTGTGATTTGTTTTAGAAATGTTTGAGTTTTGTTAAATGGGGGGAGCTTTTAATGATAAGACAAAAAAACAAACGATCAAGGCTATACCTCGATCGTTCATTATTGAGTATCCATTTAACGGCAGTGCAGGCAGACCTGTGATCAAACGATAAGACCAATGCCGCCGCACTTATCCCAGATGCAGCACGTTCAACAGCAGCAGCCAGCTCATGCCGTAGTAGGTCACTACTGCCACCAAATCGTTTATGGTGGTTATCAGCGGACCCGAGGCTACCGCAGGGTCTATCTTTATCTTTTTGAAGAAAAGGGGTATAAGCGTGCCTACCGAGCTGGATATCACCATTGCCAGCACCAGCGATACCCCTATGCAGCCCGATACCGCAAAGGAGAACAGCGCCGCCTTGTGCTTGAAGAGCATTATGTAGCCCCCCACCAGCACAAATGATATAACTCCCAGCAGCAAGCCGTTGCAAAAGCCTACCTTCATCTCTTTAACGACCAGGCTGAGCTTTTGCTTTAGCGTAAGGTTCTCGTCCATGAGCACACGTATGGTAACAGCCAGCGACTGTGTGCCCACGTTTCCTGCCATGTCAAGTATCAGCGACTGGAACGCCATTATCAGGGTGAGCTGCGCTATGACCCTTTCAAACACTCCCACTACTCCCGATACCAGTATGCCCAGACCCAGCAGCACCAGCAGCCAGGGCAGGCGCTTTCTCATGCTTTCCTTTAAGGGCTCTTTCAGGTCCTCCTCGGCGGTGAGACCTGCCAGACGTGCGTAGTCCTCGCCCATTTCGTCATCTACTACCTCGATAATGCTCTGGGCAGTGATAACTCCCAGCAGCTTATTGCGGTCATCAAGCACAGGTATGAAGCTCTCTGAATAATCCTTTAGCTTTTCGATACACTCGTCAATGCTCTCACGGGCATAAACATAGGGGAATGAGGTCACTATCAGCTCCTCCAGCGGCACGGTGCTTCGGGCGGTGATAAGGTCTTTAAGGTCGATAGCGCCGTAAAAGCCCCCGTCCTCCTCAACCACAAAAATGGTGGAGATATTGTCGTTCTCCTCAGCCTGCCTGATAAGCTCATTCATCGCCTGCTTGACGGTTATATCTTCTCTGATAATGATACAGTTGGTGGTCATGCGGCTGCCTATCTCATCATCATCAAATGAAGCTATAAGCTTTATCTCATCACGTATCTCAGGCTTGATGATATCTATGATGAGCACACGCTTTTCCTTTTCTATCTCCTTTAAAATATTTGCGGCAGTATCAGTCTCCAGCGCAGATATCACCTCTGCCGCTTTGGTGAGGTCCATTTCGTCAAGGTACTCCCCTGCCTTGTCCTCCTCGATATACTCAAAGACCTCTGCCAGCATATCAGCCGAGCACACACGGCAAAGCTTTTTGCGCTCCTGCGATTCGAGTAGCTCCATAGCACGGGCTATATCGTTGGCATGGTAGTCCTCCAGCTTGTTTTTTGTTACCTTGGGCGAAAAGCTGCCCCTGATTATTTCTAATATCTCCCCTGTATGATCGGGTGCAGACGCTGTCTGACCGATCTGCTGATCTCTTATGATCTCCTCTGACATTGATTTACCCTCGCTTTCTTAGATCTTCACAGCAAGGGGTCTAAAGACAAAAAGCCCTGCTTGCAGACCGAAGCAGGGCGTTATACGGCATATATTAACAGTGATACCCCAAAGCTCAGGCAGCCTGAAACTGCCGGAAGCATTAGGAGCAAAGCGCACACCCACAAACAGACTGCGCCCTTTCCGATATATACACACACCATCGCCCTATCGACCCGCAACTGTCTGAGTTAGCCACTTTGTTCACCTCTTTTTTCTGGAAGTATTCGGAAAAATTCCTTATTGATTATAACACAAACTGCAGGGTTTGTCAAGAACAATTCATAATCGTCCTCGGGCGGACGGCTCTCCCGAGGACATTTGACATTCACGGTTCTATATAGTATAATAAGCATGAAAAATACTACACGAAAGGGAGCAAAGCTATGAATACTAAAGCTAAAAATATACTGCGCTGCTGCTGTCTTGCGGCGGGGGTCGGCTTTATCGGGCTGGGTCTTTACAGGGGCGAGGCTGGCGAGGTGCTGGATAAGGCGGTGAGGATTTGTCTGGAATGCATAGGCATAGGATAGAAATGTCTGAGAATGAAAAAAAGCACAGTCGGCTGCGGCTGGTCATTCAGCTGGCGTCGGCGGCGCTTTTAAACGGCTATGCCGCAGGGTTCACGGGCAAAAAGATCTTCACGGGGGGCAGCAAGGCGGTCTGTGTGCCTGTGCTCAACTGCTACTCCTGCCCGGGTGCGCTGGGCTCATGCCCTATCGGTGCTTTGCAGGCGGTGGCTGGCGGAAGGCGGCACAGCGTTTCATTTTACGTGCTGGGTTCTCTCATGCTTTTCGGCACTTTGCTGGGCAGGCTGCTCTGCGGCTTTATCTGCCCCTTCGGGCTGGTGCAGGACCTGCTTTACAAAATACCCGTAAAAAAACTCACCGTGCCCAAAAAGCTGGATAAGCCGCTGCGGTGGCTGAAACATTTGATACTGCTGCTTTTCGTTTTGCTGCTGCCTGTGCTGGCGGTGAACAAATACGGCGTGGGCGAGCCCTGGTTCTGCAAATATATCTGCCCTGCCGGGACTCTGCAAGGCGGTGTGCCCCACCTGCTGTTCAATGAGCAGCTAAGGCGGCTGGCAGGGGTGCTTTTCAGCGTCAAAATGGGGATACTCATTGGGGTGGCTGCCGCTTCTGTCTTTATCAGCCGCTTTTTTTGCAGATATCTTTGTCCGCTGGGAGCTTTCTACTCGCTGTTCAACCGCTTCGCCCTGTATCAGCTCAGCGTTGATAAGCAAAAATGTACCCACTGCGGCAAGTGCGACAAGGTCTGCCCTATGGCGCTTGAAGTCAAAGATAACATCAACTGCGGCGAATGTATCCGCTGCGGCAAATGCAAAGCCGCCTGCCCCGAAAAAGCTATCTCCTGACACTTGCAAATGGTGTGAAATAGGTCTGTGAGCTGCTTACCGGGGAAAACCTATCCCAGCATTTTGTCCAGTATCTCGGCGGCGTCGGTCACGCAGCCTCGGCAGCTTCTCAGCATTTTGCCTGTGCCGATACCTTTCAGCTCTCTGCAGTTGACAGCGCCGTTTTTACTGAAAAACTCCTGCTCCAGCTGCTCTGCTTTTCTGCCGCCCTCCTGCTCGCCGAATTTGCTTATGAGCACCTGTCTGGCAGCGAGGACTGCGCCGCACTTTGTCATTCTGCCGCCTGCCATTGGTCTTGCGGCAGCGGTCGCCTGTTCGGAGGTCATACCTGCCTCATCGCAAAAGGCACGCAGCACTGCCACCGAGCAGGGAGAAAAATTTTTGTGATTTTCGATAGCCTTTTCAACCCTTGTCATTTTATCACGCTCCTATAAAAATAAACCTGTTATAAACGCCGTGCCCGACGCCGCAAGCGCCACCACTATCAGCGGCAGGTCGATATACGCAAGCACCAGCGCCGCCGCCGTGCCTGCCGCAGCTGTTATATAGCTGCCTGTGCTGTAAAAAATGGCAGGTATCGTCATGGCGCTTAGCACCGCATATGGGATATAGTGCAGAAAGCTCCTGACAAATTTGGAGCTTATCTTTTTTCTGAAAAGGGTGAAGGGCACCATTCTGATAATATAAGTGACCGCCGCCATAACGGCTATGTAGATACCAACGCTCACTGCTCACCCTCCTCTTCATCAACGGGAAAAAGCAGAGCGCCCATCAGCGAGGCTGCCACGGCGCATATCATCACCGCAAAGCCCGATGATACAAAGCTCAGCAGATACCGAAATACTATGCTCATGATCGCCGCTGCCGCCACCACGCACAGCACGCTTTTTTCTTTTTTTGAGGGCGGTATGATTATCGCTAAGAACATTCCGTAAAGCACTATGCCCATAGCGTTTGATACCGTCCCGGGCAGCAGTGAGCCTGCGGCTGCCCCCACCAGGGTGCCGCCCACCCAGCCCAGGGTAGCTATAAGTATCACGCCGTACATATACACAGGGGTGATAAGCCCCTTTTGTGAGGAGCAGACTGCGAATATCTCATCGGTTATGCCGTAGGCTGCCAGCAGCCTGCGGGGGGTGGTAAAGCCCTTATCCAGCTTTTGCGAAAGCGACACCGCCATAAGCGAATACCTGATATTTATGGTGAGCTGCACCAGTATCATCTCTATCAGCGTACCCCCTGCGGCGATGATATCCACCCCTGCCGCCTGACCTGCCGAGGTCAGGTTTGTGAGGGATATAAGCGTTGCCTGAAAGGCTGTCAGTCCCGATCTTACCGCTATCACCCCGAAGCCGAAGGACACCGAGATATAGCCCAGCGCTATTGGTATGCCGTGTACCAGCCCCTTTAAAAAGTCTGATGACCTGCCCAAATGTAACGTTCCTTTCCAAGTTTAGTGTTTTAATGCTTTTTCATAGTAATACAGTAGAATTTATCATAAAAAACCGCAGCGGACGACCTTTTGTGCCGTCCTCCATGCTGTTATATCACTTATTTACGACCTATTTGGGGAACACAGGCAGTTTTTCAAGAAAGATTATATCATCTCTGTCAGCTGCCTTGCCCTCTGCCAGAACTGCTGCCGAGGCTGCCACTGTGCCGCCTGCGGCTGCCACCAGCTTTTCAAGGGCGATAAGCGACTCGCCCGTGCTGATAACATCGTCTAAAATAAGCACTTTTCTGCCCTTTAGCTCAGCTGCGTCCTCAGATGAAAGATACAGCGTCTGCACCCCCTCGGTGGTTATGGATTTTACATTCACCGCAATGGGGTCGGTCATGTAGAGCTTTACCGACTTTCTGGCAACTATATACTTTTTGCCCGACTGCCTTGAAGCCTCATAGCCCAGAGGTATGCCCTTGGTCTCGGCGGTGAGTATAACGTCGAACTCAGGGGCTTTTTCAAGCAGAGCCTTTGCGCACTCCACCGTGAGCTCAACGTCGGAGAACATTATAAATGCTGCGATATCCAGCTCATCGCTGACGGGGCAAAGGGGCAGCTCTCTGGTAAGACCTGCTACCTTAAGTGTGTAGGTTTTCATTTTTATAATCCGCCTTTCTGCGAAAGGCACCAATAGGGTTATGAAAAA
>CALCRR010000301.1 GCA_937894495.1 uncultured Ruminococcus sp. | reverse complement strand
GCTATTACGGACTGGAGGTTGACCGAGGCGGCTTCGCCTGCTGCCCGTTTCACAACGAGCGCAACCCCTCTTTTAAAGTCTATGAAGATCACTACCATTGCTTCGGCTGTGGTGAGCATGGAGATCACGTTGACTTCGTTCAGAAACTCTACGGTATCTCCAATATTGAAGCTGCAAAAAAAATCAGTCACGATTTTGGGCTGGGACTCGATAACGGTGAACTCGCCATTCCCGTGAAGCCGAGATTACTCAAGCCCCGAAAGGACGAGGCATATCTAATGTGGCTTAAAGAATCGGTATCTGTTCTAATTGAATACAAAAAGCTGTTGGAGTATTGGCAGAGAATCTATGACCTGCGAAGCCCGATAGACAAAGTTGATGACAGATATTTGGAGAGCATACATAATCGGGATTACAACAATTATTATCTCGATCAGCTGCTCTATGGATCAGACAAGGAAAAGCATGAGTGCTACGATATGGACAGGGATTATCCCCTGAATATAAAAAAGCGGCTTAATCAGCTCGATGCTGTTAGCCGGAGAGCGCCAAAACACGCTATGTAAAATATGGAGGGAAAACTAATGATAAAGTTTATAATAGGGACAATGGTCGGCGGGACAATCGGTTTTTTTACCGCAGCGCTGCTCGCAGCCGCCAAGAGGGGTGACGAGATATGAAGTTCGATAACAAGGATACCGAGATATTCATGTATCTCATTCGTACTTTCGTTGCCGATAAGGGAACCTACTTGCTGCCAACAAACGAGTTTTACAAAACCGACCCGACGAAAACGCTGCTCGGCTATTATGATGAGGAGTATGTATATCTGATACCATCGGTCATAATCGGTATGTGCGAGGACTACCTGACTAAGTTCGGCAAGCCCCACGTCAATATCCAGAATGTTCTGAATACGCTGTTCAGGGCGAACCTCATCAAGGTCGGCTGGGTTATGCGCAAGGACATGAGATACCGTCCGGAAAAGAGAATTGGCGGAACTCGCCGCAGATATATCACCTTTATCAGAAAGGAACTGAAAGACCGGAAGGGGACTATTAATGCCTAATGAAAGAATAAAAAATGAAATGATACTCGCCGGCGTGAGCATAAATGAGCTTGCGGAGTATCTCGGAAAGACCGAACAGGAGACAGTCGAACTGCTGAACACCGAGCTCGGAATCATGCAGAACTACAAGGTCATGCTGGCGGTCACGGAGATCGTGAGAAGAAGGGAGAGAGCATAATGGATTCGATAGAATTTATGAAAGAGGTCGCTAAGCGCAAGGGCGTTTCCGAGATGACTGCATACTGTTATGTAAATTCGGTGATGGATACTATCCGGCAGGTGCTCGCCGAGGGTGAGGAGATAAAGATCGGCAGCTTCGGCAAGTTTACTGTTGTCACCGATCTGGAGGGCAACAAGACCGCCATGCTCTGCGCAAGCAAGTCGCTGAAACAGGCACTCACAGCAGGGGAGGGGATAGTCTGAGCGAGGAAAAGAAGATAGAGCGCAGATATGGACAGTGCGACGTCACTATAACTTTCAAGGGGAGTAACCCGAAGCTGAAAGACGAATTGCTGTCTCTGCTGTGCGACAGCTTTGAGAACAGAGTGATGAATAATGACGAACAGAAAGAGGATACCGACAAAGGCGCATAGAAATAGATCTGTATGATTATTGTCCTAACTGTCTATGTGTTTCGCCTCATATAGATCGGTCTGCCTATATGGGCAAAAATCAGAAAAATATTATTTGTTAGCATAATCTGAGGTATCACATCAAATAAAATATAGAAAGGAAATAAAGGAAAATAATTATATGAAGTTAGATAATAATATTTTCAGCATAAAGGATCCCAAAAGTAAACTTATCGCTTTTGATGACAACACCATTGACCTCGTAATTACTGCACCTCCGGCATTTACCATGAAAGGCAAGGAAAAGTTCTATAATAACACCGGCTACTCATGGGAATCCTTCGAGGACTATATCGACTACATGGGAATGGTGTTCACCGAAGTGTACCGTGT
>CALCRR010000300.1 GCA_937894495.1 uncultured Ruminococcus sp. | reverse complement strand
ACAGCGGAGCTGAAATTGTTCCTGAACGGTAAGCATACCGCAGGAACAAATGCGCGGAGCGCAGATTTACAAACGGCTGATTGCCGCTTGTAACCCCATAGCACTTTTGGCGCGTGACCGACACCAAAAGAGCATATGGGGCTGCCTTGCGGCAGATAATCGGCTGCCGCCGAACTGAATGCAGGAGCATGAACAATAGACATTTTAAGCATTTTAGAAATCCTATTGTGTCTAAAATGCTTATTGTTCAGATGAATGGATATGCCCCATTTTCTTTTCAGCCGACAGACAACATACATTTAGGTCTGTCTGTTCAAAACGGCTTGAAATTGGGGTAAACTGCTCAACAGCCACAAAATACACAAAAGCCATAGCAATCAAGTATTATTATGCTCTCTGCATTATGGGTAATCTGTCTTTTTGGCTTTTTGCACCTTTTGTCTCACAAAAAGCTCAAAAGGTGCAAAATCCATATTCCGAGAAATCTGAACTATCAGCATTTTCAGCACAATCGGATTCCGATAATGCCGATAATGTCGATAGTTCATGCTCCCGAAATCAAAAGCGTAACGATGCGTGTCGATGGTGACGGTCTTTTAGAGACATCAAAAACATCGTCACGACCGTCACGCATCGTCACGGGAAATATATGTGTTGTCAAAGCTGTACTGCTCTGATATATATTTGAGAGATTAGTTATAGTATATAGTTTTGCAAGCAGATTTGAATTTAATGCTCTGTAATTTGAATATCAATACCACTATTATTTGCAGACAAACCGACTTTTCCACCGATAGGAAAAGAGACCATCGGAAATACATGACCAAAATCCACACCAAATACAATTGGAATATCAAGCGATACCTTGTCCTTGATGATTGCTTTAACAACATCTTCAGTCATTTTGCAGCTTTCATCAAATCTGCCGAACACAATTCCTTTTATCGTGTCTGCACCGCTGATTTGAAGAAGTGATTGCAGATTACGGTCAAATTCACACACAAAGTAATCGCCCATGATATTATCATCTTCAAGGAACAAAACTTTATTTTTAATATCGGGCATATAAGGCGTACCCTGCAACAGATTCAACGTACAAAGATTTCCTCCAATTATCTCACCCTCACATTTTCCTTCCTGAATGGTTGTATAGCCTTGTGCAGTTTCCGAAGGAGTGACAGCAATGGAATTGTCACTCATCATACATTCCGAAAAGTATTTTTCCGTATACTCACGTTCGTTCAGAAATCCAAATGCTGCAAGGTGTGGGGCATGATATGTCACCAGCCCCGTTTTCGCATGGACAGCATTAAGCAAAGCTGTTATATCTGAATATCCGCAAAGTATCTTAGGATTTGCTTTTATTAGCTCATAATCCAGATACGGCAATATTTCATTTGCATTAAATCCACCGATACAAGCCATTACTGCCTTGACATTTTTATCTGCAAACGCTTCATGAATATCGTCAACACGAGAATGAACAGAAGAAGATTGAAAAATATTTGTTTCTCTGCATTTTTTTTAGAACGTCACATTAAAGCCCTGTCCCTGCAAAAAAGCGAGCGCACTGTCATAGATATCGGGACGAACCCTCGTCAAACTGCTTGACGGAGCGATAATGCGTATCTCATCGCTTTGATTTAGTTTTTGGGGTATCATTGTATCAACACCTTAAAGGGATAATCATAAAAAAGAAAAATGGATACATCGAAATACTATAAATGAAAAAGCGGCGAGAGCAAACTACAACTCTCGTCACTTTTTTAACATTTTTTCTGCCTTATATTTCAGGGCGGTACTGCCTCTTTCTTTTAAGCTGATTGACTTTTCACACTCTAACTGTTATAATTATAGAAATAGATTAAGCAAAACATAGGACTGAAACGGAAATGGATATACGAAAGATAACATCGTCAGAGCTTCCACTGCTCACACAACTTTTTGACTATAACGACTCTGCCGAAATGATAGAGCAAAACAAGCGTGATAAGAAAAGCGGCACTATCGACATATTTGTGATGTTCGATAATGACTGCCCTATCGGTGAGCTTCATGCTGCATATGAAAGTGATGACGAGCGTGCTGTTAAGGGCAAGAGGGCATATCTGTTTGCTTTTCGCATTCACGAGGACTATCAAGGACGAGGATACGGCAAACAGCTTTTGCAGGGCGTTATTGATACTCTTGCTGAGCAGGGATATACTGAATTTACTGTCGGTGTTGAGGACGATAATGACAGGGCAAAGCACATATATGACAGCTTTGGGTTTACAGAGCTTATCGCCCGTAAGTATGAGGAGTATCAGGGTGACGGATATGAGTATGGATTGTATTTAAGGAGGAGCTTATGAAAAAGATAATACTTATCCTCTTGCCTGCAATTATGCTCTTACTTGTCGGCTGCAATCAAGCAGTTGACAATAAAGGCTTAATTATAGAAAATGCTCCGCAGGGAGTAAGTGTACATCTTTTGACGGAGGACGGACAGGAGCATTCAGGGTTGGGCAGCTATACTGATAGTATTGTAGAATTCTGCGAAGAATACAAAACTGCCAAGATCGTTATGCGTCAAGGTGAGGATAAGGTATATGTTTCAGAAAGCTTTGGTCTTGTTAAGCCCTTTGAAACTGCTTCACTAATTCGTTTTAACTGTGAATCAAAATCATTTAATATTGATTATGGATATTCAAGGCGGTTTCTTTGGTTTACACTTGTAGGCTGGTTCTTTGTAGGATCATTTGCAATAATTATTTCTGATATTATTCTGACTCTTGCATTTAAGGCATATAATGATTTTCGGTTTCACACAGGTTGGAAACAGCGGAGCGTTTTCTTTTTGTTATGCATTCCGAGCATTTTTACAACAGTGATTTTGTTTCTTCCACCTGATGAACTTAACGATATAGAATTGTTGATTTATAAGCTGCTGATCGCAGTAATTATAAATATATACCAGATTTTTTTAATTATCAGATTCTTTTCTCCCGATACGGAAGAACCTGATAAGCCCGAAAAAAGCCCCTTCAAGAAATCAAGGTTTCTTGATAAGCCAAAGCAATTGAGATAGGACAAGTTCATTCTTGCAAAACGTGTTTAGCAAAGTTGAGGATAATACAGAATTAATTGATATGCGACATATCTGCCTTGTGCGGGCGTACCGCATTTTACCGATCAAAGCATCGCTATACCCCGACTCCACAAATACTTCCTTGTCAAACGCATATAAATGCGCTATAATAATATCAGCAAAGGCGCTTTTGAACTTGACAAGGAGTGATAAATATGACAATTGGAGCAACCATTAAACAGCTCAGGCAGGAGCAGGACATAACACAGGAGCAGCTTGCCGATGCTCTCGGAATAACCTCACGGGCGGTAAGTCAGTGGGAAAACGGAAGGACAGCCCCCGACATCTCCCAGCTGCCTGCACTTGCGAATTTCTTTGATGTGACGGCAGACCGCTTGCTGGGGGTGGATATAAAGCGCAAGGAGGAAGAGATCAAGGCAATAATCAAACATATCGACAAGTTTGACAGCGAAGGAAGGATCGACAAGATAATAGAGTATCTGAATGAAAAGATAAAGTTCTATCCCAGGGAGCCCAAGCTGATAATGAGACTGGCATACGCTCTTTACGGATATTATTTCGGACAGGGTAAGGCTGATATTGATGAGCTCGAAAAGGAAAAGACTGAACAGATAGTATCACTATGCCAAAGAGCCCTTGGATTTTACGGCCCCAATGATGACAACAGCGAGCCCAAGCAACTTATGGTGCTGATCTATTCAGAGATGGGGGAACTGGATAAGGCAAGGACTATTGCTGAATCTCTGCCTAATATTGCCTGCACCAGAGACACGCTTCTGGATCGCTGCATCAAGGACGAAAAGGAAGCCCGTATACACAGACAGGAGACACTATTCTGGAGCTTTTTGCAGAATATATCAAATACGTTCTGGGGGCTGTACAGAGACACAGAATATAATTTTGAGCAGAAGATCAATATACTTGATGCCTGCGAAACTGTTATCAGAACAGTTACCGGAGATGAGCCTGGCTTTTATTACGATCGTCTGAGCATCCTCGCCAGGCAAAAAGCATGGTGTCTGCTGCATATGGGCGAGATAGACAAGTCTATTGATATGCTTGAAGCTGCATACGAATATGCAGACAGATTTGAGACACTGCCTGACGGTATGAGATATACTCCCTGCTGGCTTTCCGAAATTGATTTTAAGCGTGAGTATGTACTGAAGCACGATACCAATACGGAATATGATGATCTGTATGAATATATGACCAGCCCCAATGATGAGCCGTATGAAACATTAAAGGGAAACGAACGCTTTGAAAAACTTGTAGAAAAGCTCAAAGAAAAGATAAGCAAATAATAGCTTGCGGCACACCTGCCATGTGTGGGTGTGCCGCATTATTCTGACAGAGCTCAACCTATGGTTGAACACACAAATCTACAAAGTTATTGCTATACTGCCACCGATATGCTATAATGATAACAAGAAAAGCGCTTTTCAAAAAATGAAAAGAGGTATGAACATGAACATTACTATCGGAAACAAGATCAAGGATCTGCGCCGGAGCCGCAAGCTCACACAGGAGGAGCTTGGGGAGGCGCTGGGGGTCAGCTTTCAGGCGGTGAGCAAATGGGAGAATAATATAGCTCTGCCCGACATTGCGCTTGTGCCGACTATCGCAAGATATTTCGGAGTGAGCATTGACGAGCTGTTTGATTACAGCAAGAATGATATTGATCAGGCAGTCGATGAGATATGCAACAGGGCGTATGAATTTCGTGAGAGCGACCCGGCTAAAAGCAGAGCTATCCTTGAGGAGGGGCTGGAGCAGTATCCCGACAATGAGATAATTATGAATAATATGCTCTACGTCATAAATTATTCTGAAGATTCCGATGAAACAATAAAGCTCGCGTCGAAGCTGATAGAGCGCACAGCTGACAGCGAGGTGCGTTATGATTCATTGCGGTTTTTAGCGTATGCATACAAGGCAAAGGGCGATATTGAAAGCGCAGCGGCAGCGATCGAGCAGATACCGGAGATATACTTTTCAAAGCTGACCGAGACCGCATTTCTTTTTGACGGTGAGAAAAAGTTTGAAGCCGCCACAAAGGAGCGAAATTGTTCATTGGGTAATCTCCTGCAAATGCAGCAGAAAATAGCGGAGTATTATACAGAGATCGGTGATAAGGACAAAGCAAGAGCGGAGATAAGAAGAGCGCTGAAGCTGCTTGAAGCAACGTCTGATCTGCCAGTGAGTGAAAACTATAAAGGCTTTTTTGAGAGTGAGATTGTAAAGCTGTAAACTTTAAAATCGGCATATCTGCCTTGTGCGGATATGCCGATTTTTTTCGGGTCAAGCAGATCAAGCACATAGGGACTCACCACTATCCCGACACCGAGCATACCTATGAAACGCGGCAAGCCAATACGCTCAAAGATCGCAGCGGCAGACAGTCCGACAAGAAAAATGATCGCAAGTGATAATAACCTAGAAAAACCTCCGGACAAAATAAAAACCGACAACTATTGCGTAATAACGCAGAAGTCATCAGCTTGAAAAAGCGGTTTCGGTTTTCCGTGGGAGAACATCATTCCCGTATGTAATTTTCTTGTTTTATTATATCACGGCAGAGGGATATGGTCAAGAGCGAATTTCAGAACGAACAGAGAAGTCCCACAAATCTGGTTACAATTATAAATGATAATAAAACGGCTGATGCATTTTTTCACATCAGCCGTTTATCATAACTATGATTTTATGGAATAAGAAAAAAATAATATTATTTCTTCATCAATCCTGCCCCTGCATTCCAAGCCTGTCCGACTTTTTCGCCTATGGAGAAATAGCCGTTTCTGTACTGGTCGAACACGAGAGCATTGACCTTTTCGGGAAGTATCTTATCCTTATCCCCGACAACGCTTTCCTCGGCACTTACATTGACTATCTTGCCGACGATAGCGTGCATATTTTCGGTGTTGATCTCCTCGGCAAGCTCGCACTCCAAAGTGACAGGATATTCCGTAATTATCGGTGCATTGACGAACTCGCTCTTTACAGCATGGCAGCCGCTGCGCTCAAACTTATCGGGCATTTTATTGCCTGTTGCGATACCGAAGAAATCCGCAGTTTCCATATTGGGAACATCGGCAATACTTACCGTGAAAGCTTTTGTCTCCATAATGTTCTTGGTGGTCTTGTGGTCGGCGTCGATGAAAAGTGCGATCTTGTCCGTGTCACATATCTGCGCCCAAGCCGCATTCATCGCACAGATATTGCCATCAGCACCGTATGCTGCCACGATAACAACGGGCATGGGAAACAGTGCCGGCTGTACGCCTAAATTCTTTCTCATTGTGATTACCTCCAATTAAATATTTGCAAGTGCAGAGCTGATAGGTGTTTCACCGCTCCGCATTTTAATTACCTTTTTGAATGTGTTTTCTCTTTCAAGAACAGATACAAGCACCTCAGCCACATCGGGGATAGGATTTGAGCCGTCATGCTCAGGATCAAGCTCTATCATTCCCGTGCCGTCCGCCTCTTTCAGAACGCTGGGCTGGACAATGGTGTAATCGAGGTCGGTGCAGTTCACAAGGTAGTTATCCGCAAAAAATTTTGCGATGTTGTAGTTTGTGATGTTTTGCAGAGACTTCTCCTGTGCCCATTTTTCGGGTTCAAGGGCGAATATTGAACTGAGCAAGATAAAACGCTTTATGCCGACCATTTCACAAGACTGCATAAGCTTCACAGCACCGAAAGCGTCTGTCTGCAAAAGGTCTTTGCCCCGTGAGCCTGCCAGGAAACAGACCGCATCAAAGCCCTTGATCGTTTCAGCAATTTCATTCTTTTCAGCGTGAAGATCAAACAGCACAGGCTTGCAAAGCTCGGTTTCAGCTATACTCTCAGGGTGGCGGGAGCCGCACATAACAGTATGCCCCTTTGCGGTCAGTTTATCTATCACGCATTTTGCAACTCTGCCTGTTCCAACAACAAAAATTTTCATAATGCACCTCCGTCATAATTCTTCCGCTATATCGTTAATTTCACGAAATGTATCGTGCCATGGAGAGTAAGGCACGGCATCCTCAGCAGGATAGCCCACAGGCAAAAGGCATATCGGCTTGATATGGTCGGGCAGACCAAACGCAGCCCTCACCTTATGTGGATCAAACAGCAGTACCCACACCGAGCCGAGCCCCAGGTCCTGCACTTCCAGCATCATGTGCGTACAAACGATAGAAGCGTCCATCTCACCGCTGTCATAGCCCTGAACAAAGGGGCTGTGCCAGCTTCTTTCCGTATCCGAACAGATCAGGAACACAAGTGGCGCATCATAGGTGCTTCGGGTGATACCTCTTATCTTCCGCAGGGCTTCATCACTTTTCAGCACATATATCTTCTGCGGCTGGTAATTCACCGCAGTAGGTGCGATCTGTGCAGCCTGCAATATCTTCTGTATCTTCTCGTCCTCTACCTTTTTATCGGAATAAGAACGCACCGAGAAGCGTTTTCTTGAAAATTCGAGAAAATCCAAATGCTCTCCTCCTAACTAATTTTCATCTTGACTTTTTCATCAGCTTATATTATAATTATATCACAAATAAAACCCATGTCAAGTACGCACATTAAGGTTATATACTTACCTAAAGGAGAGTGTAAATATGTCAGTACGCTGTATTTCAAACGAGAGCCTTGATACCACCGGCTTCAGCTACACGCTGTCGCTGATAAGCGGAAAATACAAAATGGTCATTCTTTATACGCTTATGGAGTTTGGCATTGTCCGTTTCAACGAGATGAAGAAGTATATCGGCGAGATATCCTACAAGACCCTGAGCCACAACCTGAAAGAGCTTGAAGCGGACAGACTTGTTCATCGTGAGGAATATCCGCAGATACCGCCAAAGGTAGAGTATTCACTTACCGAACGTGGGAAGTCGCTTATCCCCATTTTGGATATGATGTGCGAGTGGGGAGATAACAACAGGACATAAAAAATGAAGCAGCCGACATTTTTTGCCGACTGCTTAAATATTTTAAAAGTTCGCATAAACGGGCATAAATGGCGCTGTGTGAGGGTATCAAACCCTCGTACCGTTTCCGATATGCTGCTTTCAGGGCAGTGCGTTGAGCCAACCAATATCGGTCGTTACATACGCCGTCCGCGTCTCTATTCTTCCACGGTTTTTCTTGGTTTTTGCAACGGTCTCCATTGTGCTCTGCAAAGCCTTATCCTGCACATAATCCTCAATATTCAGTAGTATCAGGGGATATGTCGGTTATTCCATTATTCACGCTTATGTGATAACATACCGAAGCTGTTCTGTCCGGCATCATTCATTTTCATGTATGATCCCGTTTTTTCTCATAGAAAGCACCCCGTCGACGCCCACAATGCAGTGGTCATACATCGGTATGCGAAACTGCGACAGTATTCCCAGCAGCCTTCTGGTAAAAGTTATATCGCCTGACGAGGGCTGACTGATGGTGTTCGGGTGATTATGGGCTATCAGCACAGCCTCGCAGCCGCTTGCCAGCATCGTTTTGACCAGCTGTATCATGTCCACATTTATCTCTCCCGAGCTTTTTGATGTGCAGCTCACGGTCTTTACCAGCCTGCCTGTCTTGTCAAGGCAGAACACCAGCAGCTTTTCCTTTCTCTCGCTGCTCAATAGTTTATAGATATAGTCATGCGCAAAGCGAAAGTCATCTAAATACAACTTTTCATCTTCATAGTCTGCCACATGGTCATACACCATTCCCAGAAACCTCAGTGACTCAGAACACCCAACCCCTATGCCGCCCACTTCGGAAAGCTCCCCTACAGGCGCATTTTTCAGCCCCTTTATGGAGCCGTAGCGGTCTATGAGCCTGTGAGCCACATCGTTGGTGTTACCCCTTGGATATATAAAGAAAAGCAGCATCTCCAATATCTCATGCTCCGAAAAGCCGTCAAGGGAATCCGCCGCTCTCAGTCTTTTTCTCATTCTTTCACGATGTCCTGCGTGACTTACATCACCCATGTTCTGCTCCTTTCTGTTTTACCCTTTTACAAAAGCGTTGCTGCCTGTACGCACTACAAGCAGTAACACCCATGTTCCTCTTACGATCCAACGGACAGTGAATAATTATCCCTGTCCGCCACGGAACGGCGAACACAGATCGCCGTCACACCGCTGTTGTTAATAACCTTCTTTTTAAAGATCGACCTCCGATTTTGGTATCAGTTTGTTGATACTGCGATCTGACAGCAGATCTTGCTATATGTTTATTATAGCACAAAACGTCCGTCATTGCAAGAGGTTTTGCAAATTTATTCCGATTTGTGCTGTGTGAGTCAGATAATACGACCGCTGCGGTTTTTGCAAACTATGGTGTCGGTATTAAGGAAAGAATGAAAAATTATATGGTTATCCCTTTACCACATCACAAAACATTTTCACAGCTGTCCAAAAAATCAGACCACAAATCAGTTGTAATATATTATAATAGTGACATAAACCCAAAGGAGATGTCACTATGTCAAAAAAATTTCCAAAACCTGAAATAACACTTGATGGAATATATTCAAAGTTCTCCGATGAGGGCTATTGCAAGGACTATCTGCTCGATGTTCGATTTGAAAATGGTTTTGCCTGCCCGTTTTGCGGAAGTTCTGAGTACCGCAAGATCAAAACTCGTCACCTGCTGCGCTGCAAGTCCTGCAAGGCTGACATTTCGGCTACGAATGGCACTTTTATGCATAAGACCCATCTTCCGCTCAAACTTTCGATAGTCACCGCTTTTTTGGTCATGAGCAACAAAAGCGGCATTTCAGCTGTCACATTGATGAGGAATTTTGGGGTTACTTACAAGACTGCCTGGTACGTTCTGCACCGAATAAGAAAAGCCATGAAATGCCGTGAGGAACGTTATTTGCTCGATGGTATAGTTGAGCTTGATGACACCTATCTCGGCGCTCCCACACATGGTAAAAAGCGTGGCAGAGGTACCGAAAAGACCAGAATAATTGTTGCTTTATCGAAGAATGCATCGGGCTGTCCTATGTACCTCAAAATGACCGATGTGCCGAATTTAAAAGGTATTACTGTCGGTAAATTTGCACGAGATAATATCCACCAAGGATCAAAAATCGAGAGCGACAACGTAAGAAGTTACAAGAAGCCTTTGGCTCAAAAATATTTCCATGTTTATGAGACATATGACACAACAAGCGGTCAGCTGAACTGGACACATAAAGTGATCTCAAACTTCAAAGCGGTGATTGCCGGCACATACCATGGAAACGAAAAGATACACACAGCGTTATATGCTGCGGAATTCTGCTACAGATTCAACCGCAGAAATCTCGGAAATAGCGCTTATTTAAACCTTTTGGCGGCTTTGCTGAGGTGAATTTGAAGATGGTGTGGTAAAGGGATAATCATATTCTTTTTTACGTAAACTCAATCGTTATCATTTGCTGACCGCTGATTTCCTCAAACTTACCGTCATTCAGACCGTAACGGACAGCGATAGTCAGACCGTTCTCATGCTCCGTCAGTGAATACTCATAGGTGTGCAGCATAAAACCGCATTCAAGCATGATCGTTTTGTACTTCATGACCGTGTCAAGCTGCGGGTCAAACAGCATCTCGCCCTCAAAGCCGCCCTCCCGCCTTATGTGCAGACAGTCCGTGCTTATCGTCAGATAGTTGTTGGTTATCATATTCCCCGAAAGTTCGCTGTAGGCAAGGTGATGTTCGCCATTCTGAGCCATGTATTCGCCGACGGTTTCATTTTCAAAAACCTCACCGCTGACCTCGCTTTTCACAGTTACTCTGACCTTCATTTCAATCAATTCCCCTCAGCTTGTAAATGCATTTGTGTGCAGGCGTGCGATAGCACATATTGCAGCTCACACACTTTGCAGGTGAGCAGTCTCCGCCCTGCCAACGGTTTATCAGATCAGGCTCACGGATCAGCGGACGGGACAGCGACAGGTACTCAATACCGCCGTCATTCAGCACCTTGTTCATATTCTTAATGCTTCGATGACCGCCCACAAGTATCACAGGGATATCCACCTTTACCGCAAGCGCAAGGGCAAATTTCTCAAAGTACGCTTCGTTCACGCCTGCCTTGATACCGCCCACTGATGTGCCGTTGCCGCTTACCTCGATGCTGTCAAGGAAAGGCGCACAGGCAAGACAGATACGCATAGCTTCGTTCTCGTCAAGACCGTCATACATAAAGTCGCTGGAGTTTATCTTCATGGTGATATGCAGGTCGGGGTGATCGGCTCTGATAGCCTTTGCAATGTCGATCATCAGCGTTTCGGGAGTATTTGTCCGATGATTATGTGCAGGACTGATATATCTGCTGAGAAAGAAACCATGTGCGGCGTGTATCTGCACACCGTCATAGCCTGCCTGAACCGCCCTGTCAGCGGCTTTGATGAAAAGCTCACGGATAGTATCAATATCGGCAGGGGAGAGCTCATCAATTTCTTTGCCCTTGTATTCGCCCATAGCGATCTGTGCGATGATAGGTACACCATGAGCGTGAACGGTATCGGTCAGGCGCTTGTGTTCGGGGATAAGCCCGTCATTTGACAGCCGTGCCATACTGCCAAAGTAGTGGTCATTATCATAGACCGAGGTAAAACCGCTGATGATACAGCCCACACCTCCGGCAGCAAGCTCGTCATAGATGTGATATATCTCCTCATCAAAGTGACCGTCACTGTCTGCCAGAGCCTCCCATGTAGCGGAGCGGAAAAGGCGGTTTTTGAGTTTCAGATCATTTATCTCGGTATTGTCAAAAATGGTTTTCATAGTCAGTCCTCCTTTAATTGTTCGATGATGCTTACAAAATTCTCAAAGTCTATTAAACTGCGTACAACGACAGCTTTTTCTCCGTACCGTATCAGGTATGCAGGCAGGGTGCGGATATTCAGCTCTCTTACAAGAGCAAGGTCTTTTTCAAGCTCCGCCTTTGCCGAGCCGTCATTGTAATGCTGAATAAATCTATCCTCATCAATGCCTGTACTGTGGACTACTTTCAGTATCTCATCAAAATGCGTTGTCGGCAGAACATCAACGATCGTTGCGTGACGCAGATTTTTGAGAAACTCGTCAGCCCTGTCTACGTCCGCAAGCTGTGCCGCCTTGTACGCTAAATTCAGCGGAAGTGAACTGCGGTGCTGTTCGTCAAACAGGTGCAGATCGGGCATACTGATCGGCAGACCGCCGATACTCTGCTCACTTTCGTATATCCTTGCAAGCCGCTTGTTGTACTGCTCTATTGTTTCGTTCGGGAGCATAAAGTCGCTCACATCACGCACAAGCAGGCTCATCACCCAGCGGAATTCTATCTGCGGATAGCGCACTTTCAGCTTGTCGTATATCGGCTCACATTCGTAAGTCAGTCCCATCATCGGATCGGTAAATGTTGTTATTATCAGTCTGTCCATAGCTACCTCCACGCTCTGCGGTCTATCGCCATACCGTTTACGCCCCACACGGAAATATCGTCATACTTGATATACACCCTGTCCGCAGGGATACCGAGAACTTCACCATACAGCCGTGTTACCTCAGAAAAGAAACGGTCGTTGCCGATGTGTGGTTCATTCCCGAAAATGCTTACCGTGATGTAGGCAATAGGCTCATCATGTTCGCCCCGATGCCACAGACGGCAGTTATCCTCAAACTCGCAGAGCAGATATTCCTCACTCTTGCCGGGGATAAGTGAGATCGCCTTTCCAAGCCCCGACTTGAGCGCTATTTCCTGTTCCGCACTTATCGGCGTACTCACCTTTGATAAAATAAACGGCATATCAATACCCCCATTCTTTCAGCGTTTCAAGCAGAATGTCCGCAAGCTGCTGTTCCTTCTGCTGATAGGTGTGACCTGTACCCTCAATGAAGATCAGCTTGTTCTGCTGTGCTGTCGGGATATGGTCATTGATATTTCGGAGAAACCCCGACGGATCGCCGTAGGTGAAACGGTCAAGCGTACCGATCAGCAGAGCGCCCATGTGAGTGATCTTCTCCGCCTGCGAAAAATCACCGTCACTCTCCACATGGACATTGTTGAGCATACCCGAGATCCAATCATAGGCAGTATAGGCGATACACTCAACCCAGCCCATGAAATAAAACGGCAGAAGTCTGTCGCCCCGACCTTTCTCGACCTCAGAGCGGATATATTCTTTCTCCCGTTCGGTCACTCCGCTCATCATATGCGTGAGATTTGCGGGACTTAAAAAAATAAATTTCTCCACCCTCTCATCGTGGTGACGGGACAGATAGTAAATGACCTTATTCGCACCGAGAGAATGACCTGCGAGAATGATGTGCTTGTAGCCCAGCTTTTGCGCATAGGTCAAAAATGCGTCGATATCGTCATCGGTGTATTCAAAGCGCTCGTTCCATGAGCCGATTATCTCGGTCTCACCCGTGCGGACATTCATCGTCTCGATCTGCCCGAAGGCATCATTTGTCTGGGCATAGATAAAGTCGACACCGCCGCCGTTCAGTGTATTCCCGATGTTGTAGTAAAACGGATTTGAGTAGAAATTGCCGTGTATGCCTGTTATCGCTATCATCACGGTGTCCGCACTGCCGCCGAACAGAACACCGTCAAGCAGTACCCCTCGTTTTGTAGGGACTTTCATTTTTTTCATAGTTGTCACTCCTTATTTTATTTATCCGACAATTCTATAATATTCGATATGAAATGTGCTTTTATAGAGCGGACACCGTAATGACTGCTCAAATTTATTTCATATTTCTAGTATTGTCGAATTGATATGCTCGTTTTATGAGCTGCAAGCATGGGCTTACAGCTCAGGTGCCGGTATTGCCTTTACGTCATTTATTCGTATCTTCCTGCTTGTCTTGTTCGTCGATCAAATCATTTTCCCTTTTATATGCATTTGGACATATCAATTTATATATCGTTCCAATAAAAACATAATCCAGTACACACAGAAACGCAAGCCATTTGCAGGGTGATATAAGACCCGCTATTAAAAAATGGATACCTCCAAATAAAGGAACGCCGGATACACTGTGGTCTTTTTTCTTTTTCCCGAACATCAAACTTAACCCCATTATAAGATAAAAAAGCCCTATACTGCCGAAAATTGCGGGTAATACCCACGGGTTCATCTTTAACCACATGATTACATTCCTCCATATAGTTTGATCCATTTATGTAAGTTATGCGAAATAAGATCTGCTCCCCCAAGATCCTATTTAACGCACCATCACAATTCATTTTCCACAAACTCCGCAAGGCGCTGTATCGTCTCCTCATTCCTGCGGTAATATGTCCACTTGCCGTGGCGCTCAGAGAGAAGAAGTCCTGCCCTCTGTAATGTGTCGAGGTAATTCGATACCGTGGACGGGGAAAGATTTGCTTTCGCCTGAATACTGCTGACACAGACACCGCCCTTGAGGTCCACCGGCTCATTCAGACAGCCGCCTTGCGGAGGGAAATTGCCCTCCGGGTCTTTGAGCCAACGAAGAATATTAAGCCTTGTTTCGTTTGAAAGCGCCTTGCTTATCTCTATCATATCTATATCCATTTTTGCACCTTCTTTCCTGATGTTAGCTTTATTATATTACACATTTCGGGAATTGTCAATATGTAAAAATGGTTTTTCTTGAAATTATCACAATTGTTGAGTTATTACAGCGCTCGTTAGCAATATCATCACTTTCTGTGATCTCACCCAATAATAAGAAAATCTAATGCAGCAAGTATTCGTCAAGCAATTCAAAAAATGTATCAAATGCTTTGTTCTCTCTCTGAATTCTCGTCAATGATCATAAATAAATTCTTACCGCAGGCGAGGGGACTGCTCTGCAAGGGGCAGAGAGATATCTTCAACAACCCCACATTGAAAAACTGCAAACTCAACTGCGTTAGTAATACCGCTGCTGTTGATATGAGGAAGGTTCAGGAGCAGCAGACAGCATAAATACTATAAATAACAAAATCAATATGGAGATAGAGCTGAACATTCCGGTATAACCCAAAGGTTAAAACCTTATAACTAATCGGAACTTCCCAAACGGCATTTTTTGTGATATGATAATAACAGAAAGATGAATGCGGCGGTGCGACGGTGGGGAAGGCTTTAAGGCAACACCGCACAACCACCGGCTAACGCCTTTGCACGCCATCTGCTTGCATATTTTCCGTCATAATACACAAAGTTTCCTTGACTTGCGCCAGCAAGCCTGCGTCAACTTTATGCATTCTGACAAAAAATCTGACTGCGCATCTGACGTACAATGGTTGTACGGTGTTGCCTTAACGAAACGATACGCCGCTTGATGGATCAATAAACCGGCTGAAAAGTCAGGGATATATCACGGAGGTATGATCATGGAATATGTACAGCTTAACAACGGGATCAAAATGCCAATGCTCGGCTACGGCGTGTATCAGGTCACAAAGGACGAATGCGAGAGGTGCGTGTCCGACGCACTGGAGGTAGGCTACCGCCTGATCGACACGGCGCAGAGCTACTTCAACGAGGAAGAAGTGGGCGCAGCTATCGCAAAGTCGGGCATCAAGCGTGAGGATATTTTCCTCACCACTAAAGTCTGGGTGGAGCATTACGGCTATGAGGAGTGCAAAAAGTCGGTCTACACCTCACTTGAAAAGCTGAAAACCGACTATCTTGACCTCATGCTCCTGCACCAGCCTTTTGCGGATTACTACGGTGCATACCGTGCTTTGGAGGAGCTTTACAGCGAGGGCGTTCTCCGTGCGATAGGCGTGTCGAATTTCTACCCCGACAGACTGGTGGACATCGCCAGCTTTGCAAACATCGTGCCGATGGTAAATCAGGTGGAGACGCACGTCCTCAATCAGCAGAAGGTCGCTAAGGAATACATGGACAAGTACGGCGTACAGTGTGAAGCGTGGGCGCCCTTCGGCGAGGGCAGAGGCGGTCTGTTTGAGAATGAAACGCTTATGAACATCGGTAAAAAGTACGGCAAGACTTCGGAACAGGTCCAATGGTTAATAGGCAGCAACAAAGGCGATAACTTGCACACAAGCAAGCTATCGCCCTTGTCTTTTTCAGAATAAAGTCATCTGATTATCTATCCAGCTTTCCTGCTTTGCCTGATGAATGACCTCGCCCTCCTGCAAATTTCCCATAAGAAAGGGAGAATTAGGATCGTGAAGCCGCATATTTCGTCTGACATTTTCATGATTATAGTTTGCATAGCAATAGCGGCAGAGATGTCCGCAGGTGTCGTATGCACCAATATCCGTTCCGAGAACGCAGGCACATTCCGCCCTCTGCGACTTGCGTTTAGGAACTTTCAAATTAGAGCCTATCGCTGTTTCAAAGGTCTGCTGTGTCATGCAGCCGCCGCAGTCCACACCGTATGAAGCGAGATCATCTCCCTCGGCACAGGCTTTTATCGTAATACCATAACGCCTTCCGATCTCAGCAAATGCCTTGCCAATGGTGATGCGCTCCTGCTGTGTGACAGCCCGAGCCTGCGGAAAGTTCCGCTTGACCTTTTCGTATAGATCAATGAAGCTGATAACACAGACTTTTGTATATCCCGAAAGTGTTTTGCACATCTGTTCAAAGTCGCTGATATGCCGTTCGAGCGTATAGGTGCCGTCAATGAATATCGGATCATACCGCCAGCCCACACAGTCCGCACCAAGCGTTTCTGATAGTGTTATGAAGTCACGCATAACATTTTCTTTCTGCGGAACATTCGGCTCAACATCAGTCCCGTATGGGGTGATCGTGACGAACCAATTCTGATGATACACTTTCAGCTCGTCAAGGTATTTCAGCATCGGCGCAGGGTTTTTCGTGCAGAAAGCAAGGCAGTCCACCACATCGGGGTTCAGCTCATAACGTGTGATCCGGTCGGGGCGGTAAGGGTTGCGCACCAGCACAAAGCCAGCCCGTATCCTGTTTACGAACCACTCGGAATAAAATGCAGGGATATCCGTCCGCATACCTGTGTTGATGATCATTGCCCTCACCGTCCTTTCCGACTATTATAGCATATCTATGGCGTTTTTACAACTATCTTTTTCCTGTTGTTTTAAGTATAGCAGATAACTCAAAACCGCACAAGTACGCACTTTTTTGTTTCTCAGTTACAAAAAAGTAACTAATGAGCAATACGGCGGTTTAAATGGAGCAGTAGCACTTGTAAATATTTTGTAAACGGCAATTGCTGCTTGATTTTTTGACTGTAATATGCTATAATGAATGTAACATTCTTTTAGAAACTATTGGAGGTATACTATGCTGAAAAAGAAAGAACTGCCCGACTGCCCCGTTGCGACTACGGTGCAGCTTATCGGCAACAAGTGGAAGCTGCTGATACTGAGAAATCTGCTTGTCCGTCCGTGGAGGTTCAATGAGCTGCAAAAGTCCCTCGAAGGTATCAGCCAGAAGGTGCTGACCGAGAGCCTGCGGTCAATGGAGAGTGACGGTATCGTGATACGCACCGTCTATGCCGAGGTCCCGCCGAGAGTGGAGTATTCGCTTAGTGAGCTTGGCAAAACCCTCCGCCCGATACTTGATGCGATGCAGGCTTGGGGAACGGAGTATAAGCAGAATAATTTATGATGTTGCCAACTGAACAGCCGAAAACAAGCCCCTGGAGTATTCTGAGGGCTTTTATTTTTACGCTTCACCGGGTCGGGCGGTGCTGTGAGGCTTATACGTTCCGCTGAGGGGTATTGTAACGCAGAAGTCGTCCGTCTGAACAAGTCCGGTACGCAACGCTGTAAGCGGCTTCATACTTTCTCACATGAGCGTTTTTGTCCTGAGCGCACAAAGCTTATCGTCGATGAGATGTCAGCTCTATAAAAGCGACATCGACAGGTGGCGTGATAAGAAGGAAAGCCGGAAAGCAAATGCTGTGCTCAATGATGGTTTGCAGACTATGAAACACATAAAAATCACCCGACGGGAGAGGTCTCCTATCGGGTGTGTTGTTATGACAGATCATGCTTATTTTACTGTTTCCATAATGAGTTTATTGAACTGCTTAGAGAACATCGGCGGAATGGTATGTGCTGCTTTTTCCATATCCCATAATATGCGGTACAACAATAAGATATTTTTCGGCGAGAGGATATTGTCTGCCATAGCAATGTACAAAATCGCCCCCGTTGCTGCCATACTAAAACCCCACACTCCGTAAAACCTTCTCTCAGCCCAGATCTTTCAGTAGTCTTGTTGTTGATAAATAAGAAAAACTTATCATATATCCCCGAAATACAGATTGATTTATTTCAAAAACCGTGATATAATTAGAGTACAAAATAAAAATCGGAGGTTATCACTATGGCAAAGATCTTGATCGTTTACTACTCCCGCAAGGGTGAAAATTACTGGAACGGCGGACTTAAAACAATTTCTAAGGGCAATACCGAGCGTGTTGCTGAGTTTATTCAAAACGCTGTGGGCGGCGATCTGTTCGAGGTCGATACAGTCAAGCCCTATTCCGACAGCTACATGACCTGTATCGAGGAAGCAAAGGCAGAGCTTCGTGCAAAGGCTCGTCCTGAGATCAAAGCTTATCCCGATAACTTTGAGGATTATGATACGATCTTTGTGGGCTATCCAAACTGGTGGGGTACCATGCCCATGTGTATGTTCACCCTGCTTGAAAAGTATGATCTCACAGGCAAGACCATTATCCCCTTCTGCACCAACGAGGGCAGCGGTATGGGCGCCAGTGAACGTGATCTGAAGAACCTCTGCAAGGGTGCAGCTGTCAGATCAGGTCTTTCTATCCACGGTGCAGAGTCCGCAAATTCTGAAAGTAAGGTCGCTTTATGGGCGAAAAAGTCGATATGAGGAGGTAATATTATGGCAGAGAAAATAGTACAGACCGCAGGCAGAGATGCTCTCGGTGAGTTTGCACCTGAATTTGCACATTACAATGATGATATTCTTTTCGGTGAGAACTGGAACAACACCGATATTGACCTTAAAACCCGCAGTATCATCACAGTGGTGGCTCTTATGTCACAGGGAGTAACAAGCGATGCTCTTAAATTCCACCTGATGAATGCCAAAAACCACGGGGTATCTCAGAAAGAGATCGCTGCTATCATCACACACACTGCATTCTATGCAGGCTGGCCCCACGCCTGGGCGGTGTTTGGTCTTGCAAAAGAGGTATGGAATGAAAAATCTGTAGAGCTGACCGACAAGGACAGGTTTCAGAATGAGATATTTTTCCCTATAGGCGAGCCAAATCCCTTTGGTGATTACTTTGTTGGACAAAGCTATCTCGCGCAGGTATCAAAGGAGCAGCTTTCTGTTTTTAATGTGACCTTTGAGCCTGCCTGCCGCAATAACTGGCATATCCACCATGCGAAAAGCGGCGGCGGTCAGATGCTGATCTGTGTCGGCGGCAGGGGATATTATCAGGAGTGGGGCAAGGAAGCCAGAGAGCTTGATCCCGGAGATGTGGTGAATATCCCTGCAAATGTAAAGCACTGGCACGGTGCAGCGCCTGACAGCTGGTTCTCACACCTTGCAATTGAGATCGAGGGCGAGGACGGCAGCACGGAATGGTGCGAACCTGTTTCTGACGAGGATTACGGAAAACTAAAATAACGGAAGTCATAGCTATCGAATACATCACATTGAATGATGACAGCAGGATACCGGCATAATATCAATGACCGATATGGGTGTGAGATAATGACAGACAAGGAACAGATCATAAAGCTCTATAAAGATATGTACACCGCCATGATAAACAAGGATAAAGCGGAGCTGGAGCGTGTACACGATGACAGCTTTGTGCTTGTACACATGACGGGTATGCGGCAGCCGAAGGAAGTGTATATTAATTCTATCATGGACGGCACGCTGAATTATTACGCCGCAAGTCATGAGGATATGCAGGCGGAGGTAAACGGAGATACAGCCGTACTTACGGGCAGGAGCCGTGTAAATGCAGCAGTGTTCGGCGGAGGTAAGCATACCTGGCGGCTGCAGCTGCGGTTTCAGCTTGTGAGAAAATACAATGAGTGGTATTTTACACTTGCTTCGGCATCAACATATTGAGGTGGGATATGCTTAAACAGATCAGATATTTTCAATCGGTGGTGCGGCTTGGCAGCTTTACCGCAGCAGCTGAGGAGAATTTTATCTCGCAGTCGGCGATATCACAGCAGGTTAAAGCGCTTGAGGACGAGCTTGGTGTGGCTCTGCTTGAGCGCAAAAAGCGCAGCTTTACCCTCACAGCCGCAGGCGAATTTTTCTACAAAAAAAGTCTTGTGCTGGTGGCGGACTATGATAATATCGTCCGTGAGCTGCAAAAGGTATCGGGGGGCAGCGGCGAGCTGCTGCGAGTGGGGCTGCTTAAAGGCTACAGCGGTAAGGAGTTTAATTCTGCTGTTTTCGAGTTTACTGCAAAATTCCCCGATGTTACAGTCGAGGTCACCCACGGCAATCACGATGCGATCTACACACTTCTCCGAAAAGGGGAGATAGACATTGTGCTGAACGACCAGCGCCGTGCGTTTTCGGACGAGTATATCAATATCGTGCTGGATATACGTGAATACTATGCAGAAATTTCATCGAACAGCCCCATAGCTCAGCTTGACGAGGTGGATATCGCTGACCTTAAAAACACACCGCTGATACTCCTTTCCACCCCCGATCAGCAGGAGACGGAGCGCAGCTTTTACCTGAACGATCTCGGCTTTCAGAGCGAGATATATTTTACGGAATATATTGACGATGCGCTTATGCAGGTCATTCAGGGCAAGGGATATATGCCCATTGAGGGTAGCGGTGATGTGGTGCAGACCACCACAAAGGCAGTCAGGCTCACAAGAAACGGCAAGCCCATCATCAGGCGGTACTGCGCGTTTATGAAGGCGGATAATCCATCTAAGCACACGGGCGAGTTTATAGATATTCTGAAAAATCAATTTTGAGGTGAATGAGATGAAAGAAGTAATGTGTGTCACAGGCGCTGGACAGATAAGCATGGCTATAGCACGGCGTGTGGGCTTCGGCAAAAAGATAGTCCTCGGTGATAAGAGCATGGATAACTGCAAGGCGATAGCAAAGGTAATGACCGATGCAGGCTTTGACGTTGAGCCCTTTGAAATGGACCTGTCCAGCCGTGAGAGCATTCTTGCAATGATCGCAAAGGCGCAGGAGTTCGGCGAGATAAAGTATCTTGTAAACGGTGCAGGTGTTTCACCCTCGCAGGCTCCCATTGAAGCTATCCTCAAAGTTGACCTCTACGGCACAGCGGTGCTGTTGGAGGAAGTTGGCAAGGTCATCGCAAAGGGCGGCTGCGGAGTTACTATTTCCAGCCAGTCGGGTTGGAGAATGCCCCAGCTCACCGCAGAAGAGGACAGACTTCTCGCCACCACTCCCACCGAGGAGCTGCTTGACCTCGAAATTCTAAAGCCCGAAAATATTCGTGATACTCTTCACGCATATCAGATGGCAAAGCGCTGCAATGAAAAGCGAGTTATGGCAGAGTGCGTCAAGTGGGGCGAGAGGGGAGCAAGGCTCAACGATATAGCGCCGGGAATTATTGTTACACCCCTTGCTATTGACGAGTTCAACGGTCCGAGGGGTGATTTTTACAAGAATATGTTTGCAAAGTGCCCCGCAGGTCGTCCCGGTACTGCCGATGAAGTCGCAAATGTGGCGGAGCTGCTTATGAGCGACAAGGGCGCATTTATCACAGGCTCCACATTACTTATCGACGGCGGTGCGACTTCAAGCTATTACTACGGACCGTTACAGCCGGAAAAGTGAGGTGCAGTATGACAGTATTTGAAGAGCTCCGAGAGGGCAAGTCCTATGATATCCGTGACGAGAAATACCAACATGAAGCTCACGGCGAAATGGACAGGTGCAGACATATCTGCTGGCAGATAAACTCAACAGACCCCTCCGACAAAGCACGTATCATGGAGCTTGAAAACGAGCTTCTGAACGGTCAGATGAAGGACGGAAATTTCTTCACTCCGCCATTTCAGATAGACTGTGCAAATCGTGTCTTTCTCGGAAAGAATGTGTTTGCAAATCACGGGCTGACTGTTATGTCCATCGGCACTATCACCATTGAGGACGGCGTTATGCTGGGTCCGGAGGTCGGGATGTTCACCGTAAACCACGAGCCGAATAATATCCGCGTCATCAAGACGAAAGAAATATACATCAAGAAGAATGCGTGGATAGGTGCAAGGGTGAATATTCTCGCGGGCGTGACCATAGGCGAGAATGCCATAGTCGGCACGGGTTCAGTTGTGACGAAGGATATTCCCGACAACTGTGTTGCGGTGGGTAATCCGGCGAGGGTAATAAAACGAATTGACGGAGGTGAGGTCAAGTGAAAAGGTTGTTTTCATTTATTTCAGTATTGGTAATAGGTCTGACCATGACCGCCTGCGGTTCTTCCGAGCCTGCCGAAGCTCCCAGCGTTGCAGAAAATGACAAGAGCATTGTGCAGGAAAAGCTGAACAGGAAAGAAACAAATACTAAAGCTTCGGAGGAAAAGCCTGCCGAAACTGAAGCTCCCAAAACCGATGAAGCTGCTTCCGAAACAACGGCAGCGGAGACCGAAGCAGCTCAGCCCGAGACTGATGATAACAGCACAAATATCCTTGTGGCATATTTCTCCCGTGCTGATGAGAACTATTCTGTCGGCACGATAGATGTGGGCAACACGCAGATAATTGCGGAATATATTGCAAGTGAAGCAGGTGCAGACAGCTTCCATATCGAGACTGTAACGCCCTACCCCACAGGCTATGACGAGTGCTGTGACGTTGCAAAGGAAGAGCAGGAGAACGGCGCCCGTCCCGAGATAAAGGGCAGTGTTGATAATATGGAACAGTACGACATCGTGTTCCTTGGATATCCCATATGGTGGGGCGATATGCCGATGGCGGTCTATACCTTTATTGAGAGCTATGACTGGTCGGATAAAATAGTGATACCCTTCTGCACCCATGAGGGCAGCGGACTTTCGGGCACTGACAGCAGTATAGCAACCGCAACAGGCGCACAGGTGCTGACGGCGATAGATATGCGGGGAAGCACAGCGCAGGAATTTAATGACGATACAAAACAGACCGTCCGCACATGGCTTGACGATCTGGGATTTTGAAAATAACATGAAAACGGCGGCTAAGCAACGAGCCGCCTTAATTTTTATCTTGTACTGCACAGCAAAAAGAAGGGGTCTATTCTATTGAAGAGGTCAGAGACAAGACCAATACTCGCAAATAATTATTTATACATACGATGATCAAACCATCGCTGTCCGCCAAAGCACATGAACGGCTCAGTCACAACGGCTATATCGCAGTGGGCGTTTTTGCTGGATAATGTGACAGGTACAACAGCTCCGCCGACTATCATTTCCAGAAATCCAGCTCCTCCTCGTTCAACCCTATATCTGCGGCTTTGAATGTGGGCTTTATGCCTGCTTTTTTCTGCTTTTCATAGTCCTTCAGCGTGCCTATAGCTACCTTGCCGAGGAGCATACACGAGGGCAGGTTTATAAGGGTCATTCCTCCCATAGTGATATCTGCCATTGCCCATGCTATGTCCATAGGCACTATCGCTCCGATAAAAACTACCAAAACACATACTATATGAAAGCCTGTGGTAAATTTTTTTGAGGGCTTCTTTTTGTGGTTGAGATAAATTATCGCATTATCAACATAATACAGATTGCCGATAAGTGTGGTAAAGGCAAAAAGCACCATTGCAAGTGTGATGAATACAGGACCTATTGAGCCGAATACGGTTGAGATAGCGTTCTGTACATAGGGCGCACCTGCGGTTTTCTCGCTGCGCACAGCACCGCTGGAGAGACACATAAGAGCCGTTGCTGTGCAAAGCAGCAGTGTGTCTATGTAGACCGAGAGGACCTGTACAAGCCCCTGCTTTGCAGGGTGTGTCACCTTTGCCGATGCAGATGCGTTTGGTGCTGAGCCCACACCTGCTTCGTTAGAATACAGACCTCTCTTAACGCCGTAGATAAGGCATGAGCCTGCCACTCCGCCGAAGATGGCTTTGAAATCAAAAGCGTCCTTGAATATCATCGTGAACATTGCAGGAACATTTGTGATGTTTGCAATTATCACTATCAGTGAAATAAGCACATACAGGATACCCATTACCGGAACAACGCTGCCGGTTATCTTTAAGATGCGTTTTCCTCCGCCGAGAAGGCAGTAGCCTGTGATGACTGCCAGCACGCCGCCGACTATGCAGGGCGTGACCTTGGCATCATAAAAGCTGTAGGTCTCAAAGGTAGACTGTAGATTGTAGGAACAAAGCAGGTTGAAGCCCACAGCGTAGGTCATTATTAGAAATATTGCGAAAATGCCTGCAAGTACAGGCGCATGAAGAGCTTTCTCTATGTAGTATGCAGGACCACCGTAGCACTCGCCGTTTGCGTCCTTTCTCTTGTATATCTGGGCAAGGGTGCTTTCGATGAACGCCGATGATGCCCCCACGATGCACATCACCCACATCCAGAAGCAGGCGCCGGGACCGCCTATGCATATTGCTGTAGATACTCCCACGATGTTTCCCGTGCCCACTCGTGACGCCGTTGAGACGAGCATTGCCTGTAATGACGACACCTGCGCCTTGTCCTCGGGCGGCTCCATCAGAAGGCGTACAGACTCAAGAAAAAGACGCACCTGAACGCCCTTGGTCAGCACCGTAAAGTAAATGCCTGCCAGCGTCATAACGATTATCAGAATGGGGTAGTACATCACGCTGTCGATCTGTTCAAATATTTTTGTTATAGTGTCCACTTTTGTTCCTTTCCGGCAAATTGTGATTTTTTTCGTAATGCCCTGGTATTGTATTTTAGTAAGACGTATTACATCATATTATGGTGCAGCAGATCAGCCGTCCAAACCATCAATAAATGTTTTTATGATCTCACCGCATTCATCGGGTCTCTGTTCATATATTCCATGCTCTCCTCCCAGAAGAACGACCTCACAGCTGCCCATTTTTTCGGCATAGGGGTAAAGCACATCTTCACGCTCCTTTGCAAGATCATCGACCTGCTGCCGGAGCTCTTTTTCATCCTTGTCTGTATTCCCGAACTTATCCCGATCAATATTGTTCTTGTCCATCAATTTGCTGAACCATTCCAGAAAATCTCTTAATTCTTCGGTGTCCTGAAACCCCAGCTTGCGCAGATATATAGCTTAGGGATATCATTGGTAACAATGCTGTTCCATGCAGATATAAAAATAACCTTGTCCTGCGTACTTGACAGAGGTTTTATTTGTGATATAATTATAATATAAGCAGGTGAAAAAGTCAACCCACATAGGTGCGTTATTCTGTCCTTATGGGAGAGAATACATTTAATAAACGATAAAATGCAGAGCGTCAAACACCCGTCAGCTTTGCACTTGTAAATATTTAATTGAAGGTAATCAAAATGAGAAAGAATTTATAAGTACAGCCGGCATTTTTCTACCATTGCCGAAACTGTGTTGACTGTTGAGCTGCTGCGTGCTATAATATGATAAGCTCAAAACAGCAATAGTTTAATGGAGTTGAAACACTATGACGCATGACATTTGTCTGAATATTCATTACTCAGCACCCAAAGAGATATGGGATATGATCGGAGAGGTTTATAGTTCAATGGACTACTGGTGCGGATATGAAAACGGCGGCTGCCCCTCCTGGAAAGGGGAAAAGGTGGATCTTTGTGCATCTTCTGAGCCCGGCGGAATACAGATCAGCGGAGAAATGCCTGATGATATATGGGATAAATGGTATGGTGAATTAAAATCAAAATTGTCCGAAAAGCTTGGATATGACATTGGCGAGCCGGAAGATGGTTATAAATTCAAATACTGGACTCCGTTTGAGAAAAAATATTCTGATATCATATCCGTTGACAGCAAGCAGATAGTATTCAGCGATCACTCTGCTTTTTATTGGGAGGATCTTACCGAATATGAAAGAGATATAACTGCTGAGCGTCCGTATTTTCTTTTCAGCTCACCGCTGATCAAGCTGTACATTTTCTTCGATAATACAGGCATATTTTCAAAAAAGAAACAGCGTCGGGAGTTTCGTGAATTTCAATCAAAACTAAAGGATCTGAATATCCGTACTCTTGATCTGTCATAGGTTTATTTTGAGCTATAGTTTTTAAGGCTGCAAAGCATTTGCTTCGCAGCCTTTTTTACATGGTTCTTTAATCTTATTAAACAGGTCGGCGGACGTTTGACTCGCAGGGGAAAGTATGCTATAATACATAAAATGTTGATCACTGCTATCAAGGAAGGGTGTAAATACAGAGCTATCTTCGCACATCTTATCGGTACTCCTTCGGCATATCTGCATAAAACATCGTGAACATATACAAATGCCCTATGCTTATAGCACCCGTGCCTATGCCGTTGCCGACTGTATTTTTGCCTATCGCCCATGCGAGGATATAGCTCACTGCCACGCCTATCGCCATATTGTAAAGCGCCGCACGCTTTTTGTATGGGGTCTTTCCCTTTAATACCATAACAGTCTGATAAATGAGAGCCGTAAACAGCAGCACGCCGAATATCGCCATAGACGGCATCATGAACAGGTCAGCATAGCGCTCCGCAACGCTTACTGCAAGCTTCGGGTCTGTGGGAGCTATCCATTTGTAAAGCATAGGTATCACAGCGCAGGGCAGATGTACCCCTGCACCGCCCAGTACGGCAGTTGCGAAAACTCCCAGCCTGTAGACCGAGGGCATAGCTCCGCCCAGGGGCTTGAAAAGCCTTTCATAAAGCTGATAATATCCCAGCGCAGTTATGGGTATGCCGACAGCGCCCAGCATTGCGCCTATAACCATTCGCAGCTCCGAGTTTTCGGCGGCGTCTATGAACATATCCACCATCTGCGAACCTGTAGTTATCTCCGAGGCAGGGTTTGCGCCTATCAGCAGATCGCCAAGCAGCGTCAGCACAGCGCCGATAATGCCCCAAAGCATTCCGTTTCTGTATTTTTTGTTATCCATTACTATCTCCCTTTTTTCAATTTATAGCAAGCCTTTTAGATCTGAGCGGTAAAGAGCTCGCTGTTAGTGTTAACTAACCACATTATAGCATATTTATTTTCAAAGGTCAATGCTCCGAATTGAAAAACAAGATCGTTTCATCGTCAACCAATACATCTTTTAAATTGCTAAATTTCATCATACTGTTACACCTGCTTTGTATTTAGCCGACCGACTGCCGCATATTTACGGCATTTATTGGACTCAAAGTCAGAATACCCGAACCACTTAGCTTACATTTTATGTTTTGCATAAGCCGTAAAAACCGTTTTGGTGAATAATGCTGAAAATCTTAAAATTTGAAATAGAGTATTGACATTACGTCAGAATGGTGATATAATATCAGAAATGACACGATGTCAGAATATTTGCAAGGAGGCAGTATCATGCCAAAGGGTTCCCCCGAGCTGACGGCTTCACGCCGAGAGGAAATAGTTAATGCCTGTGAGAAGCTCTACAAGACCATGAGCTTCAAGGACATCACTCTTAAAGAGATCAGCGTTGAGACCAGCTTTTCAAGACCGTCTATCTACAACTATTTTCAGACAAAGGAAGAAATTTTCCTCGCACTTATGCAGCGTGAATATGAGCTGTGGGCTGAGGAAGTAAAGGCTCTTTCCAAGCAAAATAAAGCAATGTCTGCCAAGGATCTTTCAGCAGCACTGGCAAGCTCTCTTGAAAAGCGGCAGCAGCTGTTGAAGCTGCTTGCTATGAACCATTACGATATGGAGGAGCACTCCCGAGCGGAGCGGCTGACAGAGTTCAAGCTTGCTTACGGGGAGTCGCTCGATGCGGTAAGGGGCTGCCTTGATAAATTCTTCCCGAGCATTGACAGGGAAAGGTTTATTTATGTTTTCTTCCCGTTCCTTTTCGGGGTCTACCCCTATTCGGTAGCGACCGAGAAACAGCTGAACGCTATGAATGAAGCGAAGATCAGTTTTAAAATGCACAGCATATATGATATTATTTATGAGTGCATTATGCAGCTGCTTGGAGAATAAGCTATGAAAACTTTTTTAAAAAACCACAAGGTCGTGAGAGTTTTGCTTTGGATAGTCATCATCATACTTGCAATTATCGTGTTTGCGCTTGTTTTTATGCGTGCATATCCCGTTTTCGGCGGCAGACCCACAAGTAAAGACCGTGAGGATTACGCCGCTCGTGCCGAGGGCTATTTTGACGGCAAGCATTTTAATTATCCCTCAGAGTGGGAGCTCACGGGCATAACAGAGGATAAGAGAGTTTCAAAAAAAGGCACTGTGCCGAAGGACGATCTGCCCATCGAAACTCCCGATCTTACAAAGGCGGCAGATGACGATGTTACGGTAACGTGGCTCGGTCACTCATCATCGCTGATACAAATGCACGGCAGGAATATTCTGATCGACCCCGTTTTCAGCAAGCGTTCATCGCCTGTGCAGTGGGCTGGTCCTGCAAGGTTTACAGAGCCCTCGGTAACGGTCGATGACCTGCCCGAGATCGACGCTGTACTTATCACCCACGACCATTACGACCACCTTGATATGGACACCATTAAGGCGCTGGAAAGCAAGACCGGGCACTACATAGTCCCCCTGGGTATAGATAAGCACATAACCCGCTGGATAGAGGACGACAGCAAGGTGACTAACCTCGCCTGGTGGGAGAGCTTCGACCTTGACGGCTTAGAGATATGCTGCACACCGGCCAACCACAAATCTGGAAGAGCGCTTGATAACCAGCAGACCACACTTTTATGCTCCTGGGTGCTCAAGGACGAATATCATCAGATACTTGAAAGCAGCGACACAGGCTACGGCGCACATTTTGAGGAGATATACAAGCGCTTCGGTGACTTTGACCTGTTCATGCCCGACAGCGGTCAGTACAGCATAAACTGGCACTACTGGCATATGTTCCCCGAGGAAAGCGCCCTGGCTGCCGAAACGCTCCACACAAAGGCGGTGATGCCCATACACTGGGGAGCCTTTGTGCTATCAAGCCACGGCTGGGACGACTCGCCGGAGCGCATAACAGCAGCCTGCGAGGAAAAGGGCATAGAAGTGATAACCCCAAGGCTTTGCGAGACTATGTCGCTGAATAACTCGGCAGACTATCATGAGCGCTGGTGGAGAGATCATGAGTAAAGCATGATATATGCAAGCAGATGACGTGCATAGGCGTTAGCCGGTGGTTGTGCGGTGTTGCCTTAATGTTGAACTAATTGAAAAGCCGAAAAATATTATTACAGACTATTTCGGTAATACACAGAATATTAGTTCCACACTGTCTTGAAACTCAGGTGATAATTTGAAATACCCAAATATAACAAAAGCAAAGTTCATCTCCCGACCCAACCGCTTTATTGCAGAGGTCGAGATAGGCGGCAGAAGAGAGACTGTCCATGTGAAGAATACAGGCAGGTGCAAGGAGCTGCTGATACCCGGCTGCGAGGTGTGGCTGACGGCTCCAGGGACCCCAGACCGAAAGACAAAATATGACCTTGTTGCTGTTTGCAAAAACACAGGTATTCTTTTCAATATCGACAGTCAGGCGCCCAACAAGGTCATGCGTGAATGGCTGGATAGTCAGGGGTTTGACAGGATAGTTCCCGAGTTTACATACGGCGAGTCGCGGATAGATTTTTATATGGAGCGCGGCGGCGAAAAGTACCTGCTGGAGGTCAAGGGCTGTACTCTCGAAACAGACGGCGCAGGGTATTTCCCTGACGCTCCCACCCAGCGCGGCGTCAAGCATATCCGTGAGCTGATAAAGGCAAGGGCTGATAGCTATAATGCCGCCATCGGCTTTGTGATACAAATGGACGGAGTGCGCAAGGTTTATGCCAACACAGCCACCCACCCCGAATTCGGCAAGGCTCTTGATGAAGCAAAAGCCGCAGGAGTCAAGGTGCTGTTTTTCCCTTGTCATGCCGAGCCCGACAGTCTGGTTATTACTGAAATGATCGAGGGATAGAAAGCATTGACCGAAATTCAATTTGTGACCATGCAGTGAAAGGATAAAATATCTAATATGATTTTATGGACAATGCAGCCTGCAGAACTGTATGAGCAGATAATGCAGGACGGATATTTTCATTTTGATGGATCCAAAATAGAAGAAGATGCCTGGATATATGATTATAAGCCTTCCTATGACTGGCTTGTTGATGAAATGAAGAAAAGAATTGGTCAGCCGCCAAACGGAATTAAATATCCGGTATGGGCATGGTATATCCATTATTCGCAGCACAAAAAACCTGACCTCAGAAGGGCAGAATATGGAAGAAAAGGCGAGCAGATGGTCTGTATGGAGATAGATATTCCTGATGAACAAGTGGTCTTGTCTGATGAGGAGCTTTGGCATTTTGTACTGGGTAATTGGTATCTCAGCAAAGCCACTTGCAAAAAGGATTATGATCGTGATATGAAGTGGTTTGATAAATTATCTGATGACAATAAAAATAAAGCTATCACCGACTCATGGCAGACGATATTTGATATTGAGCCTTTTGATAATAAATGGTTCATAAAAGGAAGATTTGTGCAGGCGACTTTCTGGGAATTAAAGGCTGAGCAGATCATAAAAGTATGGTTTTTTAAGGCAAGATAAGGATAACAAACACTGAAAAATAACTGATAATTCAAACATATCAGCACCCGACGGGAGAGATACCTGTCGGGTGTTTTTGTTTACCCTGCAAAAATTTAATGTTCAGTTAATGTTCGGCGATCATTCAGTTAAGGGTGAGGTATTATAATACAGCTATCAAAGAGAAAAACAATACAAGAGGGTGTTTTGAAAGTGAAGAAAAACCATAAGATAATATCATTTATCACAGCATTTGCCGTTATGAGCGGTATGCTGTGCGGCTGTACCTCAGAGAGCGCAAAGGAAGCTTCCACCGACCAGCCTGCTGCCCATGAAGCGCTCGATGTATCAGCGATACGTCCGCAGGACGATTTTTACGGCTATATCAACGCAGAGGACCTGCTCACTACCGTGCCTGCATACGGTGAGATGACCTGGGGCACTTTTGAAAAAGTCGATGCACAGACAGTGCAGGAACTCCTCGGGCTTATAAGCGATATCGTTACATCTGAGGAGGAATATGAGCCCGGAAGTGCAGAATACATGATAAAAAATGTCTACAACCAGGCAATGGCTTTTGATGATAACGGGGCAGTCTATTCGGAGATACTCAGCCTGTGCGATGAGATAAAGAGTGTCAGCAGTATCGGCGAGCTTATTAAGCTCTGGAAAGAGCTGTACCGTTCCTACGGGGCGAATACACCCTTTGTGCCAATGGTAAAGCAGAATTATTTTAAATCGGGCGAATACACTTTGCTGATAGACCAGAGCAAAGGAATGTGCGGCGCTTCATATGCGGATATATCCGACAGCGACGATGGGTGTATCAGCATGAAAAACTACCTGAGAGATATGCTGATGTCGGTGGGGTATGATAAGGACACCGCTGACGGCAAGGCAGAGCAGGCTGTATATCTTGCGCTGGATATCGCCCAAAGCACCGATTTTTCGGCAGGCAAAGCGGCTAACCCCTTTGCGGCGTTTGAATTTATCAGCGAGGAGGATATGAAGGGCATTTTTTCAAACCTTGATACAAGCGTGATAAAGCTCTTCTTCGGGCTTGATGAAAACACCTACGGCGGCTGGTATATCAAGGACAGAGGACAGCTTGAAAAGCTGAACGAGCTTATGACACAGGATAACCTTGAAATCTGGAAAACGATACTTATTTCCGAGCTGGTGACGGCAAATATGGAGTTTTTAAGCACCGAGGCAGACAGCCTTTCGGCTTACGGCAGCGGCGAGGAAAAGGAGTATTACGTGTGTGTCAATACCATTGCATCAAATCTGTTCTTCTGTAATGACCTGAGCGCACTGTATGCCGAAAAATACTACACCGATGAAACGGACGCCGCTGTGCGTGAAATGTACGAGAAGTTAAAAGAAAGCTACCGTGAGCTTATCGGCGATGCGGACTGGCTGACACAGGAGGGTAGAAATGCCTTGCTCAGAAAGCTGGATAATATGCAGTTTATCCTCCCCGATGCGGCAGTATCAGAGACCGACCCCTCCCGTGGGGAGCTGAAAAAAGAAAGCTATCCGCAGACTCTCCGCGCCATAAGGGAGCGCACCTATGATGACAACATAAAAAATATCGGCGCCGAGTTCGATATGACACGTCCTGCTATGGTAA